>PLTV01000106.1:0-13127 GCA_003164635.1 Acidobacteriaceae bacterium
AGCGCCTCCGTTATTTCGGATGAAATCCGAGCAAATTCCCGCATCATCAATTCCCTTTCCACTGCCTCTCAATGCTGCGCCCAACCTCATCCAGCCGTCGTGCTGCTGGCAACACTGAAACCCATCTCGGCGATAAACCCTTCGATAGCTTTCTCCGTAATTGCACTCTCCTCGAATTTGACCGTAACCTTACCCTCCGGATAGGTCGACTTACTTGAAAGAATGCCCTTTTGCTTACTGAGTAAGGTATCCAGTCCCACAGCGCAGGTAATGCACGTAAACCCCTTCACCTGGTAGATCACGGTCCTGGCTGTTCCCGCGCCCCTGGCCTCGAACGCCAGTGCTCCCGCCCCTGAAATAGCTACGAACTGAAGAAATCTTCTACGAATCACGGTGATCTCCTCTAACTCTCGATCTGCATCGGGTAGGCTCAGCGGTTACTTCGCTGAAGCAGTCCCAGGCTCATATCTCCAAGGCGTCAACATGCTGGTTTTGTCTGAAAAGCGTGTATCGGTGTAATCGCTGAATTCAAGCTTCTTGTTCAATACCCCAGTCTCGATCATCAAATCGCGAACCATGTCGAAGTCCGCCTTGCGCGGCGCGAGCGGGCTATACATAACCCGATCCATCGGCTTGGTCAGTGCCCACCGCAATAGCGCCGGCTTCTGGTTGTAGTACAGGCGTCCCACCTTGTCGGCTGCATCCTCGCGATGAGGCTTACTGGTATCGAGCCACATGCCCGAGCGTGCAATCCCGTCCACCAGCACCTGCACCACATCCGGACGTGTATCAATCAGATCCTGCCGCACGACCAGAATGCACGACATATAGTCTGGCCAATAATCGCGTGCTTGGAAAAGTACACGGCCATATCCCGCCATCTCCGCTTGCGACGGAAAAGGCTCGCCCATCACAAATGCGTCGATGGCGTGGGCCGCCAGTGCGCCCGAAACATCCGGGGGCGCCATCTCCACCATCTTGATCTCTCCCGGCTTGATGCCAAACACCTTCATGGCGCGAAACAGCAGAAGACGTTCATCCGAAAAGCGGCTCGGAATCGCAATGGTGCGCCCGCGCATGTCGGCGAAGGTCTTGACCGGTCCATCTTTCTGAACCACAACCGCGCTGCCGTAGCGATGCCCAAGATAGACCACCTTGATGGGGACACCCTGCGCCTTCAGTGCCAGAGCCATCGGCGCCACAATAAACGCCGCCTGCACGCGATTCGAGATAAGCGCCTCTTTCATCTCGGGAAAGCCTTGAAACATGCGCGGCATAAACNNGGTAGTCGTTCAGAATTGCCGCCCAATTGACGTTGAGCCACGCATGCAGTCCCGAAATCAGCGCTAGCCAGCCTACTGCGAGAATCATGAGCTTGGTCCTAAGATGCATTCCGAAACCCCCAGCGCACCGACTTAATCCTTTCCACCCGGCGGACACTGAAATCGAGCACAAGGCCGATGATCCCAATCATCAGCATTGCCGCCACAACCAGGTCGTAGCGTTTGCCCGAGTTACGCGAGTCGATTACCAGGTAGCCCAGTCCCGAATCAACAGCAATCATCTCAGCCGCTACAACCACAAGCCATGCGATACCCAGTGCCACACGCACGCCTACAAGGATTTGCGGCAGCGCGGCAGGAAAAATTACCCGCCGCAAAAGCTGCGTAGACGACAAACCAAAATTACATCCCGCGCTGCGCAGAACGGGGGACACGCTTGAGACCCCGCTCACGCATGCAAGAACAATCGGGAAAAACGACGCCAGAAAAATGAGGAAGATCGCGGCACGGTCTCCAACGCCGAAAAAGATGATGGCTACCGGAATCCAGGCAATCGGGCTGATCGGCCTCAGTATCTGCAACGTGGGATTCACTACCTGGTTCGCCTTTGCGCTCCAGCCCAGCCAAAGACCCACCGGTATCCCAACCAGCACGGCTGCCCCAAACCCAACCGCGACTCGGCGCAATGAGTCGCCGATATCGGCCCAGAGCACATTCTTATGTAATAACTCGATCACGCCTGTCTTGACATTCGTGGGCGACGGAAAAATCTTGGTCCCGGTCAGCACCACCGAGTAATGCCACACGGCCAGCAACACGGCAGCTGCAATCGCCGGCCAGAAAAAAGCCTCCCACCTGCGCGGCTTTGCAACTGAATTCATACCTCGTAAGCCAGACCGATCTGCGTCAACAGTTCATCCCGAAGTTCCAAGTAGCGCGGCGAACTGATGTTGCGTGGGTGAGGAATGTCAATGGCAAGGATTTCCTTGATACGCGCCGGCCGCGAACTCAGAACTATCACTCGATCCGCCAGCTGCACGGCTTCGTCAATATCGTGTGTTACAAAAAGAATCGTCCTGCGCTCCGTTTGCCAGATACGCAGCAACTCGCCACGCATGATCACGCGCGTAATGGAGTCGAGCGCCCCGAACGGCTCATCGAGATACAGAATGTCAGGATTGACCGCCAGGGCCCGTGCCACTTGGAGCCGCTGCTTCATGCCGCCGGAAAGATCCGCTGGATAAGCCTTCTCGAATCCCTGCAGCCTGACCGTCTGCACATAGTGCGCAATACGCGCTTCGCGTTCCGCGCGCGACAATTTCGATAATCCAAACCCGATGTTTCCTTCTACCGTTAGCCAGGGAAAAACTCCGCGCTCCTGGAAAACAAGAATCCTCCGCGGGTCTGGCCCGGTCACTGCTTCCCCGTCAATGGTGACAGATCCGCTGGTGGACGAAAGGAAGCCCGCCAGAACGTTGAGGAGTGTCGATTTTCCGCATCCCGAAGGGCCAACAATGCAGACAAACTCCCCTGCAGAGACGTCAAGGTTGATGTCCTCAAGCGCAGAGACTGCCCCGCCATCGCGCTGAAACACCATGCCCAAGTGTTCCACCCGCATTTTCTGTCCGGCTCCCGCCTCTGTCACCGCTGCATCTCCTGCCGCCACTAATCCTCCGAAATGCTCCAATGAAACGACCGCACGCGCTCCAGCGATCGCATCGCCAGGTCGAGCATGAGACCAATGGCCCCAATCAGCACCATTCCGGCCACCACCAGGTCGTATCGATTCCCCGCGTTGCGCGCGTCCACAATCAGAAAGCCCAGCCCCGAATTCACTGAAATCATCTCGGCGGCCACCACAACCAGCCACGCAATGCCGAGAGTAAGTCTCAATCCGGTCAGCAATTGCGGTATCACCGCCGGATACAGAACGCGCGACACAAATGCGCTCGAACTCAATCCAAAATTTCTGCCCGCATTCACGTACACGGCCGGAATGTTATGGACCGCGCTCATCGCCGTCAGCAGTAGCGGGAAAAAGCAACCGACAAAGATCAAGAAAATGGCCGCCAGGTCGCTCACACCAAACCAGAGAATCGCAAGGGGAATCCACGCAAGCGGCGAAATGGGCCGGAAAAGCTGCACAATCGGATAGGCGGCCATCTGGCCACGCCGATGCCAGCCAAGCATAAGCCCCAAAGGAATTGCCACCACAACAGCCAGTCCAAAGCCCCAGGTAACTCGGAACAGCGAAGCAACAACATACTTCAGCAACAACCCATGTTGCAGAAGGTCGAGTATCCCCTTGGCCACGCCAATCGGTCCCGGCAAAAGCTGTCCGGGATGCCGATCGATGGCAACCTGCCAGAGCGCAAGAAGCACCGCGATAAACAGCAGGGGACGGAGCCACACTGGCAGTTTCAATTGTACTGATTCTCCTGGGGAAAGTGGTCGCGAAAGGTAGATCGACCGGCTGCGAGAATGTTAGCGGCGTTCCAGGGGTCGCGCCTCCATCGAACGATGGAGATAAATCCCCTCCCATTGCATCTTGCGAGGGCTGCGCCGTATCCACGAGTATCCGCTATAGAGGGGAACTGCCCGCACATCTTTCTGATGACGAATGACTTCTCTCAAATTGATGTGACGGTCGTGGGCGGTGGTCTGGCTGGGATGGCAGCTGCGTTTCATCTGGCCAAAGGGGGCCTTCGCGTGGTTTGCATCGAGCCGGAAACTGCCAACAGAGATCCGGTGGGAGAATCCCTTGACTGGTCTGCTCCCGACCTGTTGGCCGCTTTGGGACTGCCGATGGCTCGCCTGCTCGACGAAGGGTTCGCGACTTACAAGCGCCACGTGACTCTCCGCCTGCGTAGCGGCGCATTCGAGCATTACGAACCCTCCGATTGGCTCACCCGACCGCCCTTCAATGTTGAGCTGCGCACCATCCACGTGGACCGCACGAAACTAGACGCCGCCCTTCGCGACATTGCCATCAAAGCCGGAGTCCTATGGCTACGCGACAAAGTCGTTCGTGTCGAACGGTCCCAACACACGGTCACTTCGGTTGTCACGCAGGGCGGCGCGCAAATCTCCTCGCAATGGTATCTTGATGCTTCCGGCTCCACTGCCAGCCTCTTCCCTCGGCTCTTCAATCTGCCGGCTTACGAATTTGGGCCCAAGAAAGTAGCAATGTGGGATTATTTTCCCGCGCCGTTGCCTTTGGAAGGCACAACGCTCAACGCCGATTGCGAAGGCCCTTTCTACATGAGTTGGGTCTGGCAGATTCCTATCAATCCTGGAACCATCAGCGTCGGCTATGTTGCCTCCGGTGAGGCCATCGCGGACAAGCGTAGGCAGGGCATGTCGCTGCCCAATATTTTCCGCGAGCAACTCGACAATTTTCCCGAACTGCGTCCATTCGCGCAGTCTGCCGCTGAAGTGTCTCCGCGCACCACATCGTTCAGTTGCCGAGCCTACGGCAACACCAACGGCCCCAACTGGCTTGTCATCGGCGAATCGGCGGCAATGGTCGATCCCATGACCTCAAATGGCGTAACAGCTGCGCTCAGGCACGCGGAAGAAGCCTCAAAAATCATTGTGAGCAGCCGCAACGACCGGCAATTGCCTTGGCTCTCGCGCAGACTCTATAGCCGGCGGGTCCTCTACATGGCAAACTTCTTCAACTCCGGAATCGAAAAGATCATCTACGATTGGCCTGTCCGCAATCGAATCGGCGCCCTCAGAGCCGGCGATGTTTACACCATCCCCGCGTGGAGCATGAACAACATCTATTCCCGCATCCGGCCCAGCGGCATCGTCTCCACTTTCTTGTTTGGCGCATTCCTCACCACGCTTCGATTCGCAATGAACCTGCTTTATTTCTTCTGCGCGCGATCGAAACCCGCAGCCCCGGCGTGTGCAACATCATGAATCCGATCGGAGTCATTTCATGCACCTCGTAAGTTGCGGCTCTGGAGACCCGGTCCTGTTTATCCACGGTATGCCTACCAGCAGTTACCTATGGAAAGGTGTGATTCAGCGCCTGTGCGGAAGCTTCAAGTGCTTTGCCGTCGACCTGCCGGGAATGGGAGAAACACCGGGCCGTCCCTACGACGCGAATTTTCTGCGTCACCTCGCAGAGCAGCTTGATCAGATTCGTATTGAAAACAACATTGAGAAATGGCACGTAGTTGGCCACGACGCGGGCTCGGTGATAGCCGTGCACTACGCACGCTATTTTCCGCAGCACGTCGACCACCTCGCTCTGCTTTCACCGGCCCTGTTTCCTGAGCTCAAGCCATTCTTCCTTCTTGAAGCATTGAGGAAGCCAATCCTCGGCGAAATTCTCGCTCCTTTGATCGGTCAGATCTTCTGGAAGATCGCCATGAGGCGGGCTCTTGAAAGCTCCGAGCAAACAAGCGCGATTCTCGACGATTTCTATAGGCCATTTTCCGGCTTTGCTGGCTCATGGCATTTCATGCGGGTTCTTCGCTGGGGCAAGCCGTCATCAGTACTGGCAGAGGTCCCCGGCTTTTTGCCGTCGCTTAGGATGCCCACACTTATCTTTCAGGGCTCGCGCGATCCGGCCATTCCTGAGGCCTTCGCCCGCCGCGCCTCTGAACTTATTCCGAACGCAAGGATGATCATCCTCGATTCCGGCCACTTCATCCCGTTGAATCAGAGTGAGCCGGTCGCAGCCCGCCTCGCCCGATTTTTTGTCGAAGGTTCAAGCAGGCCTGGCGAGGTTGCATGCGCTTGAGTCATCCCCGGCTCAAAATCAAACCAACCCGTGTGCACTGTTGATCGTGTCAACGAACGCGCACAAACGCCCCGAGCCTCGTTGCCAGATGTCATGCGCACCAGTCAAAATGAAGAGCAAATGAATTCCCCGGCAATAGGCTCGCCACCAGGCTCGACAGACGTACGCCAACCCTCCGGTTGGAAACGTTTGATAGTGCTTTCACTGGCAGTCGCCGTCGCATTTTCAGGATGCCATTCGTACGATCGCTTGCCCGACAAAAACTCCAAAGCCTATAGCGACTATCTCTCTATGTTTTATGTTGGCCTCGCAGCATTGCAGGTAGGCGACGACGTCCGAGCCGATGCGAGTCTGGCCGCCGCCGCCAAATTGATTCCCGGAGAGCCCGCCGCATGGGCCGACTGGGGCATCCTTGCGTTACGCCAGAGCAGCTTCGACCTCGCCGCACAGCGCCTCATTCGCGCTCGTGACCTTGCTCCATCTAACGACCGAATGTATAACCTGCTGGGGATTCTTGAGAGTAGCCGTGGTAACACCGCCGCGTCCATTGAAGACCTTCGTCAGGCCGTCAAGCTCAATCCCGCCAATCTCCGCGCCACCTACCAACTCGCTCTCGAAATCGAGCGCCAGGGCGGAAGCAACAGCGAAGCCGAGTTTCAGCAAATCATTCAGCAGATTCTCGCGGCCTCTACCGACAATCTTGCCGCGCTGCTTGAACTCAGCCGCATTGCAGCCAAGCGGGGCGATGCTGCAACGCTGCAATCCGCCGTCAACCGCATCGCCATGCAATCCGCCTCCTGGCCCGATGCCGCGAAGCAGCAGTTTGCTGCGCTCCGATCCGCTGCCGCCGCCACGCCGCCTGCGTCCGCCGCTGTGCGCAGCGTCTTCCTCCGCAACGTCCTCACGCAGGTTCCCGATTTCCGCCGCAGCCTCGCCGTGCTGAAGGCTCCGCCCGGCGAAGAGGCAGTGCCATTCCAGCACTTGATTCGACTTCCCTCCCCCGTCTTCACTCCTGCCGCTCCTGACACCGCGATGCGCTTCGACCTTCAGCCAATCGCAAACTCCTCTGGCGCAAAATGGGGCTACATCGGCGCTGTTTCGCTCAACGGCACGGGGGCTCCCGCGGTGGTCACTGCCAATGCCGCCGAGGTTCGGCTCTCTACCGGTACGGCCTTCCCCTTCCCAGCCGGCTCGGGCCATGTGCCGCCCACGCCCGAGTCCATTCTGCCGATCGACTTCAATTACGACTTCCGCACCGACCTGGTTCTCGCTGGAGCAGGCGGCCTGCGCTTCCTTCGTCAGGACGATCCTGCAAGGTTCACCGACGTTACGGCGCAAACCAAGCTGACAAAAGCGCTCATCGATGCAAGCTACACCGGCGCGTGGGCAGTCGACATTGAAGCCGATGGCGATCTCGACATCGTGCTGGGAACGCCGGCGGGCACACCCACCATCCTTCGCAACAACGGCGATGGTACATTTCAACCTATCCATCCCTTCGCAGCAGTCTCCGGCATCCGCCAGTTCGTCTGGGCTGACCTCGATGGCGATGGCAATCCAGATGCATCCCTGATCGACGGCGCAGGCCATCTCCACTTCTTCCACAACGAGCGCTCTGGAAAATTCACGGAGAAGGCCCTCCCTGCAAACCTCGGAACCGTGAAAGCGATCGCCGCTGCCGACGCCAATCACGACGGCATTCTCGACTTGCTCGCCGTTCAATCCAGCGGATCCATCGTTTATCTTTCAAATTCGGGGGGTGCCTGGAGCGCAAGTGAGATCGCACGCGTTCCCGATCCCCCTCAATCGCTCGACGGAGAAGTTCGCCTGCGCATTGCCGACCTCGACAACAACGGGGCGTTCGATCTGTTGCTCGCTCACGTCGCCCTTGCCAATTCATCAGGTGCGCTTATCTGGCTTGCTGATGACAAGGGCCAGTTCAACTTGTTGCAGGGTGCGCAGCTTCCTGCGCGTGTGTTCGATGCGGCGGACCTCACGGCGAACGGCCGTCTCGATCTGCTCGGGCTCTCTCCGGATGGGCAGCCCATCCGGGCCGTCAATCGCGGCACAACGAACTATCATTGGCAAGTCATTCGTCCGCGTGCCCATCAGGCCACGGGCGATCAGCGCATCAACTCCTTCGGCATTGGCGGCGAAATCGAAATCCGCTCCGGCCTGCTTGTCCAGATGCAGCCCATCACCACCCCGCAGCTCCACTTCGGACTCGGCATGCAAACTGGCGCCGAAGTCGCACGCATCCAGTGGCCGAACGGCACCATGCGTGCCGAGTTTGCCTTGAAGGCCGATCAGGAAGTCGTCACCGAACAACGCCTCAAAGGCTCATGCCCCTTCCTCTTCGCGTTCAATGGCAGCAAGATGGAGTTTGTGAAAGATGCTGTTCCCTGGGGTTCCGCAATTGGGCTGCGCATCAACAACCTTGGGACGGCCAGCATTGCGGCCACCGAAGAGTGGTACAAGATCGGTCGCGATCAACTCGCCGCTCATGACGGCTTTTACGATCTCCGCATCACCGGTGAGCTTTGGGAGACGTATTATTACGACTCGCTCGCTCTCATGACTGTCGACCATCCCCCAAACACCGAAGTATTCACCGATGAGCGTTTCTCCGTTCCACCGGTCAAACTGGCAATCACCAGCGTTGCCCCGCCGCAACCGATCGCCCACGCGGTCGACGACACGGGAAATGACGTAACGGCCACGCTTCACGACCTCGATGGCAACTACCTCGACAACTTTGGCCGCGGCCAATATCAGGGAGTAACACGCGACCACTATGTCGAAATCGACTTGGGTGAAGACGCGCCAATCGAAGGCCCCTTGTGGCTCATTGCGCGCGGCTGGTTACATCCTTCTGACTCATCTATTAACGTGGCCATAGCCCAAGGCAGTCACGAGCAGCCGCATCCGTTGAGCCTTGAGGTTCCAGGCCCAGACGGCAGGTGGGTTGTGGTGCGCGCCAATCTTGGTTTCCCCGCCGGACGAAAGAAGATTTGCCTCATCGGTCTCACCGGAATCTTTCGCCCCGGAATTCCGCACAAACTTCGCCTCCGTACAAACCTCGAAATCTACTGGGATCAGATTCAGTGGGCGCGCGGCCTGACAAACAGTCCGCTCAAAGTAACTCGCCTGGAAGCAAACACCGCGGACCTCCACTATCGCGGCTTCTCCATGATCCATCAGGCGTATCCCTCCTCGCCTGAAATACCCGATTACAACCAGCTTGCCGGTACCACCCAACGCTGGCAGGATCTTGAAGGCTATTACACGCGCTACGGCGACGTGCGCAGTTTACTGGCCGCAACCGACGATCGCTACGTCATCATGAATGCCGGCGATGAGTTATCCCTTCGCTTCACCGAGCAACCCCCGCCACCGCCCGGATGGGTTCGCGATTATGTAATTGCCGGTGACGGCTGGATCAAGGACGGCGACTATAACTCCGCCTATTCTCAAACCGTCCAACCCCTGCCCTATCACGCTCGAAAGCTCTACGATGCGCCCCCCGGCAAACTCGAGGATGAGTGGACGTACCGGCATTTTTCGCAGGATTGGATGACTTATCACACACGCTATGTTTCACCTGATATGTTCAGGCATGCGCTGAGAAGCGAGGTTGCGCCATGACGCTCTCAACGCCTGCCCCTGCACCCGCTCGTACAGGAGTCGCCGCGCGCGTTCTTGTTACGATCTTTTTTGGCGCTCAGCTCGCTACGCCCTGGCTCGTGCGCCGTTTTTCGCCGGCTGCTCAAGCCCCGACCGCCACAGTCGATCGGCAAACCGCCCTGAATCGCTATGGCTTCTATCTTGAAGAAGTCGCTCACGCCTCGGGCGTCGACTTTGTGCATCAGCCACCCTTGCTCGATCAAAAACTCGCGGCGATCATGCCGGAAGTCACTTCCATGGGCGCTGCGGTATCCATCGTGGATTTCGATCGCGATGGATGGCCCGATATCTATGTGACGAACAGTGCCATCGGCAGCAAGAACCATCTTTACCGCAACAATCACGATGGATCCTTCACCGATGTTGCCGAACAGATGGGTATTGCCGACGTCAATCAGTCCGGTGCGGGCGTCTCCATGGGCGCAGTCTGGGGCGACTTCGACAACGACGGCTACGACGACCTCTATCTCATCAAGTGGGGACGGCCGGAGTTATTCCACAATGACCAGGGCCACGGTTTTACGCGCGTCACCGAGCAGGCCGGCTTGCCACCGTGGATCAATGCCAACACCGCCGTCTGGTTCGACTACGACGGCGACGGCAAGCTCGATCTTTTCGTCGGCGGTTACTATCCCGAAAGCCTCGACTTATGGCATCTGCCCAATACGCGCGTCATGCCCGAAAGCTTTGAGTATGCCAAAAATGGCGGCCGTAAGTATCTTTTTCACAATCTTGGCAAGGGTCATTTTGAAGAAGTCAGCGCCAAGGTTGGCATCGACAGCCATCGCTGGGCGCTGGCTGCGGCTGCTGCTGACCTTCGCGGCACAGGCCATCCCGATCTGTTCATCGCCAATGATTACGGCGTGTCTGAGCTCTATCTCAACGACGGCAAACACTTTCGCGAGGCCGGCGCAGAAACCGGCATCGGGTTCGCTCCCAAGAGCGGCATGAATGCGTCCTTCGGCGATATCTTCAACCAGGGAAAATTCGATATCTATGTGTCGAATATCTCCGAGGAAGGCGTCTTGATTCAAGGGAACAATCTTTGGGTGCCGCAAGATGGCTCTTCGCTGAAGTATGACAACCTGGCGCGCGATCTTGGCGTGGAGCTTGGCGGCTGGAGCTTTGGCGCGCAATTCGGCGATCTTAACAATGACGGCAATCTCGACCTCTATCTTGAAAACGGATATATATCTCTCGATCGAAAGCGAAGTTACTGGTATGACTTCGCTAAAGTAGCCGGCGGCAACAGTTCCATCATCGGAGATGCCGTCAACTGGCCTGCGTTCAACGGCCGCAGCCTATCCGGCTACCAGCAGAAGCATGTTTGGCTCAACGATGGCGCGGGCAAATTCAACGACGTTGCCCAGGCAGTTGGAGTTACCGACACCTACGATGGCCGCTCTGTGGTTCTCGCAGACCTTTGGAACCGCGGCGTCCTTGATGTGGTTGCGGCCAATCAAGGCGGCCCGCTGCTGATTTACCGAAACACTGTGAGCGGCGACAAGGACTGGATCGAATTCGCGCTGGAAGGCACGAAGAGCAATCGCAGCGCCATTGGAGCAACGCTCACTCTGTTCTGGGGACGCAAGCAGCAAGTCCAGACCGTCTCCGGTGGCAATGGCTTTGCTTCAGAGAATGATCGGCGCGTCCACTTTGGGTTGGGAAAGAATCCAAGCCTTGAAAAGCTCGTCATTCGCTGGCCCTCAGGATTCATACAAACCCTGAATGACCTCGTCCCCAACCGGCTCTACAATGTCAAGGAGCCTTCATGAATCCGCAACCTGCCATGGCACACGAACCTGTGACACCCACATCCGGCACACCTTTGTCGCCTTCCTTCGGTAATCGCATGTTCGCCGCGCTCGGCAGTCCATTTGTCCCCCCAATCTTCATCACGCTTATTCTGCTCGTTGGCAACCTGTCCTACGGCATCCTCGAAAGCTATTGGAAAACGCTGCTTGCCATCGCCACCAGCGTTCTGGCCGAAATGATGCTCGGTCGCATCTTCCTGCGCAAATGGCCGCACCCCGCCAGCGCTTATATCACAGGCATCAGCGTGGGCATACTGCTGCGCTCACCCGCCTTCTGGCCCTACGCGCTTTGCAGCCTGCTCTCCATCACCTCAAAATATGCGTTGCGTTTCCGCGGCCGCCACATATGGAACCCCTCCAACTTCGGCATTTGCGCCATGCTCTTTCTCGCGGCCCAATCTGTCGCTTCGCTCAGCATTCAGTGGGGAAATAACTTCGGCTCGCTTGCAGTGATCTGGGTTCTTGGCTCCGTCATTCTATGGCGCGCCCGGCGCTTTCACATCAGCCTTACCTACGTCGCTTCTTTTATCGCACTCTCGTTCCTTCGCTCGTGGGTTACAGGCGATCCTTGGCAATCGGAGATTTCTCCCATCACTGGCCCCATGTATCAGCTCTTCATCTTTTTCATGATTACCGACCCTAAGACCACTGTTCGCTCGCGGACGGGTCAGTGCATCGTCGCGTTTTCCATTGCTTTCGCGGAATTGCTTCTGCGTCTCGATAGTTGTGTCTTCGCGCCTCTTTACGCACTGTTCTGGGTCGGACCCGCCGCTCTGTTCATTGAAATGTTTATTGATTCCCGACGCGCTCGCAATGCCGTCCCAAGCGCATTCGCAAACCCGCAAATCGTACGGTCATAACTTCCATAATGCCTCCATCCAAAGCGAGAAACGTATCCACTCATTGTGCCTTCCGCACGCTCTCATGCGCGCCGGTCTATATCGCACTCTTGCTTTGTTCTGTCGCGGGTTGTAAATCGCGTTCAGTTCCTGAACCGGCACGCTCTTCCGTACAACCTGCTAGGCCGGCACCGGATCTCCCCGCCTCTACACCTGCTCCCGCGCGGCCTTCCGGCCCAGTCACCTTCACCGACATCACCGCCCAGGCCGGCATTCACTTCAAGCACAACAGCGGCGCCTTCGGCGAAAAATATCTTCCCGAAACCATGGGTAGTGGCGTTTGCGTTATCGATTACGACAATGACGGCTGGCAGGATATTCTCTTTGTCAATTCCATGAACTGGCCTGGGCACGGCGCCGTCAAATCCTATCCGGCTCTCTATCACAATAATCACGATGGCACATTTACTGATGTAACGCACCAGGCCGGACTCGACATTGAAATGTATGGTCTCGGCTGCACTGTCGGCGACTATGACAACGACGGATTCGACGACATCTATATCACCGCCATTGGCGGCAGTCACCTCTTCCGCAATCTTGGCAACGGTCGATTCGCCGATGTAACAACCCGAGCCGGCCTGGCCGACTCCGGCTTCCCTGCAAGCGCCGTCTGGTTCGACTACGACCGCGATGGACGCCTCGATCTTTTTGTAACTCATTACGTCGAATGGTCCCTTGCCACCGATCA
>PLTV01000106.1:13275-15970 GCA_003164635.1 Acidobacteriaceae bacterium
GCCCGCGCGGGCATGGGCACAGACGCCGGAGACTACGACAACTCAGGACGCCAGAGCCTTATCATCGGTAACTTCACCACCGAGAGCATGAGCCTGTATCACAACGACTCGTCCGGGCTATTCACTGACGAGACTGTCGCCGCAGGCCTTGCTCAGCCTTCGGCTCGATCGCTCACTTTCGGGACGTTCTTCTTCGATTACGATCTTGACGGTCTACCCGACATCGTGGCGGTCAATGGCCATGTGGCCGACGACATCGGCAACGTACAACCGACGCTTCATTACGCTGAGCCGCCGCTTCTCTTCCGTAATATAGGCAATGGAAAATTCGAAGATGTCTCAGCGAAAGTTGGACCTGCCTTTCGCGATCCCATGGTTGCGCGCGGCGCCGCGTACGCCGACTTCGACAACGATGGCGATCTTGACCTCGTCATCATCACGAACAATGGCCCCGCACGGCTCTTGCGCAATGACAACGCCAACCAAAACGATCTGCTCCGTGTGAAGCTTGTCGGTACTCGGTCGAATCGAGACGCCATTGGCGCTAAAATCACCCTGACTAAAACCAATGGAACAAAGCTAAATGCGATGGTAAAAACCGGGTCAAGTTACCTGTCGCAGAGCGAATTCCCCCTGACGTTCGGGCTGGGCAAGCCCGCGAGCAACTCCTTCGTGAACCTGCAAGTCACTTGGCCAAACGGCGCCAGAGAATCAATTCCTCACGTGGCCGCCAACCAGTTCATCACCATAATGGAAGGCGCGGGGATTCTTTCAGCGAGGCCGGTCTCCTTCACGGCGCAAAAGATGCCGAACGCAGCAAAGCATTAATGTCGAAAGAATGTAGCAGGGCAATGACTGCCACTAAAACCCAACCGCTCAAGCAACTCGACAATATCTTTGCGTGTTGCGCTCAGCTTTTCAGCCGAGGCCACCAGATCATCCGCAAGTACGGGATACCAGTTCCGCCGATCCGACCTTCCCAGTCCCGCAACATTGAAGGGTTCAATCGTTTTCTTAATGTCTTCAATCAGTTCGTCTGAATCATCCTTAGACAACGTATGCCGAGAACGCTCAATCAACTGCGCACAGACAGGACCAAACTCCGGATGATCGCAAAGTAGAAACGACTGTGCCAGTTGCGGCTTCCCAAGTCTTCGTGCGGCTTCAGAAAAACTGGCCGCCGCGAAGTAGAGCATCGTTAAACCCGCAAACACCTGGAAGTTCTTCATATTCGCGTAAAGCGCTCCAACGAGCCGCGCAGTAGCCATCAACTCAAGATCCGTTTGCGCAGCATAGGCCCGAAGATGCCCATGGAATCGCTGCGTGTCCCAGTCCCGTTCGATGATCGCAGCGATTCGGCTGACTCCGAGTAACGTCAACGGAAAGCCCGTCGAGAGCAACGGATCGACGAATCCTGCCGCCGACGGGAGAAGTGCCCACTTCTCGCCTGCCACCTCCGATGAACGGAAACTCATGCGCGTCATATGCACAAAGGGGCGCGAAGCCCGCGCATTGGCAAACTGCGCCTTCAATGCCGGAATCAAATCCACGACTCGTTTCCAGGCCTCCGCTCCATCGCAGAAGCGCAGTTGCGAAGCCAGGTCGTCGGTCGCCGCAATGCCTGCGCTCGTCACTCCGTTATTGAATTGCAGCACCCAAGCCCAGCCGCCATCGAAAATGTGGTGCACCGCGGCATCGTCAATGGGATACGGCGGCCGCTCATCAACTCGGCTGTAAACGGTCTCTTCCAGTCGTCCGACTCCGGAGAAGTGACTGTAAAGCCCTTGCGTTCGCGGATAGCCCGGCAGTTCCAGTTCGCGCAAACCAAGCGCTTGATGCAGGAATCCGCGCGGCCCCGTCGCATCAATCACAAACCTCGCGCGAATCCGCACTGCGCTTCCATTCCTCTCACCTGCAAGCGTAACTTCCTCACCGCACTCGCGAATGTCTTTCAAGGTAACTCGGTCCACGTAATCCACACCAAGTTTTTCCGCTTCTCGAACAAGCAGGTGGTCGAAGTCGGCCCGATACCAATGCGTATCGGCGATCTCATCGCGCGGGCTCGCGGCTACCAGCAACTGGTCCCTGCGTTCAGAGTCAGCAGGACGAGGCGCGCCCAGCACATGGTGATGAAAGGTGAATCCGCGCTTCAATCCACAGCCAATGTTTGGATAAGATCGCTGCCAGCTGCCCCATTTCGTCAGCGGCGCCAACTCCGTCAAACCATAGTGGCTCGTCAATTCTTCCAGTAGCAGGTTCGAAAGTGGTGTCGACGATTCGCCAATCACCACGCGCGGGTGCGTTCCCTTTTCAATCAGGATCACCGATCGACCAAGCCGCCGCGCGATCATTGCCAGCAGCGAACCAGCAAACCCCGATCCAACAACTGCAATGTCGTAAGTCTCGCTCAGCTCAAACCTCCGCAATCTTCGCANNAGGTCGGCAAAGACTCTTCCCTTCCCCATCGCGATGCCGCTCGCCATTGCCGCTTCCAAAGTCATCAGCTTCGGTGACGAAAACAATCCTGCCCCAGCTAGCTCTTCCAAGGCGCCATTGCCGTCGCGCGTCGGAATCAAAGTCGCCGCGGTCGCGCCGCAGCCGAAAGCAAACTCCAGCGATCGCACTGCCCACTCCATCGCTTCTTCTTCGCGCATAAAAGGCGGCTGCACAAGAATAAATACGCGCAAATCAATCC
>PLTV01000210.1:0-307 GCA_003164635.1 Acidobacteriaceae bacterium
GCGCGCTCTTGATCCATGCAATCCGTTCCAGGTACCACTCGGGCGTGTACTCGCGCGCCATCATCTTCAGCACGCGCGCCGAACCCGACTGCACCGGCAAATGCACATGGTCGCAGAGCGTCGGATAGGCGTCGATAGCTTCCACAATATCCCGGGTAAAGTCCCGCGGGTGGCTGGTTGTAAATCGTACCCGCCGAATCCCCGCAACCTGTCCCACCGCGGCCAGCAATTCCGCGAACGTCAACTTCCCTTCCGGATCCTTGTAGCTGTTCACGTTCTGCCCGAGGAGTTGAATCTCCGTGTAGCC
>PLTV01000210.1:382-6530 GCA_003164635.1 Acidobacteriaceae bacterium
CGCGCCAGCATCTCCGGCAGCTTTCGATACGAGGCCGACCCCGAAACCAGCGAAACGTACGGCGCCCTATCGAAGATCTTCTCGCCCTCCTGCTGGGCCACGCAGCCAAGCACGCCGAAGCGCTTGCCGGCTTTATGCAGCTTTTTGTAGTCGTTGAGCCGGTTAAAGACCTTTTGCTCAGCTTTATCGCGGATCGAGCAGGTGTTGTAAAGAATCAGGCCGGCATCTTCTTCGGCCTCTACCTGGTGGTAGCCCTGCTGCTGCAATGTCCCAATCACCTTTTCGGAGTCATGGGNNGGTTGCCATAGCAATCCTGAGTATAGCGTGCTGCGAGTTTACTTATCCGCTCTACTCGCCGGTTGCGGGTGAATTTGAAGTGAACCGCGTCCGCCGGCGTGACTCCGGTGTTCGCTACTGAACAGCCCATGTCGGAATCGAACAGTTACGATCCGTAACATTTTGCCTGGTGCTTTGTAATGAGAGCTTTCCGAATCCTCATCAGTGGCGTTCAACTTGCACTTCCCTGTGCAGCAGACTCGGGAGAACCATCCCGCCACCAAATCCGTACCCTTTGCCACATGCAGGGAGAGCGCGATGAAAACTCTGTTTCAGGATGCCCGCTACGGTCTTCGCCAACTGGTCAAGATGCCGGGATTCACGTTGACAGCGATCCTCTCCCTGGCGCTGGGCATTGGCGCCACCACCGCCGTATTTTCCGTCGTGTATTCAATCCTGATGGACCCCTATCCCTACGCCGCTCCCGATCGCATGATTCACATGCGATTCCTGTCCCCCAAAGGCGACCTTCAGGGATTTGGGCTCACCATGTCGCAGTGGCAAATCATCCGCAAATCCCCTGTCGTCGAGGATGCCTTCCTCGAGGACCAATGGAACCTGACGGTGACCGGCAGCGATCTGCCCGAAGATGTGCAGGCCGAGTATCTGACCTCGAATGCCTTCAACTTCTTCGGCGTACCTGTCTTTCTTGGCCGCGGTCTCGTGCCGTCCGACGCCATCGACGGCCAGGATCCTCAACCCGTCGTCGTGCTCGGCTACAAGTTCTGGCAACGCCATTACAACTCCGATCGTGGCGTGCTCGGCAAGACCATTCAGATGGTTCGCAAGAACTACACCGTCGTCGGCGTCGCCTCGCCTCGCTTTGCCTGGGGCGATGGCGATGTCTATTTGCCCAAAAAAATCAATGGCGACCAGACCCTCGGTTATTACGTGGGCATTCGTCTTAAGCCGGGTGTAAGTCATGAACAGGCCAATGCCGCGCTTCAGCCGATCCTCTTGCAGTTTCGCACCGAGACGCCCAAGCACTTTCCGAGCGGCGACCTGCGCCTGCACGTTGTGGGCTTGAATGAAGACTTCATCAAGCAGTTAGGCGGTACGCTCTACCTGCTCTTCGGAGCGGTTGCCCTGCTGCTCGCCATCGGTTGCGGCAACGTCTCGATCCTGCAACTGGCGCGTGCCACAGCCCGCACCCACGAATTCGCAATTCGTGCGGCCATCGGAGCCAATCGCACGCGCATCATTCGCCAGCTTCTCACTGAATCCCTGCTGCTTTCCCTCACCGGCGCAGCTCTCGGACTCGCGCTTGCATACAAACTGGTCGCCGTGATCGTAGACAACCTGCCGCAATTCTCGTTCCCGCACGAGGCGGCCATCCATATCAACGTGCCTGTCCTGATCTTCTGCATCGTGGTTGCCGTCGGAACGGGCATTCTGTTTGGCCTGTGGCCTGCCATGCAACTCTCGCGGCCCGAAGTCAGCCAGGTCATGCAATCAAACACGCGCAAGACAACAAAAGGCGTGTCTGGAAGCAGGATTCACAGCGGCCTGATCGCAGGACAGATTGCACTGACCCTGTTGATGCTCGCCGGCGCCGGTGCAGCCATTGAAGGGTTTGTGCGCTTGATGCACACGCCTCTCGGATACGATCCGCACAATGTCATGTCGGTGGGCATCCCCGTGCACGACGGCACGTACAAGACCTGGGCCGAACGCGCGCCCTACTTTGAGCTTCTCCAGGCCAAAGCGGCTGAAGTGCCCGGCGTCGTCTCCGTCGCCATCTCCAGCAACGCAACTCCACCCTCCAATGGCTTCAGAACGAAATTCGAAATCGTCGGCAAACCCGCGTCTGAAGACCAATCCCTGCAATTCAACATGGTGAGCCCCGAGTACTTTCCCGTGCTCCACATTCCCGTGAAGCAGGGCCGCATTTGGACTCTCGACGAGAATCACCGCGGCGCGGCAGTCATTGTCATCAACCAGACCATGGCCCGCAAATACTTCCCTAACGGCGATGCCGTCGGCCACTCGCTTCGCATGCCCGAAGTCACGCAGCGGCCTCCCTATCTGTTGACCGCTCCCGGTGTCGACCAGGGACCGTATCTCATTGTCGGCGTGGTCGGCGACAAGCTTGACGACGGTCTGTCGAACCCGATCAAACCGGAAAGCTTTGTTCCCTTCACCGCTGCCATGGGTATGTACACGCAGCTTCTGGTGCGTACGCAGGTCCAGCCGCTGTCTCTCCTCCACGCTATCCGCCAGAAGGTGAACTCGGTCGATCACGATCAACAGACCAACGGCGATCCCAAAGACCTGGAGCATTGGATCAGCACCGAGCCGGATTGGGCCCGCGGCCGCCTTGTAGCCTGGTTGTTTGGTGGCTTTGCCATACTGGCGCTTGCGCTTGCCGCGGTCGGACTGTACAGCGTTGTCTCCTACACCGTTGTCCAGCGCACCAACGAGTTCGGCATTCGCATGGCGCTCGGAGCGCAGCGTGGGCACGTCCTGAAGATTGTCTTCAAGTCGACGATAGCCAGTGTCGGAACGGGCATCGCCACCGGCCTGGCACTCAGCGTTGCCTTGAGCCGCGTCATGGCGCACTGGGCGCAGGAGAGTCAAACCGCATCGCACGATCCCCTGCTCCTCGCGGCTTCCTGTGCTCTGCTGGTGCTGGTGGCGGCCCTCGCTTGCGTTGTTCCCGCGCAGCGCGCGTCTCAAACCAACCCGATGACTGCCATCCGTTACGAGTAATTTGGACAGTCCGATCCGTTCTTGTCTCGGAGCCGAAGGCTCAACGCAAGCCCGTATGCAGATACGCCAACAGCGCCGCCATCTGCTCATTCGTGAACCGTCCGGCGAATCCAGGCATCAGGCCGCGGCCATTCAACACATTCGCAGCCACAGCGGCATCCGATGCAGGAATGCCGCTCGGCAACGCCTTGTGTTCAAAGAGACCACGCAGATTGGGTGGGACTTTCTTGAGCGCAAGATCATTATCCTCGTGGCAATGAGCACAACGCACGTCGTAGAGATGCTTCCCTTCCGCCTGTTCGGGTGTAAGCCGTTGAGCAGAGTGGCAGCCAGCAAGACCAACGGCCAGGGATGCAGCGAACAATACAAATCTTCCGGCGGGTGATAAGGCTCGCAAATCCATCAAGCCTTTTGCGCAAACTGACCGCTGACGTAATCCCAGTTCACAACATTGAAGAAGGCCTTCACATAATCCGCGCGCTTGTTCTGGTATTTCAGGTAGTACGCATGCTCCCACACATCGATGCCGAGGATCGGCTTGTGTCCCGCAGTCAGCGGGCTGTCCTGGTTGGGAGTCGACTCGATCGCAACTGTGCCGTCAGGCATCTTCACCAACCACGCCCAGCCGCTGCCGAACACGTGCATCGCCGCGTCCGTCAGCTTGTCCTGAAACGACGACAACGTGCCGAACTTGGCGTCGATGGCCTTCGCCAACTCGCCCGTCGGCGCGGAACCGCCCTTACCCAGCGTCGGCCACCAGAACGAATGGTTCGCGTGCCCACCGCCGTTATTGCGCACAGCAGTCCGAATAGCCTCGGGAACCGAGTTCAGATCGGCCACCAGTTCCCACACCGTCTTCGATGCGATCTCAGGATGTGCCGCCGCGGCGGTATTCAAATTGTTCACATAAGCCTGATGATGCTTGTCGTGGTGCAGGTGCATCGTCTCCGCATCGAAACTCGGCTCCAGCGCCTCGTACGCGTACGGCAACGCAGGCAGCGTGAACGGACCCGAAGGCGGAGCGGCCGGTGCAGCCGCGGTTTGTGCCTGGCCCGCGCTCTCAGCACGAACGCCTTCGGAAAGCAGGACAGCGCCCGCAACGGCGCTCATTTGCAGAATTGCGGTGCGGCGATCAACTGATCTCATCGAATCTCTCCTCCGAAAAAATGACGCGGCGCGCCGGCGAACTCCGGCGACGTGGCGGCAAACTCAGTCTCGGTGGGCAGGGTTCCAGGGGTCAAGTGAATCTTCTCTCACGGTGGGCCGTGTTCGTCCATCCGAGGTCGTTGTCGGTCACGCGCAGTATCCTGTTTGCATGGTTCTCCCTTCCCTGCCCCAGATTCATGAAGCGCAGACCCTGGTCTATCGGCACATGCCGCCGACGCCGCAATACACCTGGCCGCTCCTCAACCAGAGGCTGGGAACCGAGGCCTGGATCAAGCACGAGAATCACGGCCCCGTTGGCGCATTCAAATTGCGCGGCGCACTCGTCTACATGGACTGGCTGAAGCTCAACCATCCCGGCCTTACTGGCGTTGTCGCCGCAACTCGTGGCAACCATGGCCAGGGCGTGGGCATGGCCGCGCGCCTCTTCGGTCTGCATGCGGTCATTGTTGTTCCCCATGGCAACTCTGTTGAGAAAAACCGCGCTATGGTCGCGCAAGGCGTCGACCTCGTCGAACACGGCGAAGACTTTCAGGAGTCGCTCGAATTCGCCGCGCAGCTTGCGGTCGAACGCGGATACGTTTCGATCGACTCATTCCATGAACGCCTGGTCATGGGCACCGCCACGTATGCGCTTGAATTCTTTCAAACCGCCCCAACGCTCGATGCAGTCTACGTCCCCATCGGACTGGGGTCCTCCATCTGCGGCGTTGCCGCCGCCCGCAACGCACTCGGGCTCAAAACAGAAATCATCGCGGTGGTCGCCGCCGAATCCCCGTCCTACGCCCGGAGTTTCGCCGCGCACCGCATCGTCGAAGCTCCATCTCGCACGCGCATCGCCGATGGTCTCGCCTGCCGCAAGCCCAACGCTCGCGCCATGGAAGCCATCTGGGACAACGTGACCCGCTTCGTTGAAGTCTCCGACGACGAGATCGAATCCGCCATGCGCTCGCTCTACGAAGACACGCACAACCTCGCCGAAGGCGCCGGCGCCGCCGCGTTGGCCGGTGCGCTTCAGGAGCGCGATCATCTCAAAGGCAAACGCATCGGCATCGTACTTACAGGTGGCAACGTCGATCGGCTGATCTTCGCAAAAATTCTCGCAGCAGATGCTTGATGCTTTTGCTTGAGTCGCAATAGAGAACAAGGGACTATGGAACAGGAACTCGATTCGCCAAAAGATTCAAAAGTTCACGGCTCAAACCGCTGCTTTGGCTGCGGTCCAGCCAACCCCGGCGGTTTGCAATTGGAGTTTTCCATCGCCGCCGACAAATCCGTTGCCAGCAGGTCCTCCATTCCCGAGACCTTCGCCGGTCATCCTGGCCTGCTTCATGGCGGCATCATATCCACGCTGTTAGACGAGGCCATGAGCAAAGCCGTCCGCGCGCGCGGCTTTACAGCCATGACCCGTCACATGGAAGTCGATTTTCTTCGCCCCGTGCCCACCCAGACGCCACTCCATTTCGAAGGCCGCGTTACCCACAATGAGGGCCGCAAGCACTGGACCGAGGCTAAGATTCACGACGCCAATGGACAACTGCTGGCGCAAGGCAAAGGACTGTTCGTCGAGGTTACGCGCGGCGATCGCGGCATCGTTCGTCGGGCCGACTGATCGGCTACAAGGTCGCGAGCCAATTGACGATCGTGGTCTCGAGATAGATCCGGTGATCCGACCACGAGTGATCGGTCGCAGCATGCAGAGTGGTCACCTTCGTTCCACCCGCAGCTTCAATCTCCTTCACCAGTCTGTCCGTGCCCGGGGCCAGGCCATCATCAGCCGAAAGCACGAGCAGCGGCGTCTTCGCCAATCCCGCGGCTACCCCATCTGAGCCGAAAGCTTTCGCGTTGGCGGCTACTTCGTCCGCCATGCTCTCGGCGGTCACCCCGGCAAGCGATTCCATATCGTCGGCCATCAAAGCCACGCGTCTCTCGCGCGGCA
>PLTV01000391.1:0-817 GCA_003164635.1 Acidobacteriaceae bacterium
TGGCATGGAAGAGGTCATCGGTTCATGCGACTGAGATCCCAGAGCGTGAGTCGAACGGCGATGCGGAACTGCCGTTCCAACCCAATTGCAACCCATCCGCGAAACTCCTTGAAGTTCCTGCATGTTTCTCAAAACTATTGATGGTAACCAACCATGTCCGCTAACTCTATGAAATAACTACATTTAAGAACTCATAACCCAAAGGTCGCTGGTTCAAATCCAGCCCCCGCAACCAAATCTTTCAACCACTTACGAGATTTGGCCGCTAGAGAGCTCTGCGCTCAGTGCTTTCGCCGAAGGGAAATTCACCCCGAATCCACCCTAGTTCCAGCAAACTCCGCAAGGAACCGGAAAAGGTGCCGCGCTCCACGCCAATCACTTGTTGAATGCCATTGAACACTTCGTTTGGCCGCCGGCAATCGCGGTCAAGATGGCATTGTACGGAGCCGGGTCACGGATTTGTTCGCTGCCAAGCAAGAACCGTACTTCATATTCCAGGAATGCTCTTCGCTGTATCAGCAACGAAACAATCTCCTCGACGGGGAGGGCGCGACGTGTAAACGAGTGCGTGGTAGCGTGGCGTTCCGCCAAAGACACCGTGCGTGAGCAGCTTCTCGACAAAGCCGTAGCGGGGACTATCAGCGTAGAAGGCCGCCACGTCTTCGTAGTGATGCGGGTCGAGGTGACAAATTCCGGCATCGAAGCGCCCGAACAGTGGAGCACTCTCTTGCCCGAGAGCGGCCATAGCGGAGAGCTGCGATCCGCAGAGGACACTGGCCACCGGCTCCGTGGCGCTTCCATGCGCGGTCCAAGGCGG
>PLTV01000391.1:869-84382 GCA_003164635.1 Acidobacteriaceae bacterium
ATGATTACGCAGATTCATCTATGCGGCTATCGATTTGATCGGTGGGCGAATCAAAAGAAAGAGAAAAGCGGTAGCGAAGAGAGGCATCGATCCCGCGACCAGAAAAGCTGGTGCGTAAGAATAGCGATCAACCAGAATTCCGACGACCATGGTAAAGACTGCACCAACCAGGCCCGCGGCCAGTCCGCTAAGTCCGGTAACCGTTGCGACCACATCCTGAGGAAATAGATCGGAAGGTAGAGTTAGGCCCATGGTGGACCAACTCGCATAACCCCAGAGAGCAAAGCAAATCAATCCCATCGCAGCATAAACACTATGCACACCGGCGGCGGGAATTCCTGCAAGAATTGGGAGGCAACTAATGGCGCAGACCCAGGTGCGGGCCTTCACCACGGAGACACCGCGGCGGATGCAATAGCCGGAGATCAGGCCACCTGTGAAGTTTCCGATATCGGCGGCGATAAACGGCATCCAGGCAAAAAGGGCGATGCGCTTCAGGCTGAATCCGCGCGCATCGCTCAAGTACTGCGGCAACCAGAAAACATAGAACCACCAGATGGGGTCAGTGAGAGCTCGGCCAAGAACGATGCCCCATACATTTCGATCTCGTGCGAGCTGAAGCCAACGCTTGGGACCACGTTCAGCGGAGACACTGGGCACTTCCTGGCCGGAGCGAATGTATGTGACCTCGCCCGGCGTCACGCGCGGATGGCGGTCGAGAGGATGATAGACGCGCAACCATACAAGCAGCCAAACAAAGCCGAGCAGTCCTGAAAAGACGAAGGCTGATCGCCACCCAAAAGCCAAAGCGATCAATGGGATCGCAATTGCTGCCACGGCGCCGCCCACGCTGGAGCCACTATCGAAGATGGCCACAGCGAGACTGCGCTCCTGGCTGGGAAACCATTCGGCAACCGTCTTGCTTGCTCCGGGCCAGTTAAAGCCTTCTCCAATTCCAAGGAGGAACCGGAAAGACGCGAAGCCGAAAACCGAGGAAGCGAAACCGGTGAGCATGTTGATAACTGACCAGAAGACAACTGCCAGGGCCAACCCGAGACGTGTTCCTATAGCGTCAAGAAAGATGCCACCCAGAAGCCAGGTGACTGCATACGAAATCTGAAATGCGCCAAGGATTTTAGCCAGGTCGGTGTGCGTCAGATGATACTGCGACGAGATCAACGGCGCTAAAACGGAAAAAGTTTGGCGGCTGATGTAGTTGGTCACCGTGGAGAAAAACAGTGTCCAGACGATCCACCATCGAACGCGTCCTGTGCCGCGAGGCTTCGTCGATGACTCCGCTTGCCGCATGGCGCTCAATGGCTTCATCGCATCTCGCTATCCAGATCGCTATCTTTATGCGACGTTCTTTCCGACGGGATGCTCGACGATCTGTTGGCTGTTTGGATCCCAGTAGAGTTTTTTGCCGCTCCAGTAGGACTGAGCCGCCATGATGCAGACCAGCGCATGCGAGAAGCCATGATCGACGGTGGCGTTTGGCTGAGTGCGCGTCTGCATCGATTGAAGCCAGTTCACAAGATGGCCTACATCGTCGTCATCCGGCCCCGTTGAGTTAGGCGCAGGCGCACCCGGGACATGGACAATCTCCTCACCGTCTTGCGCGGGCCCTACGATGGGGAGTTTTGTGTAGACCGGCCCACCATCGAACGGATCGAATTCTTGCCTGCATCCTTCGCGGGTGACGGTGAAGAGCGAAGCCCCTTCCCCTCCGTAATTCTCGATAGTGCCGTCGCGTCCGTGAATTCTGGAAAAGCTGCGGTAGCTGTTGCAGAAGATCGATTTATACGTGTAGAGAAATCCCTTGGGATAGACGACGGCTGTCACGCAGGTATCGGGATTGTCCCGTCCGTCTTTCCAGGCAAATATGCCTCCGTTGGAAACGACGCTTTCCGGGTATGCCTCGTCTGTCCAAAAATGTACCAGGTCGCATCCGTGGCTGAGCCACTGATCGAATATGCCCGAGGAAAAATCCTTATAGAGCCTGAATTCGAGATACACATGAGGATCGAAGGGACGATCCGGTTTCCCCAGCAACCACCGCTTCCAATCAGTGTCTTCTTCGCGAAGCTTCGAGGGCTGGCCATGGAGCCATTGTTTCCACTCCATGTGGATGTCCATCAGCCTTTCCTTGTTGATACCGGTGTCCATCGGAGTGAATCTCCATCGCTCCTCATTCACATTCCATTCTTGCTCAATATGAACGATGTTGCCGATTCGCCCGGAACGAATGATATCCCGCACCGCAAGAGGGTACGGCTGGCTGCGGTGTTGCGTACCCATCTGGACAATCTGTTTTGATTGCTTTACCAGGTCGCGTGTCTCAATGGCTTCGGAGAGCACGTTGGCAAAGGGCTTCTCGACGTAGCAGTCCTTTCCCGCTCTCACCACCTCGGCACATAACTGGGCATGCTGAAAATCGCCCGTGGCAATCATCACGCCATCGAGGTCCTTCAGTTCCAGCATCTGTTCAGAGTATTTAAAGCTCTGAGGCTCGTGGTTGAATGCTCGCTTCACCTGGGCGGCCCTGTGCTCCCGCGCCAGGCTCCAGATGTCGCAGACCGCGACCACTTCCACCGGCATTTGTTTGGAGGCCAGCGTTACCATATGCACATGGCCTTCGCTGCGATCGCCGCAACCGAGTTGACCTAAGCGGATTCGATCGTTAGCTCCGAGGACACGCGCATACGACTTGGCGCTCACGCTCGCCGCGACCATGGTGCCCGCGGCCTGCTTCATGAATGTTCTACGATCAGTTCCGGAAATCGGCTCGTCGGTCATAAGACTTTCAATCCTTTCCTTAAGCGTTGATCGGTGCCGTTGGCTAACATCCGCGACCGTTACAGGCTCATTGAGAATCCAGAATGCCGCCTAATTCATTCGCCGATTCAAGATCTAGATAAACCGTTACATCTGGATGAGTGCGCAGGATCGTCGCGGGGCATGCCGTGGAGATTTGTTCCGTGAAGGCACGCCGAACAATCGTCACCTTGCGCTTTCCCGGCACAGAGACAATCAACTTAGGCACGCGCAACAATGCTGGAATGGTGAGCGTAATTGCATGCTGCGGAACGTCCTCGACACCTTTGAACCAGCCTTCCGCGGTTTGCTGTTGCCGGCATGCCCTATCAAGCTCAACAATCTTCACATCTACAGGATCGTTGAAGTCGGCGATGGGCGGGTCATTGAACGCCAGATGACCGTTTTCTCCGATACCGAGGAGACACAGTTGCGGATCGGCGGCACGGATCGCTTCGGCGTACGCGCGGCAAGTTCCTTCAGGATCATTGGCGCTTCCATCAATTTCAAGGAAATGCTTCATCTTCACTTTTTCGGTCAACCTCTCGCGAAGATAACGGCGGAATGAGGCAGGATGATCGGCAGCTATCCCTACATATTCGTCCATGTGGAAGCCGCGAATCTGGCTCCAGGGAAGGCTTTCTATGCGGGTAAGGCTTTTAAGAGTCTCTATCTGCGAGGCTCCTGTAGCGAAGATGACTGCAATCGCTTCATGAGTTCTTGCTAACTCGATCAATGCTCCCGCCGCCGCCAGCGCGGCAGCGGCGCCGGCAGCTTCACTGGTTAGATGGACTTCCAACTTCGCACTCCCGACCTGGTAGTGCTTCGCTTGAACGATTTCTTCCGTCAAGTCTGACTCCTTGTCAGTTGCTCCATGTTCCTGAAGGGCGCATTCCTGCATGGGCTTCGCGATGTGTCGCGCTTATCGTGCCAAGCATGCGTAATGTTGCGAATGCAAACAAATACAACATGCCGTAGAAGATTCAAGCTGAAAACTGCGCCTTGCAATATGGCCTGGTGTCCGCGAGCTATCCGAATGCGCCGGTATCGCTACTTGCTTGAAGTTACAGTTTCCAATGGACGAGTTGGGTGAATCGTGACGCCTTGAACTACCCGATTGATAACGCCGTCCGGGCTTGGGTTATCGGGATTTAATCCGATGCGAAGACTCAAGTGATATCCGATCAACTGCGGGCCTAGGATCTCATAAGGCGTGCGCAGCGCGTCGATCATCTGCGGAGCCACGGCTGGAATGACCTCATCGAATAAACCTTTTGAAGCACCTGGATCCACGATACCGACGATGTATCCGATCTTTTTCGCTCGGAGCTCACAGATCAAATCTTCTTCATAACGCCGGCGCAGTGGATCGCTGGATAACAGACAAAGGACAAGCGTGTCAGGTTTAACAAAGGACATCGGACCATGCCGCAGGCCCAAGTGTGTTTCTGTGATGACGGGAAAGTGGCCAGCCGTCATTTCGAGCGTCTTGAGGCCGGCCTCACGGGCCCACCCAAGCAGCGGAGATGAGGACAAAATCACGATCCGGTCATGGGTGCGATCCGCCACGCGCCGACATGCTCGATCGATGTCGGGGAACAATGCAATCGCGCGCGCACTCAACTCGTCTACTGTGGCCGCGACAGCCTCGGCCTGGACGAGGACAAGTCCGGCCAACACCAGATTGGAAAATGAACTGGTCATGACAAGGCCCTGGTCATTCGTGCGGGGGTCTAGGGTGATGACTCCGTTGAGACTGGAGTGAGATAGTGCGCCATCTTCATTGCAGACGATTGCGAACTGCAGAATGTCAGGCCGAAGGGCGCGAACCCGCTCGACAACAGCGACACTTTCAGGACTATCGCCGGACCGGGCCACAGAGATCACTGCATCCACATCTAGCAAGTATCGTTCGGCGTCGACCAGCAGGTCGGTGGTTGGAACGGCATAAGCCCGAGGCCACGCCGAGGCGATGGCCATAGCCGCGTAGGCCGAAGTACCTGCCCCGGTCAGCAGGACGCGCGCATGTTGAAGTTTCGCTGCGAGTTGCAGGCGGTCTGCTGCGGCATGCACCTCTTTCACCGTAACCGGCCAGAGGTGAGGCTGACGAAGGATTTCCGGCATAGTGAATTGAGGAGCGGTCTTAGAGAGATCCTCGGATTGGGCCCTGTCCTCGTGTGACATCTAAACTCCATTCCCCGTTGGCGGCCACTTCCATTCGCAAGAGCTTAGCTCGCATCGACAATTGAGCCAATATGAAGCCCCACGAAAGGATATAATCACATTTCGTAACCGTCAAGACTTTCGTTTCCGCGGCTACAAAATCGGAACCTGAAAGCGCGTCGCACCTGTTCCAGCATAAAGACCGGGATTTGCTGTGCGGCGCTGAGAGGTCGGCCGTCGCCGAGAATGCTGAATTTATGGAGATAAACGTTGCCCGTCCTGGAATTACGCAAAAAAAAAATGCCGTTGACAAGGCTAGCTTGCCTGCATAGCATTACGAAACACGCCCGAGTGTTTCGTTTGTCTTCGACTACAGTTCAATCGAAAGCGATCGGAGCAATGGGACGAAAACCACTCCTCAGCCGGAATGAAGGCACCCCTTATTGAAGGTATAGGTCAGAGGGTCCGGCGCAGAACGACGAAATGCGCTCCCTGGAGTGCGATCGGCAAAGGGCGAAGGGAAATCCATGAAGCATTCGTATCAAAAGAGCATGTACGCAATTCTCCTTGCCGGTGCGGTCGCATCCGGACGCCCTGCAATGGCGAGCCAGTCCGAAGCAGGCCAATCTCGCACCGAAGGCCGGGTTTTAGGGTCGATCAAAGGGAAAGGCGTCTCCGTAGAAAGCAACTCAGACGGGTCGTACTCACTCGTCCAAACCGGCAATCCGGGTCCATTGATGCGTTCCGATGTCGAGGCGGATGTCGATTCAGAGATTCTGCGATCTACGGAATTTCCAGATCACAGGACGGTGCAGTCGGACTTTCATGACGAATTCGGGTCAGGGTCAGTGCTGACCGTAACGCATACCGGCCTTCAAGGCAAGCCGGACCTGGTTTGCACGTTTCGTGTTTATCACGATCAGCTGTGGGGCGACTTCGAAGTCAAGGTGAAAAATAGCACGGGCCGAGCCATCACGGTCCATGCGATCCGCACGATTCACGCAACCGATGCACCCGTCATCAACTTGAACGGTCCGGTTTCCGCGGACCGTATTTTGTCAGACAGCTACAGTGAGGACCGGCCTCAGCTGGCGATTCGCGACCTAAGTGACGGACGAAAAGGGATGCAACGCGCAGTGGGAAGCCAACTTATCTATAACCGCGAGAGCGGACAGAGCTTGTTTTTCGGTGTTCTGACTTCAGATCGGTTGCTGACCATATTTCATTTGAAAGAGCGAACGACGGACGCCGGCACGCAGATCGTGTCCTATGAAGCGGAGGCAACGGGCACGACCGAGATCATGAAAGAGGAATCTCTGCGACATTCGCCAGCCTCCGAGCACGTAAGTCTCAGCCTGCCTGTCAACTCCGGAGATAGCTTGTCGTCTGAGCGCCTGATGTTTGCCGTGGGGTCTGATTATCATGCCCAACTGGAGGAATACGGACACGTCATCAAGCTCCTTCATAAAGCTCGCGTTGATACTCCGAGCCCAATCGGGTGGTGGAGTTGGACAGCCTATTACTTTGGACTCAACCAGGGAGCCGCGATTACGAATGCAGCGTGGATGGCAGAGAATCTGAGGCAGAGCGGTTATAACTACTTTCACATCGATGAAGGATACCAATATGCGCGCGGCGAATACACGACGCCCGACGTGAATTTGTTTCCTCGCGGACTTGGTTATATTGGAGACGTGGTGCGCGACAAAGGGCTCACCTTTGGAGTGTGGACAGCGCCCTTCGAAGTATCGGAGCGCGCCTGGGTATACGAAAACCATAAGGACTGGTTGCTGCACAACGCCGCGGGTCAGCTGATTCACATTGGCGACGTGACGGAACATACCGATCTGTTATATGTGCTGGACACAACCAACCCCGGCGCCCAGGAATACCTGAAGCAGACGTACAGTACGCTTTATAACTGGGGTGTTCGCTTTATCAAGATGGACTTCATGGACGATTCGGCGGTGGAAGGCGCTTACTATCGCCCCAATACAACTGCCCTTGAAGCGCAACGAATCGGGCTGAAGATAATCCGCAGCGCGGTTGGCGAAGACGTCGTTCTGGACAAGGACGGCAGTACGATGCTCAATCCGGTGGGGATCGTCGATGCTGGGCGCATCTCACAAGACACGGGACATACCTTTGGAGCTTCAAGAGATGCGGCTTCGGGTATCGCAGCACGCTACTATATGAACCGCAATTATTTTGTCGCCGATCCGGACGCTTTCACCGTATCGACGCAGACCGTCGATGACCAGTCATGGCATGGCGGACAGCGTCAGCTAAGTCTGGAGGAAGCTAAGGTTTCAATCGCCCTGGCGGCGGTGGCAGGGGGAATGTTTGAGCTCGGAGACGACTTGCCTACCCTGGGGGCGTCGCAGGATCGCCTGTCGCTCGTGAAGAATGCTGACGTGATCGACATGGCCCGGCTCGGACGTTCATCCACACCCACTGATTTAATGACCTATGCGGCAAGCGATGTGCAGCCGAGTATCTTCCTGCTGAAGGAAGACACGCGTCAGTCCATGCTTACGGTCTTCAATTGGTCTGACGGAGAGCTCAAGCGCGCTATCGATCTAACCAAGCTGGGCTTGAAAGAAACGGGCAGCTACCAGATCACTGAGGTATTCGGCGATCAAAGCTGCTGCAATTTTTCATCGGCCACGATCAACCTGAATCAGCCGGCGCACTCGGTTCGCATGTTCAAGCTGATCGACAACGCCGTGCCCGCGACTCCGCCTCAGTTTGAAGTGGAAGCAACCAACCAGGGCAAGGCGGGAGTAACTCTGGTCTTCAGCGGCCGGGGCGTACCGACCGAAGCGCCGGTGTTTACGTACCATTGGGATTTCGGTGATGGATCGTCTGCGGATGGAGTCAAGGTGCTGCACGCCTATACACACTCCGGCGAATACGACGTGCATGTGACCGCAACGGGTTTGGAAGCAACGACAAGTTCGAAGGACATCAAAGTAAGAATTTCAGGGAACATCGCAACTCGATTCGTTCCGGCCGACAAGAAGCGACCCGAGTGATTTGATGGCATTGGATGTATTCAAAAACAAGACCTATCGCGAATGTGGACGCAACCAGAACGATGAATAGCAAAATGCGCGAAGACGCTTTCGAGCGCCCCGACGTGGCAATTGTGGGTGAACTGAATCCCGACCTGATCCTCTATGGTCTGCCAAAGGAATTGCCGGAAGAGCGTGAGGTCCTGGCCAGCGGATTTTCCCTTACGCTCGGTAGTTCTTCCGCAATTCTCGCGCACAATCTTTCGCTCCTCGGCAGCAGCGTCACGTTTAGCTCGCGCATCGGTTGCGACGCAATGGGAGAGATGTGTTGCCAAAAGCTGAGAGAGGCGGGCGTGGAGGTTGAACGCGTGGTGAGGTCCGCCTCTGGTGCCAGCACGGGGATCACTCTGATTCTTCCGCTCACAAGCACACGGCGCATACTTACTTATCCTGGCGCGATGTTCGAAATGGGGATCGAGGACTTCGACCTGGACTATCTTGCCACAGCCAAGCATTTTCATCTATCTTCCCTTTTCTTGCATCGCAAGCTCTCACCACATATTCCGGAGTTATTCAAGGAAATGAAGCGGCGCGGGCTGACCACCTCGCTGGATACCAACGACGATCCTGAAGGCAAATGGGGAGGTGTGTTGAGCGATGTGCTCCCGCTCGTCGACGTCCTGCTCTGCACCGAGGATGAGTTAGAAAAGATTGCAAAGGGCGGAGCCGCCGTAGAGCACGTAGCGGCAGAAGTTCCGTTGCTGATCGTGAAGCGCGGAGCACGCGGGGCATCTGCCTACACCGAAGGCCGCAGGATCGACCTGCCCTCTCTCCGAGTCGAGGTGATGGATTCTGTGGGCGCCGGGGACACTTTCGATGCGGGCTTTCTTCACCAATGGGTGCGGAAAGCTGATTTGGAAACTTGTCTGGCTTACGGAAATCTGGCTGGCGGATTATCCGTGACGCGCTCCGGCGGGATTGAAGCATTCAGCGACTCTTCCTATCGCCAGAGTTTCTTCCAACGGCACTGGCGGGAAAACACACTCGTGCCCTGAGGTTCCCAAGTATCTTGATTTTAGCTTTCAGGTGTGAGCGTCCGGTGGAGTTATCTGGTTGAGTGGCGCAATATATGTATTCGTAAATGAACATGAATGAACGGAGGTCATCTTGCAAGGACCTAAGACATCGACCGTTGAAGAATCGTCCGCATCGCATTCCGCAGTCGGTGAGATGTGTCGCCTGCTGGCGGAAAACCGAGCAGGCAAGAGGCGCGGCATCTACTCGGTGTGCTCGGCAAATCGTCTTGTTCTTGAGGCAGCGTTCGCTCAGGCAAAACAGGATCAAAGCCCACTATTGATTGAAGCGACCTGCAACCAGGTGAATCAAGAAGGTGGCTATACCGGGCAGACTCCGGCGCAATTCCGAGACTATGTACATACCGTTGCCCGAGAGTGCAATTTTGTCACGGACAGGCTGATTCTCGGGGGAGATCATCTTGGTCCGAATCCTTGGCGTACTCTGCCGGCAGAAGTTGCCATGGAAAAAGCAAGTGCGATGGTTTCCGCTTACGCTGCGGCAGGGTTCAACAAGATTCACCTGGATGCGAGTATGCGGTGTGGGGATGATCCGCGGATCCTCGCGAACGAGGAGATCGCAGAGCGGGCGGCAAAGCTATGCGAGGTGGCAGAAGCGACAACGGCCAAGACGTCCCATAAGCCGGTCTATGTGATCGGGACTGAGGTGCCCACACCAGGCGGCGCGCAGGAGGAAATGGAGATCGAAGTTACCTCCACCGCGAGCCTCAAAGAAACACTCGATGTGCACTATCGCGCATTCGCGCGTAGGGATTTGTTGTCGGCGTGGGAGCGGATCGTTGGGGTCGTTGTTCAACCGGGAGTTGAGTTCGGCAATGAGACCGTCGCTGACTATTTACCGGCCAAGGCTGAGGAACTGATTCAAGCGATTCTGCAACGGAGAAGCATGGTTTACGAGGCTCATTCCACCGACTATCAAACGGCCGACTCACTACGCCAACTCGTCAGCGGCCATTTCGGCATTTTGAAAGTGGGCCCGGAGTTGACATTCATGTTGAGGGAAGGAATCTTTGGACTTGCCCGCATTGAGGAGGAATGGGTTTCCGGAGATCGGCGCTCAGCCATCCGTTCCGTCATCGATAGAGTAATGGTTGAAAATCCTGAAAATTGGAAGGGCTATTACCACGGAAATGAGAGCCAGCTGCGCATCGCACGGGCGTACAGCTTGAGCGATCGCATTCGCTACTATTGGCCGAACGCAGAGATATCCAGGTCTCTTGCCCGCTTGTTGCAAAACCTGCGAGAGCGTCCGGCACCGCTGCCGTTGGTGGCGCAATACCTTCCTCGACAGGCAGAGGCGATTCGGGCCGGAGCGATAAACAACAATCCTGTCGCCATCATTCATCACAAGGTGCGAGAGTCTCTTGCCCGCTATGCGGATGCATGCGGGTTGGTGCCTGGCAGGTGAGTAAAGTTTCTCAGGTTTCTCGGGGAGAAATGCGACAGGAAGAAAGGACTCACCAAGAGCATGGATTCCGTTGGAGAACCTGACCAGGCTGCACCCGGCCTGCGGCGCACGTTGAAGCTTCACCACCTGATTCTCTACGGCATTATCATCATCCAGCCAACTGCGCCCATGAGCATTTACGGCGTTGTGAGTAACGCTGCCCGGGGCCACGTAGTAACGACAATCCTGATCGCAATGGTGGCCATGCTCTTCACCGCCGTGAGTTACGGCAGGATGGCGCGCGTATATCCGAGCGCGGGCTCGGCTTACACCTATGTGGGCAAAGAGATTCATCCGCTTGCCGGCTACGTGGTTGGCTGGTCCATGCTCATGGATTACATGCTGAATCCGATTATCTGTGCGGTATGGTGCAGCGCGGCCGCGCAGAACATTCTGCCCCAAGTTCCCTATGCCGCCTGGGCCGTGGCTTTTGTTCTGGTGTTCACCGGCCTCAATCTACGCGGCGTGCAAACGTCAAGCCGCGTGAACGCTCTGCTGGCTATCGGCATGGGCATCGTTGTGGTTATCTTCATTGCTTACGCTATCCGCTATATCGCCCTGGTGGCACGGCCGCTGGCGGGCCAGTGGTTGCTTCCGTTCTACGATCCTTCAACGTTTACACCTGGCCGGTTGTTCCACGGCGCATCGATCGCCGTGCTCACCTACATCGGATTCGACGGCATCTCTACGATGTCAGAAGAAGTGGAGAACCCCCGCCGCAATATTCTGCTGGCTACCGTTTTGACCTGTTTTTCCATTGGCGTCCTATCGGCGATCGAAGTGTATCTGGCGCAGCTTGCATGGCCGGCACGGAATCCATTTCCAGAAGCGATCGTCGACACGGCCTTTGTAGAAGTGGCTCGCCGCGTGGGCGGGCGCCTTCTTTTTCAATTGCTGAATGGAACACTGATGATCGCGAACATGGGTTCCGGTATCGCGGCGCAGTTTGGAGCGGCACGCCTGCTTTATGGCATGGGACGCGCCGATGCGCTGCCGAAGAGATTCTTCGGAGCCGTGAGTCCAACGACCAGAATCCCGCGCAACAATGTGCTGCTGTTGGGCGCCGTGACCCTGGTAGGCACCTTCTTGTTGACGTTTGAGCAGGGCGCTGAGCTGCTCAACTTCGGAGCATTCATCGCCTTCATCGGGGTGAACGCGGCCGCGCTCGTTCACTACAAGTTCCGCTCGCAGCAGAAAGTGCGGTTCCCGTTCCTGTCGCCGTTATGCGGTATTCTCGTTTGCACATTTATTTGGCTCAATCTCAACCTGAACGCCAAGCTACTCGGCGCTGGATGGATCGCCGTCGGACTTTTGCTTTACGTCGTCATGCGGAAGGCGAGGGGCAGCATAGCGCCGGAGTTTCCGAGTTGATGGGACGGCTACTCTCTTCCGCGAAGATGAGCGGCCCCCGGTGCGGTTCGAACTGAGCGCGTACTCACGGATGCTAGCCGTTCGCCCAATCGAGAGCGGTCGCCAGCAAAATCTCTGCAGTCTGCAGTACCGAATCGAATTCGACATACTCATCGGGGTTGTGGGCACCTGCGCCGCATGGCCCAAAAAGAAGAGTGGGAATTCCGAAGTCGCGATGCAACAGACCGGCATCGCACGGAAATGGCGCCGCGGTGATTATCGGCTTCCGCTTCAGCACCGCTGCGGCACTCCTTGCCATACAGCGTGTCCAGCCATGATCGGCGGGAAGCTCGTGGCCCAGTAGCGGCGCTCCAATCAGTGGCGTCCACTCAATTGGATACTTACGGAAGAATGGGTCTTTGGCCGCAAATTGCTTGAGCGAATCTCGGACGGACCGAATCACTGCTTCCACATCTTCTTCCGGCAAGAATTGAAAGTAGACGCGCATTGTTGCCCGCGAGGGCACGCTCAACGGAGTTTCCGAACCGAGTTCGTTCGCCTGGATCGCCAGGACCTGCACGGGCACAGGATCGGAGAAAGTTGCGTATGGGCCGCGTGACCTGATCTTCGCACGCGCTTTCGCGCAGGCCTCGACCCATCCCAGCAGACGACCAAAGGCAATCGCCGGGCTGATAACTTCGGCATTCGAGAAATAGGCGGCTGGGTCTCCAGCGGTGACTGAGAGATCTACGACGAATCCACCCCTGGTCGCCCGGTAGATGGCCAGTTGCGTTCCCTCTGGAATGACACAGGCATCGGCGCCGCCTTCGCGGATACGCGCGGCAATTGTCCCTCCGCCTCCGCCCCACTCCTCATCCACTACCGATTCAAAGAGAATGTCTCCTCCGGTTCTTATGCCGGCCTTCTTCAGCGCGCATACTACGGCTGCATTCGCGACCAGGCCGCCCTTCATATCGAAGGACCCCAAGCCGTGAATGCGTCCACCGTTGTACGCTCCCGACCAGGGCGAACGGGACCACGACGCCTTCCCTGCCGGCACGGTATCGATATGGCCATTGAGCAGAAGACTCTTCCCACGCCCTGTACCGGTAAGCCTTGCGGCCAAGTTCATTCGTCCGCGATAGGAACGGTTCTTCCTGACCAGCGGATTGCCCGATTTCTCAATGAAATCGGTGGCATAGAGTTGAGCGCGCACTCCGTGATCGCGGAGAAAACTCTGCAGCACCCGCTGCGCAGGGGTTTCATTTCCGCGCGGAGGAATTGCCACGCTGCTGGTCCGGACTAATTGCTGGAGCAAGCGCCGCAGGGCGCCCTTGAGGGGGCGGATGAGCCTGCGTACATCACGGGCTGTATCGCGGGTCATCGGGGACCGCCAAAATGTGCTTGACCAGAATGCATGCTGAGATTGTCACGCTAGCTTTGATTACAAGCGGGCTCGCAACGTAGAACGTAATAAAACGAAATATACAGAAAGATACTCCACTTTGTCCTCAGCGCAATGTGGGGGTAGAAATGCCTCGCAAGCAAAGGAGCCAGGCGAAGCTCCAACCGATTGCCTGATATCGGGGTATTCTGCGGCGCGGAGAACGCGGGCCAGCTCCGAGAGCCAACTTTTTCCTTGACAAAATGCCAAACTGACAGTAAAAACATCATATTTCGACAGAAAACGAAATCAATGCTGCCGGAGTTCGCAAATAAACAATAGAAACAAGAGCACACACCTTTAACCGGTCGGAGACCAGCGCATATGAGATCAATTGAAAGAACCGAAAGCACAAAAAGCCGAATTCTCAGCCGCGTTTCGTGTAGGTCGGCATTCCTTTTCTCATCAATTGTGATTTTTCTGTGGGCATCGACCGCTGGCGCCCAGTACACCACCGCACGACTCAGTGGCACCGTTCAAGATAAAACCGGCGCGGCGGTCCCCGGCGCGGCAGTGATCGTGGAGCAGGCCGGGACCGGATACAAGCAGGAGGTCAAGTCGGGAGCCGCGGGCGAATATTTGTTCCCGAGCCTTCCCGTAGGTACTTACCAGTTGACAGTGGAAATGGCCGGCTTCAACACCTTTGTTGAAAAAGGCATCGGGTTGGAGGTCGGACAAGCCGCCACCCAGAAGGTTACCCTGGCGATCGGAGCGATTACCCAGCAGGTCACGGTGGAAGGAAGCGCCAATCAGGTAACCACAGACGATGCGGCCATCTCGCAGGTCATCGATGAGAAGAGCATGGAAAGCATGCCACTCAATGGCCGCGAGGCGCAACAGTTGGTGTTTCTGGTCCCTGGCGCGGTCGATGTATCAGGACAGAACTGCGGCGCCAATTGTGAAGGCGGCGTGCTGCCTGGTGAGCAATATGCCAAAGTCAATGGCGGTGGCTCCAACGGCGTCTACTACCTGCTGGATGGCGTGGACTACAACGACATGTATATCAACACCAACTTGCCATTCCCCAGTCCCGACGCTTTGCAGGAATTCAATGTGCAGACGGATAACATGAGCGCTACTTATGGAAACGCGACGGGCGGAGTCGCCAATGTTGTAACTAAGTCGGGAACGGATCAAATCCATGGAGATGTCTTCGAATATCTTCGCAACTATGCGATGGATGCGAAAAACTACTTTGCTACTTCTCCAGACCCGCTAAGGCAGAATCAGTTTGGAGGCACGATCGGCGGACCGATTCTGAAGGGCAAGTTGTTCTATTTCGGCTCGTATCAAGGCACACGTCAGAACACCTCAGCGAACGGACTGAATTCCCAAGTACCGACTCAGGCGGAGCGTAACGGAGATTTCTCGTCTCTTCTGCCCGGTACGCCATTGACGAACCCCAACGCGAATTCGCCCTACCAATTTGACAGCAACAACATGATCAACCCTGCAGCTTTTGATCCAACGGCACTCTATTTAATGAACCACATTCCGCTCCCCAACGACTCGCAAATGGGACCCAACTACCTGAGCTACAACGGTGCCCCGTCGATCCAGGATACGGATGAATATCTTGTCAAGATTGATTACAACATTGGCAAGCACCATCTAAGCGGGCACTACTTCCAACTGAAATACACTGTGCCCATCATTATCCCACCGACCAGCAACATACTTGAGGGCAATAGTGAAGATCCACAGGTTCAGGCTCTGAAGAATATAAGCGTCGTAGACATTTACACGATCTCGCCTAACACACTCCTCAACAGTTATTTCGGACTGACAAGGAAGACGGGACTGACGGAATCGCCGGCACCCTTCAATATAGCAGCGGCGGGCGCGAACATTGCTCAACCCACTAACTTTCCGGCGACGCTGAATGTGAATGTATCTGGAGAGTTTACGGTAGGAGAACAGCCTTCTCCGGGCACCTGGAATCACAGCGACATATCTGATCGTGAAATCGCCACCTTCATCAAGGGACCGAATGAGCTTCAATTCGGGGGCGAATGGGAACACTTGAACTTGCCGATGGGAAACTCCTATCAATCCGACGGCAATTACACCTTCGGCGGCAACCTAAGCGGAAACAACCTCTCCGACTTTTTGCTGGGAGCCGCGTCCGGCTTTGTCCAGGCAGGCGGGCTGTATTTGAACTTCAGCGGAAACGACTGGAGTGCGTTCGTTCAAGATAATTGGCACGCGACCAAACGGCTCACCCTGAACGCCGGTGTGCGCTGGGATCCGTTCTTTCCCTATACAGATAGCGAGGGGCGCGTGGGATGCTTTGTGCCTGGAGCGCAATCGACGCGTTACCCGAACGCGCCTCAGGATCTGATCTTCGGCGGTAGTCATCATGATGCTGGATGTCCCACATCTTCGATTTACAACAACCTGAGCAATATTGGTCCGCGCGTGGGCTTCGCATATCAACTGACATCCGATGCCAAGACCAGCATTCGCGGCGGAGCCGGGTACTATTACCAGGCGCCCAATGGCGTGGCGTTTGAAGACGTTGTCGGCATTCCACCATTTGCTCCCATCGTGAGCATTACAAACACCAACTTCACTAACCCGTATACCGCTGCCGGCGTGACCAATCCGTTTCCCGCATCGTTTGGCCCAATCGATCCGGGAGCTTCGGTGACATTTCCTCAGAACATCGCATTTACGCAAATCTTCGACAGACACTTCCGTCTTCCCCAAATCCTGACCTACAACCTGACTTTTGAGCATGATTTTGGCGCGGGTCTGTTCACACGACTCGAATACGCGGGAAATCACGGTGCGCACCTTGGTGGCACCGGAGATCAGGAGGCAGGACTACTGCAGTTGAACCCATCCGTTTATATTCCGGGGCAGTCGACGGAGGATAACATTCAATCGCGTCTTCTCTATCCAAATTACGGTTTCATCGCTTCGATCAACTCCGGAGTCAACAGTAACTACAATGCCGGCCAGTTTGAGCTCGAAAAGCGGTTGAGTCACGGTCTTGCCTTCCAAACGAACTTCACCTGGTCGCGAGCATTGAATAACTATGGTCCCAATGGACAGCCGGGGATTTTCGGAGTTTACGGAATCAACACTTGCGGGTGCGGCCGCTCGCTTGATTACGGTCCAGACGCCGGTGACGATACCAAAGTCTTCAGATTTTCAGGGAACTATGCCTTTCCCCGTTTACGTTCGAAAGGGATCGTGGATCAGGCGATCAACGGATGGAACCTGAGTGCCATTACAAACTGGCAGACTGGTTTTCCCTTTACGTCGTTCGCCGAGGACGACAATTCCTTCAGTGCGATGGGGAATGACCGTCCTGACATCACGGTTGCAAACATAAGCGACACGCAGCTGAGCACGAAGCGCTCCCACTCTGCTTTGATTAATGAGTGGTTCAACACGGCTGATTTTGTTCCAAATGCGATTGGTACTTACGGGAACATCGGCAAGAATTCTCTTCGCGGCCCGAAGCTCTTCACAACAGATTTGGCACTTTTGAAGAACGGAAAGATCGGTGATCGCGCCAACTACGAGTTCCGTGCGGAGTTTTACAATGCTTTCAACAACGTCAATTTCGGCGCTCCCGATGCAGGGCTTCAAGACAGCAACTTTGGGCAAATCAGTTCCGCCAACGATCCTCGCATTCTCCAGATGGCTTTGAAGGTGGAGTTCTAACCAACCTATAATTCCTCAGGGTGCAGGGATACAGCTAAGCTGGCAGTGATGCCACTTGCCTGTTTCCCGGCACCCTGATTGCTCGATGTCAAGAACGATGTTCAGCCTGGGGGTTGAATGGACTCCGCGAGCGCGAGACGCAGTCTAATAACTGTCGGAATACTGCCCTTCCTGTTCGGGACGGAGGTGGTTTCGATTTATGCCCAGGTTAGCAAGCCTTACGTGGAGCAGGCACTTGCGCAGGCCTCGCGGGACGTTCCGTCGCGGCAGTATCAACTTCAGGAATTCTTATTGAAGCGGATCCCTCAGCTGCCCGTCCCCGCCACGCCCGCTTCATGGAGTGCGGAAGAGGAGCGAATCCGCAAGCACGTACTTGATGATCTTGTTTATCACGGCTGGCCTCGTGATTGGATCGATGCCGCTCCACAATTCGAGGAGATGGGGATTATCGAGACCACTCACGGATATCGAATTCACAAACTGCGTTTTGAAGTTGTGCCCGGCTTCCACTCTACCGCGCTTCTTTATGAGCCGACAAAGATTGTCGGTCGTGTTCCCGCCATTTTGAACCTGCTCGGACATGAGCCGGATGGGATAGGGGTGGAATACGAACAGAAGCGTTGCATCAATTTTGCCAAGCGCGGCATCATCGCCCTGGACCTTGAGTTCATTGGTTTCGGTGAGCTCGCGAATCCGGGAAACGCGCACGATTTTGCGTCCCAATTGAACCTCGTCGGTTCGAATGCGCTTGGGCTCTTCTATCTTTCCATGCGGCGAGGATTGGATTACCTGAGTGGGTTGCAGCAGGTCGATACGTCAAGGATCGGGGTAACCGGTCTTTCGGGTGGTGGATGGCAAACGGTGATGCTAAGCGCTCTGGACCCGAGAGTCGCGGTCGCGGTGGAAGTGGCCGGAATCGGTTCGCGCGAATCGAACCTCACCCATCCGGTGGATACGGACGAAACTGAAGAGGACGCGCCTGATTTGATGCAGCAGCAAGACTATCCTGAACTGATTGCATTAAGAGCGCCTCGCCCCACGATGGAGATTCATAACGGCGCGGATAGCTGCTGTTTTCGCGCGCCGTTGGTGAAGCCCTATATCTATGACCAGGTGAAGCCATTTTTCCAACTCTACGGGGCTCCAGATAACCTGGCCTGGAGCGAGAACTTGTACCCCGGAACGCACAATTATCAGTTGGAAAACCGCAATCAAGCCTATCGATTCTTCAGCACGTATTTCAAATTGCCTTTGCTGGATGGCGAGATTTACAGCGACGATGAGATTCGGACGCCGCAGGAGCTTTCCATCGGGGTGCCTGCCGATAATCTGACCTTCGTCACTTTGGCGAGACACTTGGCAAAGCAGATCCATCATGAATCGCCGTCAACTGATAGTGAAGCGCGCCAGGCGTGGACAAAGGCAGAACGACAGAAACTGAAATCTGTGGTCCGCTATGAGCCGGTGTCCATCGTACGGGCCTTGCGCGTGGATAATGACCGAGCCTTCGATTTTCGCACCCTGTCTTATCGTTTCGATTTTTCCAATGAACTCAGTGCCAACGGCATCTTGCTCCGCGAAGAAGCTGCCCCGGAGGACGCGGCGGCGACCATCGTGCTCGATGACAAAGGCTACAAAGCTGCGACAAATCGGGTTACTCAGTACCTCGACCGCGGCGAACAGGTCCTGGCGCTCGATCTATTTTTCAATGGTGACTTATTGCCCGATCGCGGATCGTGGGAATTACTGACAGACAGCAGCGGTGCTCGTCCGTTGGGTTTAGAGGCCGCGCAGTTAGTAGCTATTGCACGCTGGCTGCATTCCACTACGGGAAAGCCCGTACAGGTGGAAACAGTTGGAATTCGCAATCAGGTCATTGCTTTGACCGCCGCCGCCATCGCGCCCGAGGACTTTTCGTTGGTTACGAGCGCAAATGGCATGAAAACCCTGAGCTATTTGATTGATACGCCGGTCCCGTTTCGCTCTGCGCCCGAGCTTTTTTGTCTCGATCTTTACCGTCACTTCGACATCAATACGCTCGAAGCTCTGGCGGCTCCCACAAAGATCGTCGCCCTCAGTAGTCTGCGTTGAAAACGGTAGTTTATGCTCAACTGGATGCACCGCGACAAGATGCTTCTTCGTTGTTATGCCGTTCGCTGGGCCTCTCAACGAATGGGTAAATTGGAAATGCGAACTATCGAGATAAGTCACGGGACCAATATGAGCTGTATCGTGTGCATTGCAACGTCCTTGTTCTGCCTGACGGCGCCGATCGCGGCCTCTGCGCAGGTGGACGTGTTGACGAACCACAATGATCGAGAACATACAGGCGCGACCTTAAGCGAGACCGAACTCACCCCTGCAAATGTCAATGCCAGGCTGTTTGGCATGCTCTTCAAGCGGGTGGTTGACGATCAGGTTTATAGCCAGCCTCTGCTTGCGACGAACGTAAAGATTGCGGGCGGCTGGCATGATGTCGTGTATGTGACCACGGTCAACAATAGTGTGTATGCGTTCGATGCCAACGACGCGGCAGCGACAGCTCCTCTTTGGCACGTGAACTTTGGGACGCCTGCCAGCGTCAACGATGCAAACTTCGGCTGCACTGACATCAATGACAAGATGGGCATCATTGGCACCCCGGTCATCGATCCCGAAAAGACCACGTTATATGTGGTGGCGCTGACAAAAGCTGGTGGCGGCTTCTTTCAGCGCCTTCATGCACTGGACCTTACCACTGGCGCCGACCTGCCCAACAGCCCGACTACCATTGATGGTCCTGGTTTTGACCCGCTGATGCAAAACCAGCGCACGGCGCTTGTTCTTTCCGGTGGGAATGTGTTGATCGGCTACGCTTCGCATTGCGACAAAGACCCCTATCACGGATTTCTATTCGGCTACGACCAAACATCGTTGAATCAGGTGGGTGTATTTAATACTTCGCTGGGCGGAGAGGGAGCGAGCATCTGGCAGTCTGGTCAGGCGCCTTCCGTGGATGAGAAGGGCGACATCTACTTCATCACCGGAAACGGCAGTTGGAACGGCACTACGCAATTCAGCGAGAGCTTTATCAAACTCGATACTGATATGCATCTGCTGGATTGGTTTACTCCCACCAATCACCTTCAGCTCGATAAGGATGACAATGACCTGAACTCTTCCGGCGCCGTCCTGATTCCAGGAACGCACCTGGTGATAGGAGGTGGCAAGGAGGGTGTACTTTACAGCATCGATACCGAACACTTGGGCCACTTAGGGGATGAGCACGCCGTCCAGCACTTTCGCGTAACCAGTTCGCATCTGCATAGCATGGTTTATTGGAAGAGCGCGAGGAATGGCGATGTGCTGTATCTGTGGGGGCAGCGAGACCGGGCGCGCGCTTACCGGCTCGTCGGGAACAAGTTTGAAGAGACGCCATTCATGATTCGCCCGGACATCAATGATGGTCACCCCGGGGCGATGCTTTCTCTATCGGCTAGCGGTGGGAAGAACGGAATTCTCTGGGCAGCGATTCATGCTACGGGTGATTCCTGGAATGAGTCCCGTCCTGGCATTTTACATGCTTACGACGCGGATGATATCAATCACGAGCTTTGGAATTCGCTACTGAACCCGCGACGGGACGACTGCAATAATTACTCCAAGATGGCGCCCCCCACAGTTGCGAATGGAAAAGTTTATCTCGCCAGCTTTGGCACGGAAAATGTGGGAACGGGACAGTTGTGCGTTTACGGATTGCTTCCCAATGGCCCTCCTCCTGAGGCTCCTATCGGTGTTCGTGCCATAAACAAGGGGCGGTTCGTCGAAGTGTCGTGGCGTCCGGTGCCTGAGGCAAAAACCTACACCGTAGTGTGCACGCTAGGCAGCGCGCACAGGGTTGTTTCGGGATTAACGCGTCCAGAACTCATCGATCCTGGGATCAACACAGGAGTGGTGCAATATGTAGTCAGGGCGGTCAATGCAAATGGACAGAGCATCCCATCGGCGACGGCACGCGCCGCAATCGATGTCGCTCCCACTCGTCACAGGATGAAAATGAACTGAGTAACTAGATAGCCCCAGAGGGCTTGCTACACGAGGATTAGATTGCAGCCTACGGCGCGCAGTTTCGTCTGGACCTCCTCGTCGAGGCCGGTATCGCTGATGATGGTGTCGATCTCGTTAAATGGCGCTATGCGGGTCATGCTGCGCTTTGAAAACTTGCTGGAATCGGCGACCAAAATGATCTCGCGCGAAATCCGAAGCATCGCCCTGTTGACCATTGTTTCTTCCAAGTTTGCTCCGCTCACACCAAAATCCAAATCACATCCGGCCCCGCTGAGAAACAACTTGTCTGCCGAAAACTGATCGAACATTTCCTCGGTGAAGCGTCCGCTAATTGATGCGGATTCTCCACGCACCGTCCCTCCAACAATGAAGACCTGTATGCCGCGCGCATCCAACAGCTCCGCGGCGATATTTACACCGTTGGTGATGACCTGAACGCCCTGCAACTTCTTTATCTGCCGGGCGATTTCGAGCGTGGTGGTGCCTGAATCCAGAATGATTGTTTCGCCATCGTGGACTAGGGAGACTGCCATGGCCCCGATGCGCCGCTTCTCGTCGGAAAACGCCTTCAGACGCTCCACAACAGGCGATTCGCGCAGGATTTTATCCGGCAGTACCGCTCCGCCATGCGAGCGAAGCACCAGACCCCGCTGATGAAGTTCATTTAGATCGTTGCGGATTGTGACCGCGGATGTCTTGAAGCGTTTGGTTAGCAGGTTGACTTTCACTCGACCTGCACTGCGTACGATCTGCAGGATCTGTGTCCGCCTCTCCTCAGCCATCATTCCATCTATTGGCGACTCGGAAACAGAGGTTTCCATGGTCGGTTCGTGGTGGATTGTTTTCTCGGCCGGATCCAATATCGGGCTGTCCTTCGCCATTCTCAACCTCGATCTTCCCTGCTATAGCCCCGCTAATCCAGTTTAATTGTCAAAATGAGGGAACGAGAAGAAAAGAAAAGAGACCGAAGAACAATCGGCAATGTTGAAGTACTTCGTTCCATTGCAATCAAACCTGCTAACCCATGTTGGAACGCAGAGTGAGCGATCCATCTTCGTTGAGTTCTTGATGACAAGCCCAACGCACCGGATATCGCATTCCTTTCACTTCGATTTCCGCGCTAAGCTTCAGGCGTTGCCAATTTGTCTCCCTGGGAAGAACAAACTGAGCTTGCCGGATTTTGCCGGGCAACGGATAGCCGGCATCCAGGCATCCGCTGCAAAGGGCCTTTCCATCCTCACTCTCGACCGTTACGCGCAACACGCCCGGAACCCCGGCAATGCCGTCATTGGCGAAGCCCACAATCAACCCCGCAAAGCCGTCATTCAGATAACTCCACAGGAAGGACGGCCGCACTTGATAGCCGATTCGGCGATTGATCCGGTCGAACCATAACGGAGAAGCCTGGTAGGAACGCTCAAGATTCTTTGCGCTGATCTGATGGAAGTTCCAAAGCGACCAATAATTCGCGCCGACATCCATGACGTGAGCGATCATATTCTCCGCCGGCGAGATGCCCTCCACGCGATTGCTCGGGTCCGGGGCTTTGCCTGGCAGCCCTTGCTCGAGGAGCGCAGCGATCCACGGTGGCCGATTGCTGAGAGCTTCAATTTGCTCGTTCTCAATAAAGATGGTGTCGCTGCGAATCCAGTTATTGCTGCGTACCGAGCGGTCGAGCAATTCGGAATTCCCGACGCGGCTGAAATCCGGCTGCGTATTCGTAAGCAATGGAGTTTTCGTGAAGCCTTCTAGTTGCAACTGGAGCATCTCAATCCAGGTACGTTCCGCAGTCTGATAGTCAGGGAATGGGCTGTTGCTGAAAGGCCACGTATGGCCTTCGCCCCAAAATCCATACATGAACGTATCAATAAACTCGATAAGTGGATTTCCGTTAAACTCCGCTGCAAGCAGGCCTACGAGTTCACGAAAGGCTTGTTGAAAAGACGGATGATCAAAGCGAGGCTGATAGCGTGAATGAGGATTATCTAAAAAGCGCTGTGCAGCGGCCTTATCTTGCGGGTTGGTAAGAAGCAGATCCACCTTCGGCACGCGGTCAAGCACAAAGTCAGGAAGAGCTGGTGCGCGCAAGTAATCCGGTGCGCTCATTTGGATACGCAAGCCAACTCTCTTGTTATTTTTCCTAGCCAGGTCGAGAACGAGTTTCAGATAATCGGGAAGCTCCAAACGGCCGGTGCGAGGCTGAACTTCTCGCCATGTGGGTCGAACATAGAGCTGCTGACCCAGGGGAAACAGGACCAGATCTTCAATGGCCTTCAAAACATCGTCCGACTTGATCTCTTCTGTTCCCATATCGGCCGTGACGTAGGTAACCAGGCCTCTTCCGTAGTTCGAGACCGCCTCCTCTGAAGGTGTTGTGGTCATCACCACTTCATCGCCGGGGATGGCCGCATCGGGCGCATATTGCGGAAAGGGTCCCTGGTTGAGGCGATCGGTGACGGGGGGCCCGGAGCCAAAATCGTAGTTCCCCCAGTTATGCGCGCGCACCGCTGCATGCGCAGGCCCCCCACTCATCTTGAGAGCGCCGTACACCGCGATGCCGTTTTTCAGAAAGTCTCTGCGCTTCATTGTGCTCGGTAATTCTTTGGATCACTTGTGGCTTTCAATCAGCACCGCCGCCATTTTGCCGCATGAGACACACAAAAGAAAACGAAACTCCGATATCTTCGTTTTCCTGCGACATTCCGCCAAGCTGTACCCGATAGTTGTTCTTATATATCTATTGCTTTACGTTGTCGAGTGGAAGATTCTTCATCTCGTGCGACCGTCCTGCCGGATTCCCTGTCAGCATCGGCCGGCCGTTAAGCATTCTGGCAATGCTTTGTTTGCTACTCGCGGGTGAGTTCGACGCGCCGGTTGCGTGCGCGTCCCTCAAGCGTGTCATTGGTCTCGATGGGACGGGACGCGCCGAAGCCATTGGTCGAAAGCCGTTCCGGAGCGATGTGGTAGCGATCGACCAGCGCCTGCTTCACAGCAGCGGCCCTGCGTTTCGATAAGTCGAGGTTATAGGCATCCCCGCCGATGTTATCCGTGTGGCCTTCAACGGTCAGCTTCCAATCGGGATTGTCGGTCATGGCCTGGACAATTTCTTTGAGCACCTTCTCTGACTCCGGCTTGATGGTGTCTTTGTTGAAGTCGAAGTAGATACCGTAAGTGACTGCGCGTTTCTGCTCTGCGAGCTGCTTTTCAACCGTGTTAACCGCTTTCGCGACCTTGAAGTCGATTTTTACGACTTCGAGGCGGAACTTACCGTCGTGATAAACAGGATCTTTCACTCTCCAAAGAAGCACGAGTGGATCAAGAGGATCGTCGATGACATAGAGCTCGGACTGAGAGTGGTTGGGCCGATACTTCCTGGGTCGCGGGTCTGGACTTGGGGAGTCGGTAATTCCAGCTAAATGGATGGCGGGTAGAGTGACGCGCTCATCGTTCACAATCATTGGATACGGAACGTCTTCGGGTTCGACGCGGGTGAGAACCCCAACATCGTGATACGGCTTTTCCGCATCGTCGTAGGATTGGAAACTCAGGTAGTCCATCGAGATTTTTCCCGTAGATTTGATCTCGCCGAAGGACTTATCAGACAGCCGAAGTCGCGTTGCGCCGTGAACGAGTGGCGGAACGTGGGTACCATTCTCAGTGATGTACTTGATGCCGGAACGAACGTCATCGTTGCAGACGGTTGTCTGATGGCTGCTGGCCCCCTGCTCGCTTCCGTCGTCCTGCTTGAATTTGGGGGTGTCACTCGTCAATTCAAGAGAAGCCGGCGTGAGCTCCCTGATCGAAAGGGTGCTTTCCACGTCTTGATAGACAATGCCCCATGAGTTTGTGATGACGGTTCCTTGCTCAAGTGGAATGCGCGCTCCCGTCTGAGCCGGATAGGGCGCAGGCGCACAAGGCTCGACGTGATCGCGTTCCGATACCGACTCAACTGGATCGCCTTGATCCTGGTCGCCATTGATCATGCTCGCGAAGCCCTCGAGCAGTCCGGCCGCGCCGTTTGGCGGATTTGCTGCGGGAGTTCCGGGCTTTTCGTCACTGTGGCCGGGCGTCGAAGGAACATCTGCCTGTCTCCCCTCAGGCAACGCAGCGTCCGCCTGGTGCAGCAAGGCAGTCGCTTTCTGCTTGACCTTGTAACCCACGTAGACAACTCCACCAACCACGAGCACGGCGATCAACGCAAGAACTGCGAGCCCGATCAGCAGCGCAGGCAGACAACTGCTTTTGGAACTCGTAGTCGGTTGCACCGGTGCAACACCGGCCGGAACTGGAGGAGTCGGCCTCCAGTTGGCGGCAGGTTGCGGTTCTGGCGCGACCGACGGCGATACAGGCGGCGCCTGGCGTTGGACAGGAGGGACCTGCGCGGGCGTAGGAGCCATCGACTGCCACTCATCCGCAGGCGCAACTTCCGCGGGCCGAGAGGGAGCATCTGAAATCGTAGTGCCAATTGCCTCCCACTCCCCCTGCGGTGGCGGAGCTGCCGAAACAGGGCTCGTCAGCCATTCTCCTGCCAGGGACGCCTCCGCCTTCTCCGCAGGCGGCGCATCCGCTGGCTGCGCTGGCACGCTCGTTGCCAGTGCCGTAGCCACTGGACTGCCGCATCCAGTGCAGAACTTAAGACCAGACTCGAGCGGATTGCCGCATTTCGTGCAAAAGTTCATGGGATGTTATCCACCTTTCGGCGTTGCGCACTTGGAGGGAATCTGTGTTTCCCCGTGGAACAATCTCAGCGATGGGCCTCTCAGGATGGAACCAGCGCGGTCAACCTTGTGACTTGTGAAAGGCGACAGGAAGAAGTTGATCGCGTCTGTAATTACGGCCGGCAACTGGTAACCTACGCCCGAGTCGATAAATGCTTCAATCGTGCCTTGTCGACACGGGAAACCTATGTCGGGTGCCCGCAACATCGTTCCGGTGAAACGGATGCCGGCATACACTCCAGTGCTGAATCCAAACGCGCCAATCCCAACCATCGTGCGTACGGAGAAGCCCATCACCAGCGAGTTGATACCCACCGAGATTCCCTCAGTAGAGTTGCCGAGGTCGGTGTCGGCCTTGAGATCCGTCGGCGTGGTGACGCGCCATCCTCCGTTCCAGTAGCCGGCGTTCACACCGCCACCGAACGAGTAGTTGCCTTCGGCGTTCAGCACGGATGTTTTAGCGCTGAAACCTGTACTCACCGTGAAGGCCGAGCTGAAAGTAAGCTCAAAGGGCATTCCGGCGGCGCCCAGTGGAATCGTCAGATCGATGGGCAGTGTCAGGGTCTTGTGAAAGTTGACCTTGAACTCCTGTGTGGCAGAGGAGTTCATGTGCAGCTTCAACCCGACCGCGCCATTCAAACCCACTCCGCAGTCCTGAATCTTCGCGTCTTTGATGTGCAGGAAGAAATGAATTCCCGCGGTCTGAATGTTCAGCAATCCATATGCGTTCAGGTTGAGGCCATTCTTGTTGTAGAGATACTGCACTCCAATACCGTGATTGCCGGCGATCGCATGGGCCGCCACACCTTGCAGCTCAACTTCGGGCACCTGGCCGGTCGTCGCCGCGGGAGGGATATTCTGGATTGGTAGAGTCGGCGCATGGATGCCGCCGACGCCAGGCACTCCCGGCATCTGCAAACCGGCGTAGCTGGCCGAGAGCAGGCGTGGCCCAGCTTGACCGGCCCTTCTATTCGGGGAGAATTGCGCCTTATGCAGAGTGTTCGGTATCCATTTGGTCCCTTCTCTGCGAGAGCGGACCCGGCGTCCATCCGCGTATTTCCGGAGCATGGAATCGGGCGTCCATTTGCCGCTCGTGGATACGCGCGAGAGGATAAACTGCTCGTCGATATGGTCAGGCGATTCGTTCTTTGATGTGCTCTTCTTGTCGTCGCTGGCGTCCTGCGGTTCGGGATAGTCGGGAGCAACGTAGGAGATCATGTTGTTCATGTCGATCGCCTGGTCCATTGCGAAGTCGCCGTTGCGGATCACGTCAGTGATCTGCACTGGGCCCATGATCACCGTCGCGGTATCGCCGCTTCGCTTGATGCTCAGCACCCGGCCCACGGCGCGGCTAGTGGCAAACACCACTTTGCCTTCCTGGAAGTCGCTCACCTGCGGCGCGTTGGCGTCGAAGGTCCACGTCATTCCGTCGCTGGCAATCGACTTGATTGCCTTGTCGCCCTGCTCCATCAAAATGACGTCGGGCTGATACTCGACTGCCGGGTCGCGCTTGGGAGAGATGCCGAACTTTACTTGCGATTCGGTCATCGAGTGCGGGTCAATGGTGTGGGCAATGGTCGCTTTTGGATGCGACTTCAAGTCGAACATCTCATCGATAGCGGCTTTGCTGGCGTGCGGATCTCCGCTGGAGAATGAATTCGCGGGTGTCTGGTCTCCTGACCCAGGAGAGCGGTGTTCGTTGTCGGGGGAGGCCGCATGCTTGCAGCCCGCAAGGACAAGACAAATCACAAGCACCTTTACCAGCACCCTGCCAACCTGGGATCGGCTCCGACTTTGAGATCGAATCATCGCGCTCCTCATCACAGTCCTGCCTTAGCAAAAACCCCACTCAATTGGCAGATTCCGACTGAGGGGCTGGCAAAATAACGCATTGGGTCTCCTCCTCAAACAAGCGAAAGCAAATCATTTCTCGCCGAAACAGGGCGGCTAAAAACACCCAAAACTGTGGCTTCCGTGACAAAAACACATGGTGTTTACCGAGAGGACCGAGAACAGCAGGAGCAAATGAGCGAACGGAAGAAGGAATAGAAAGGGAGTCGGCGGTTTCCACCACGGGCGGTCCTTTCGACGCCCGAAGAGGTATGCGAATGCCACACAGTATCCCAGCGGATAACTCCAGAGCCAGAGAACCCCCACCCATCTGGCCGCTTCAGCTGCGCCGTGGAGCGGTGCGTCGAAGATGAAAGCGCTAAAGAAAAAGACGATCGGCCACAGCACAACCAGCAGGGAGGAAAGAACAATCGAGATCACGGCGAATGCTTTCATGTCCGCGTATGCCCCATGAGCAGAGCAGTCTCGAATCAAAGCCCAGCCTGTTTTTCGGCAAGAGCACCAATGACCGGGAGGCGAAACTTTTTACCCTGGTAAGCGGCATACATCAAGTAAGCCCACAGGCAGAAACCTCCCAGCATGAGCACCAGATCAACGGGCATCTGGATGAGGAAGAAGAGGCCCTTGGTGATGGCGCTCAGCACCATGCCGACAATCATCCACACGAACCAAAACCCGATCCATGCGACGTTGAAGAAGATCGACTGGAATGCGTGGAAGCGCACGAACGGGTCCTTCTTATAGGGATCGATGACGAGAAAGAGGATGCCGGTGATGAAGCCGGCTAGATAGGCCAGGGCGCCGGCCGCATTGACGCTCATGGCCGCCGGCTGCGCCGTTGCGGCAATCGCTATTGCGGGAGGAATGGGCGCTCCGCAGAATCCGCAGTTGTTCGATCCCTCACTCAACGACTTTCCACACGACAGGCAAAAACTCATCTTCATCTCCCTCTGCGCGGGGCAGGCATTGCTTTCCAGCCGGCGCACCGGCAAATCAAATTGTTTCTACGCGGACATGCGGGTTTAGAGGTGATTCGCAATCTCTTTCGCCAGCGGCTTGATCGCCGCGGTGGCACAGGGACACGACATGTACATGATGCGAATCAGTTTGTCGCCTTTGCGCACGAACATCATTGAGTCCGCTTTCGAAAAGGCTTCATCGCCGATGCCGTCGATGGCGTCAATGCCACCGATCCCACCCATGCCGAGCACCTTGGAATTCAAGCGCATCTGTTCCTCGGCATTGTTGGTGTCGATGCCAAACCCCAGCACGAGCGTGGTTCCATCGGGCCGATCGTTTTCGTTTGTTTCGTTCTTGGGCACGCTGTTCCCGACCGCTCCGGCAAATTGCTCGAGCATCCCTTGCGTTTTCTTGTCGATGGTGGCTTTGGCGGAGACCATCGCGGTGGCGTGTTTGGCGGTCATGTCCACCGACGTGCCTTTGGCAAAGTAAGAGCAGCCGCCGTCTGCCGAAGCGGTGTCGACTACCGCGATACCGATAGCATTGCTCACATCCTCTTTGCTTAGCAGCTTGCACGCGTCGCCGGTGAATCCGGAGCTCGCAGCGGAAGGAGTCGGATCGGATGCTCGAGCCGCTGCACCCCCCGGCTTTTCAGACGCTGCCGCGGTCGGAGAAGCGGAAGGCTCGCCGAGCACCTCGCGCTTATATTCCTGCGCCTTCTGGCTCACCTTGTGGGCCACATAAATGACACCGCCGACCGCCAAGGCGCCGACGGCGAAGATAACGATCAAGACGACAACCAGAATCTTCACCCAGGCATTGGAGGATTTGGCGACAGGGGCTGGAACCGGGCTGCCCTGCGTCGCGGCTGGCTGCGCGACAGGCTGAAACTCCGGTTGAGGCGTCGGAATGACCGCCGGGGTTGCCACGGGTTGAAATCCGGACTGCGCTGAGGGTGCCGACGCCTGTTGCATGCTTGCACCGCAAGAACCGCAAAATCCTGCGCCTTCCGGAACTGGTGCTCCACATTTTCCGCAAAACTTGTTCATAGTCACTTCTCCTGGTTGGCTCCACGATTGAGCCCGGTTGGTGCTTCAATTCGTGAAGTTGACTTGCAAAACGTTTCATTTTTGCATTGAAACGGATCGCGTCGACCATCGGTACCGCCTCCATTTACTCGCAGACAAGGTGGGAGGCGTTCAAACTGACCATCTCCTTCTCAGTAAGCCCAGGCAGAAAATGCGCGTATACGATCGAGCTGGCGTTTACATCTTCGCCGTCCTTGCCTCGCGCCCCGGTTATGGAAACAGCTACTGTTCGATCGGCATTGTAAAATGAGTCCTGCGATCGATCGACTCCATACGCATATGCTTTATGAAATCCGGGAAGTTGGGCCGCGTACCAGGCGACGGTGGCACTGAGCTTGCCGGTATTCACGGTGTAGAAATTCGCCTGCATCTTGCTCTTGCACATCTGCGTTTCCGGAAGCTGCGTAGGATCGTTTCCGCCGATCATTTCACCCGAGGCGGTTGGAATGATCGGAAGCTTGGTGAGAGGGTCGGTGGTGAGAGTTGCGGCGCCGGCAAATGCCGAAAAGCCTAGGAAGACGGTGATTGCTACCCTTGAATTCCGTTTCATATTCATCTCCACTCCGGTGTGTCAGGATCCACCTGCCAGGCATAACCCGAACCTTGCCATTCGCCAGCTAGGGCGTATTCGATAGACTGAGCGCGATTTTCTTTGCATCGTCTTCCGAGGCGCTTACAGGAAGTGTGATCTCGGCAATGCAGGAATTCACCCTCCCGGGGGTTTCTACGTGATAGCTGACAAGCGGTGGGCTCCCGCCTGGCCTGTTCACCCAAAACGCGCGGCTCGCCGAGTTCTCGAAAACCTTGTCGACATTCAGGACCTTGAGTGTTTCGGCTGAGAATGCGTGGTATTGCCTATGCCCCGAGGTCACGATGGTGGTCGTGCGTTGAGGCGAATTAGCGTATCCGGGGATTGAAAGCAGCGTCCAGTTTGGCGGCACAGAGATCTGGCAGGCGCCTGTCTTGTCCTTCACCGTTTGCAATCCGGATTGTGCAGTCAGAGCAGTTGAGCCGATGAGTAACGAGATCGTTACGACCCCGCTGGGTACGATATGTTGTGCCCACCTGTAAAGCTCGCTCATATTCATTTCTCCTTGGACATCCCGTTGTGAGGCTAGTGAACGTTGGAAGGGGCCTGAACATTGCTGTACTCGTACCGGCTGGAAATTAGCCGGCCTTCGAAGCGAGCCTCGGATTTGAGCACGAGCCCATTTCCCCTGGCGATCCAAACCGTTGCATCGCCGCCGCTGGCCTGGTTATGCGACGTGTATTTAGTGGCGGCTATGCCGTTCACCGCTTCATCTGAAATGCGTCGACAGTCCCGCAACTCTTTGACCGAGTCCGCGGTATCACGGGCAAATGCCTGCATGGAAGTCGTCGACCGGCGCCAGACGCCCCCCGTTCCCCAGAAGACTCCGCCGGGTAACACGATGTCTTCAGAGAGAACAGAGTGATTGCCACCCGTCTCAGTCGAGTAAGTATGGTGCGGGGTCCGCATCAACAACTGCTGAGCGTCGGCCTCGGCCTTGCAGGAGGCGTCCTGCGCAAAGGAATTAAGGCCGAAATAGAGCAGCAGGTATACCGGCCAAATCCCGGACTTGAGGCGGCGGAAGTGGAAACCATTCATTCGCATGGCTCCCATCTAGCTCCAGGTCGACACCCGCGGTCAAACTAATCTCTGACCAACGCTGTACTAACCGCTAATGGTTTGCGATGCAGCTATTTGCGGGCACTTGCTAACGGTTCTTCCGGGAACTGCGCGCATGCTAGACTGGGTGGACCTGACGCGGGCCGACCTGGGCGATGGACGAAACGAACCAAAAATCGGCTCCTTCGACCGATGCCGTGTACCGGTTCGGGCTTTTCGTCCTGGATGCTTCGGCGGGGTTGCTCTCCCGCAATGGCCTGCGTATCCGCCTGCAGGACCAGCCATTCCAATTACTCGCTTTGCTTCTTGAGAAGCATGGACAAGTCGTAACTCGCGAGGAGATTCGGCAGCGGCTTTGGAAGAGCAACACCTTCGTCGACTTCGACAAGAGCCTGGGTGTCGCAGTCCTCAAGGTGCGGGAAGCTCTGGGTGACAGCGCGGCAAATCCAAGGTTTCTGGAAACGGTGCCCCGGCGCGGTTATCGATTTATCGCCCCAGTCTCAGTCGAGGTTTCTTCGTATCAAGCGCACCCCGCCCTAAATGCCAACGTTTCAAGTCACCCGAGCGCCCAATCGTCCGCGGATTCAGTGGTTGCTCAGGCGAGCGCACCCGATGTGGCGGAAGCGCCGACTGCTCCGGCGCGACTGCGCATCGTCTGGTATACCGTGGCGGGAATATTCGCGGCAATCGGCTTGGCTTTCACGGCCGGCCGCATCCATTCGCACGCACCAAAGGAAGAAGCGGGGCCGCCCACGACCACCGTCCAACCCAAGGTGCGTCGCTCCGTGGCTGTGCTGGGCTTTCGGAATTTGACAGGAGGCCCGGACCAAAAGTGGCTTTCCGCCGCTTTCACTGAAATGCTCAACACAGAGTTAGGCGCAAACGGCGATTTGCGCCTGGTGTCCGGCGAAGACGTCGCCAACGTAAAGCATGACCTCTCTCTGCCGGACGAAGATACGCTGGCCAAGTCCACTCTGGGGCGGATTCGGTCTAGTCTCGGGGCAGATGTCGTGGTTGTCGGTTCGTACACCCTCCTCAACGATGGTGAGAAGACCAAGGTTCGCCTGGACATCCGCGCACAGGACACGGCTCTTGGGGAGACAATGTTTGAAGATGCACTTACCGGTAATGAGAACGATCTTTTCGATCTCGCTTCGCAGGCCGGTGCCCGGCTTCGCGAGAGCCTTAGCCCCTCCCTTAGCCTTGCCCCGGCGGCAGATGTTCCTCGATTCTCAGGGTCTTCGAACCAACTTGCATTGCAGTTCTACAGCGAGGGACGCTCGCGGCTTTATGAGTTTGATTTTGTGGGCGCGCGCGACCTGCTGAAGAGAGCCGTAACGGCGGACCCGGACTTTGCCCTGGCCCATTCTGCGCTCGCGAGCGCATTGACCAGTCTCGGCTATGAGGTGCAGGCACGCGATGAGGCGAAACGTGCCCTTGAACATGCACATGGCTTGCCATCCGAGATCGTGCTCACCATCCAGGGCCAATACCAGGAATCGATAGTTGACTGGCCAGCGGCGGAGCAGACGTATCAAAGACTGCTCCAGCTCTCTCCGGACAATCTCACCTATGGCCTGCAGCTCGCCAGGGCACAACTTCATGTGAATTCCGCGGAATCGGCAAAGACGCTTGCACGGCTGCGAATGCTTCCCGCTCCGGTGGGCGATGACCCTCGAATCGATCTGATGGAGGCTTCCGCACTGATGGCCCTGGATCTACCGAAGGCGCGCATGGCGGCGCAAAATGCAATCGCCAAGGCCTCAGCGCAACGTGCCTCGCTCATGGTGGCTCGCGGATACGGGATGCTCTGCCAACTGGACTCCGCGGCTGGAGTGCCCATGGACCAATCCATCTCGGAGTGCAATCTTGCTCGAAACAGTTTCATCAGCGCAGGAGATCTAAACAACGCGGCCCGAGCCCTGAATGACCTCGCAGCTATCTATTATCGGCAGGGCAATCTCGTTCAGGCCCAGGCAATGTGGCAGGAAGCGATTGAAGTATTTCGCAAGGTAGGAGACAAAGAGGGGTTGGCAGCCTCTTCAAACAATGTGGGCGACGTTCTTCTGAATCGCGGAGAATTGAAGACAGCCCGGAAATTGCTCGAACAGGCGCTCGATGGTTATCGGCTGACTGGAGATCGCGCGGGAATGGCGCTCGCGATGGTTGACCTTGGCCAGATTGATCTGCTGAAGGGCGAACTTGCCGCAGCCCGAACCAACTATCAGGAAGCAGTCACAATTGCCATTCAGGCCGGCGACAAGAGTGCGATTGCGTACGGTCAAGTCGGGCTCGGCGATATTTTCCTTGAAGAGGACAATCTGGCCGAAGCCCGCAAGCAATACGAAAAAGCGCTGCAACTCAGAAGAGATTTTGGCGAGAAACAAGCGATTGTTCAAACGAGAGTTGCACTTGCGCGCCTTTTGATCGAAGAGGGCCACGCCCCGGATGCCGAGCCGGAGGCACGCCAATGTCTCGAAGAACTTCATCAAGAGCGATTGCCAGATGACGAAATCAGCGCTGGGATTGTGCTCTCGGAGACAATGCTTAACCAGACTAAGAACGATGATGCGAAGAAGGAAATCGATGCTTTGCGTCCCCTTGCAGAAAAGACGCTCAACCGGGAATTGCAGCTGAGATTCTCGCTCGAATTCGCGCGAGTTCTGCTTGCGGAACACATGCTCGGTTCATCGCGAACAGTGTTGGGCCAGGTGTCGACCGGTGCGGTATCAGAAGGATTTGCAAGCCTTGCGTGGGAAGCGCAGATGGACCTCGCGCGGGCGCAGGGCGAAGGCGGCGATGCGGCAGGCGCGGTAATGGTGCTGAAGTTCTTGAATGAAAAAGAACGCAGATCGGGTTTTTTGCTTCTTGCCCGGAAGGCAGACTCAATCGCAAGACTGTGGCACAACGCACACAAGTAGTTTCATGGTTTCTTGCTATCCCGCATGCAATTGGATCCACGATCCAAATGCCTCAGGTGTTTCGCAAAGCAAAAAACGAAAGGTGGAGCGGCATCGCGAAGATTTGCGAGGAAGGTAGCGCTCTCCGCCTGAACGGCAGAGTCATTCCTGGCGTTGCCTTTGTCTCGGTAGGGTCCGTTCGGGGCGCTCGGCGGCAACAGTGGAATTGATTCCGAAGTTCGCTTCGGCCTGTGAATACAGTGATTGGTACAAAGCAATGACAAATCCCTAACAATCTGCGGCGGCTGCCGCCTCATACTCAGCCTCAATGCGACACAAACCTTTGAGAGCCAAATGTATGAAAAGCCACTCGCGGCGGTGCATCTTCTTCCTATTGGCAGCTTACTTCTTTGTCGTTGCAAGCTCGGCGTTGGGACAGACTCCTGGAACAGGCGCCATCTCCGGCGTGGTGTATGACCCCGGCAGCCGAGTGGTCGGAAACGCCGTAGTGTTGACGGTGAACGAAGCTACGCGCATTTCACGCGCTGTAGTTTCAAACGCGGAAGGCGAGTTCCGCGTTTCATTGCTGAGCCCGGGAAGCTACTCCGTGAGCGTCAAAGCGCCGGGATTCGCGGAGCGCACGGCCCAATCGATTCAGGTGACCGGGAGCGAGACAACCGCACTCGGCGTAAAACTGGAAATTGCAACAGCGAGCGCCGGCGTACACGTGACCAGCGATGCCGAGATGGCTTCAATGGATAGTTCAACCCTGGGTCGCGCAGTCGAGCAGGACACAGTGCAGGCGTTGCCTCTGGCCAACCGGAATTACACCCAGATTCTCGCGCTGTCCCCAGGAGTTATCGTAAGTTTGCCGGATGCGACCGCGCTGGGTCGAGACTCGCAGAATGTTACTTCCAACGGCGCGAAGACCACATCGAACAACATCCAGTTCAACGGGATCGACGCGAATAACCTGTCGCAGAATTCGGCCGCCAACGACGGCGAAGAGGTGGGCACGGCCGTTCCCGCGCCAGACGCGATTCAAGAATTCAAAGTGCAGACCGCGAACTTCGACTCGGCGTACGGTCGCGGGGCAGGCGCTAACGTCGACTTCGTGAGCAAAAGCGGTACTAACCAAAACCACGGGAGCGCCTGGGAGTTTGTCCGCAACAACCTCTTGAATGCCAATGGCTTTTTCTCGAAACTGGATGACCAGCAACGACCCACCCTGAAGCAGAACGAGTTCGGAGCTTCAGTTGGAGGGCCCATCAAGAAAGACAAAGCATTCTATTTCGTCGAGTACCAGGGAATCACTTCGGTCAATGGAGAAGGCGATGAAGTAACAACCACGCTTCCGCAACTTACGCCGGATCGCTCGGCTGCGACGCTGGGCGCACAGTTCTGCCCGGCGAGCAGGATGAACTTGTCTGGGTATCTTACCAACGCGGGTGGAACACAGGTAGCGTGCGACGGCTCGAATATCAATCCTGTTGCTCTCGCGTTGCTCAATTTCAAATTCAAGAACGGCGCGTATGCCATTCCCAGCCCCCAGGTGAGCCTGCCGGCGCAGGCGGGACAACTGCCGGTTGGTCAGTCGACCTTCGCTCCACCCGCGAGATACCAAGAGAACCAGTTTAGCGTGAATATCGATCAAGTGATGAGCGACAAGAACACGTTGTCAGGCAGGTTCTTCTACTCGCGAGCGCCGACTACTGAGCCGTTCTCCCCCAATGCCGCAAATCTGCCTGGATGGGGTACGAACGAGCTCGATCAAAATACGATGTTGGTTCTCGCGGACACGCATGTGTTCAATTCGAATCTCGTTAACCTGGCGCGATTTGGATACATGCGGTTCGACGGCATTTCATCCGTGTTAAATCCAATTCTGGCGTCGGACGTGGGAATGGATACGCCGACCGGAGTTCCCGGCACGACAGCTTCAGCGCCGGGCGTGAGCATCGGTGGCCTATTCACGACTGGCGATGCCGGTACACCATCGCAGTGGCAAAACACGAACAGCTTCATCTGGCAAGACACGCTCGCGCACACGCATGGCCGCCACGACACAAGGTTCGGGCTGGAGATCAAGAGACATGAAGTCGATGTGTATGCGCCCTTCAGCGCGGATGGATTGCTGCAGATTGCCACGTTTGAAGACTTTCTTCTGGGCGAGAACGCGATACAAAATGGCAGCCCCATCGGGGTCAGCAACGTAACAAGCAGTACGGGCAGCTCCGGAATTTTTCGCAAGGACGAGCGCTATACCGATATCGCCGCATTTTTACAAGACGACATTCATCTGACTCATCGACTCACGGTCAACGCGGGCGTTCGTTATGAGATATTCGGCCCTCCTTCCGAGATCCATGGGCGTCTTCCGAGCTTCGATCCCTCGATTGCGGAAGCCCAGGTGCCGATCACAGGATCTCTCAGCGGATATACTTTGCCGGCTAACTTCTCAGGCACCATTCCCACAGGAGTCAGAAAGACCGCCACATCCGGCCTGTGGGAAGTTGACTACCACGATATCTCGCCGAGGCTCGGTTTCTCGTTGCAGTTGACAGAAAAGCCGATCCTTTTGCTCCGCGGAGGATACGGCATCTATTTCGACCGGCCTTCCGCCGGCTTTGCGGAAGCGCAGATTGGGCAGCAGCCGTTCTCGCTGCAACAGATTTCTTTCAATGCGCAGAATGCGGGAGCGACCCTGGCGAGCCCGTTTGATCCATTGCTTCCGGACGTGTCGAGTTTTCCCATTTATCAGCCAAGAATTGCTGAGGGTGGTGCGTTTACGTCCGGCGTATCGCCACACGTGATAGACCCCTACACGCAGGAATACAACTTGAACCTGCAATATGCTTTCGCGAAAGATTTCCTTCTCGAGGCGGGCTTCGTTGGCACGCACACGACTCATTCGCCCGGGAGCATTGAATTCAACCAGGCACTTCTTGCGAGCGCGGGAGCGCCGGTGAACGGAACGACGATGAACACAGCGGCCAACGTGATTCAGCGGCTTCCCTTCGCTGGTATCGCTACCGGATCACTGTTTTCGGGCACTGAATTCGAGGCAAACTATAACTCGCTTCAATTCAGCCTGACTAAACGGCTTAGTCGTGGATTGCAGTTTTTGGGCAGTTACACATGGTCAAAGATTCTTGATGAGACCAGCGGCTCGGGGGGAAGCAGCGTCTTTGAGCTCTGGCTGCTGACCAACGACCAGAACAACCCGCGTCAGGCATACGGCTTGACCGACTTCGATCGTGCCCAGAGAGCTGTGGTCAATTTTACGTGGGACGCTCCACAAATGCAGCAGGCGCCATCGCTGATTCGCCGATTGGTTTCAGGTTGGCAAGTGTCAGGCATTGGTGTGATCCAGTCCGGCAGTCCTGTAACGGTTCTTGACAGCAACGCCGGCATTGTTTACGGCAACTTTGAGAACAGAGCACAACGCACGGGATCGAATCCATCCACTCACGGTTCGCTGCATACTCGAGTGCTCAACGGCTATCTCGACCCGAATGCATTTACGATAGCGCCCGAAGCGCCGAACGGAAGCGGGCCTGGAGACACGGGCTTCGGCAATAGCGGTGTTGGCGTTGCGCGCGGACCCGGCCAGCATAACTTGGACATGGCCGTCGAGCGAAATTTTCCTGTGACCGAGGGGCGCAGTCTGCGGCTCCGCGCGGAATTCTTCAATCTCACGAATACCCCACAGTTCGCCAACCCCAATAGCAGCCTTGATTTCACGTCGGGCCCAAATGGTCCAGTGAATCTGAATCCGTCGTTCGGCATGATTACGGCCACCTCGGCGAACCCGCGCATCGTTCAGCTTGCACTGAAGTTTCTGTTTTGACTGTGTGCCTCTGCGAAAGGACATCCCTTGATCGAGATTGGAGAAAGAGAATCTGTGCGACGGAAGCCGCCAAGCCCCATAGGCCTGAAGCACCCGCTGGAAGTTCCGGAGCTCGGCTTGAGCAGCTGGTTTTATCCTCTCGGTTTTCCAATTGAGCTGAGGACCAACAGCCTCGAGATTCTAGCGTTGGCTGATGGGCTTTGGTCGATCAATGAGCACCGCTTCGACACGAGAAGAATTCGTGTCGATGTGCATGTTCTTGATGGCGATTCCACGGAATGCCCTCCGACGCCGCAGGTGCGAATCGCAGCTCCACTCCTGATCAATGTTGCAGATTCTGAAAACTACAGCATCGCCAACCTCGAAGAATTAACAACGCAGGTCTTCGTGTCGCGCGGAACACTCCGGCATGGCGCCTATATGGAGTATTTTCTGGTGGGAAGCGCGCCGTTATGTCACATAGCCTCGTCTCACACAACTCCGGTTCATGGAGCGTGCGTGGCTTGCAACGGCCGCGGAGTGTTGCTCTGCGGCGATTCGGGCGCAGGCAAGTCTTCCCTTGCGTATGCCTGCGCGCGCGCCGGCTGGACCTATACAAGCGACGATGCAAGTTTTCTGCTAAACAAGGCAGATCGCAGGACAGTGGTCGGCAACTGCCACCAGGTACGCTTTCGTCCGTCAGCCATTGAACTCTTCCCCGAAGTGGAAGGACACGTCGTGACACCACGTGCGGCGGGCAAGCCGTCGATCGAGGTACCCACTGTGACGATGAATGGGGTCAACTGTTCGCCGACGGCAGAAGTCGACTTTCTTGTGTTTCTCAACCGTAAGGCTTCAGGCCTTCCGAGACTGTCGCGTTTCTCAAGAGACGCAGCGCGTCAATCTTTGCGGCAGGTACTGTACGGTATGCCTAAGACGATCGCCAGACAGGGAGCGGCCCTCGAGCGATTGCTTGCGATCGATGTATTTGAACTTCGTTATCGCGACCTGGATTGGGCTGTGAACCGGCTGGAGACACTGGTTCGCGAGGGATGCTAGTGGAACAGTTGAATGACGCCGCGGGTTTAGCTGAGGTGTCAGCGGCGGATGTCGACCCCTCAATCATCGTGCCAGCAACCCTGACCAGAAAGAAGCTCGGCCGAGGCTTTTGGGTCTTCTTCGCTGTCGCGTTTTTCTTCGACCTGGGGTTCGCCGTTTATTTCTTTCTGTTCAATTTGTATCTTCTCGACCTTCACTTCAATGAACGGAGCCTCGGGCTCGTTGGGGGCGCACTGACCCTGGGGTCGGTGGTGGGAACACTTCCGGCCGGATGGCTGGGGCGCAAACTCGGTCTACGGCCCCTGTTGGCATTTTGCCTGGTTTCTGCTCCGATCTTGGGGATTGCTCGGGCGCTTGTGTTCGCGGAATGGGAACACATCGGTCTGGCGTTCATGGCCGGATTGGCAATGTGCCTATGGGGAGTCTGTTTTCTCCCCATGGTTGCCGCGCTCACGGATGAGGAGAATCGCGCAACGGCCTTCGGTTTGATTTTTTCAGTGAGCATTGGTTCCAGCGCGGTGGGCGAACTTGTGTGCAGCTATTTACCGCATTGGCTCGCGGTGGCCGGGTTCGCCTTGCAGGCCGCAGAAACGAAACGGGGCATTTTGATCGCCGCATGCTGCGTGGCCATGGCAGGCCTCATCCCCTGGTTTCTCTTGCGCGATCCGTCGCAAAAGAGCGATCCCCCGGGTGCGAGTGGTGCAGGAAAGAGGACCCGGGAAGTGAATGGATTCCTGGTACGATTCTTACCGGCGATGGCGTTGTGGTCAGCTGTTGCAGGTGCTTTCGCCTCCTTCTCAAATGTGTATCTATCGAAGAGTCTGCACATTCCGCTTCCTCAAATCGGACTGGTTTTTTCCGCTGCGCAGGTACTGCAGTTGTGCGTTGGGCTAATGACACCGCTCTTCTTTCGGTGGTTGAGCCTGGAGCGGGGAGTTTTGGTTGCGCAAGTATCTTCAGCTATCGCCCTGGGGCTGCTTGCCGGGACGAAAGATCGCGGATTGGCAATTGGTCTATTCTTGAGTTTCTCTGCGACTCAATGGATGAGCTCACCGGGGTTGTATAACGTGCTGATGAGCCGTGTTCCGCCGCAAGAGCGCGGTTGGGCATCGGCGGCGACTCTGTTCTGCAATGCTGTTGTTCAGTCGGGCTTAACAGCATGCGCGGGGATCTTGATTGTTCGTTTTGACTACTCCCGCACTCTTGCCGGAGCCTGCGGGTTGGCGGCGATGGCAGCTTTGCTATTTGCGATTTTCGTTGTCCCCGCGAGGACTTGGGTTGGGAAAGGAAATCGCCGCCAGGCTGCAAAAGTCTTCAACTCCGGGGAAAGCACACTATGATGTTGTGGTGTGGAATGCTTCGGAGCTGAACAAAAGCGGGTGAAAGTGTGGGCCTTGTAAGTCAAATGTCACTGTTTTGTCATTTTCGGGCATCTTCCCCTCTTCAACGGATAGCAATCGGGTGACAATCAGAACATGTTACAGAGCGAGAAGGTAACAATGGCTTTCGGCTCGGCCGACGTACACATGGACGCGGCGCGTCTCAATGTTCTGGTCATTGAAGATGACCCACACATCCAGAAAATTCTGGAGAGAGTGTTTCGCGAGCAGGGGTACCCTGTGACGGTTTGCGGCGATGGGAAGGCGGGGTTGGACGCGTTCCGTTCAACAAGACAGTCGGTCGTGATTTTAGATCTCGTGTTGCCCTCAATCGTTGGGCGCGATCTTTGCAAGATCATGAAGGCCGAACAACCGGGCGTCCCCGTGATCGTCCTCAGCGCGATCAGCGAAGTCGCCGACAAGGTGCTGCTGTTGGAGTTGGGAGCGGACGACTACATGACCAAGCCGTTTAGCCCGCGTGAGCTGATGGCCCGGGTTCAAGCGGCCTGGCGCAGGCCTCGGGTCACGACGGCCTCGGGAACGACTTGCAGGTTTGGTGAATGTGAGATTGACTTTGCCAAGATGAGTGCGCGACGCGCGGGGAAGGCAGTTACCTTGACAGCACACGAATTCAAGCTTCTCAAATATTTCGTTGAAAATGCGGAGCGGGTTCTTGGGCGCGAAGAATTGCTGAATGAGGTTTGGGGTTACAACGCCTATCCGACAACGCGAACGGTCGATAATCAGATTCTGAAGCTTCGCCAAAAACTGGAGCTTGATGCAGCCGACCCGCAGCATCTGCAAACCGTGTATGGCGCTGGATACCGATTTGTCCCGTAGCGGTGGAGAGGAATCTGTGTCAACCGGGAAGCGCGTTCCAGGAATCCGGACTCGCGTACTGCTGCTGACGTCGCTGGTCTTGATTATCGCGGGTACAACTGCATCCAGCCTATACATTATTCGCAGTCGGCTGCAACAACAGGTGCAAACGGCTTTAGAGTCGGACCTGACACATTCGGTGGAGACCTTCCAAGACCTAGAGGCAGGGCGCCGGGAGTTGCTCGAGCGTGAAAATGCTCTGATGGCCGACCTGCCCAAACTCAAGGCATTGATGACCACCAACGATCCGCGAACCATTGCGGATGATGCGGTGGAATTCTGGAAGACCAGCGGCAACGACCTATTTGCCTTGGCAGATGGGGATGGAAAGGTTCAGGCCGCATTTGCCAGGGGCATCGCTAAGACCGATGTATTGAGCCATGACGTACAGGAAGTTATCTCTGATCCTTCAAAGCATTACCTTTTGAGTGATAGCCGCCTTTTTGAATATTCCGTGCAGCCTCTGTATTTCGGTAGCAGCGCGAATGGTTCGCTACTGGGCTACGTCGTCAGTGGGTATGCAATCGACAGTAAATTTCTTCGCGAAGTAGGACGCGGAGCCGGGGCGGAAGCAACTTTTCTTGCCGGCGATACAGTCACTGTGAGCACGTTGCCGCCCGACAAAGAAACCGCTTTGCGGGCCGCGGAACATTCGCTTCAGAGCAAACATACGGCGACGGTGATGATCGCGGGCGAACGCTACCTTACCGTTGCAGAAGATCTGACCGGTGGCGCGGATACCTCGTTACGGCTCGTAGTGATGAAGTCGTTTGCTTCTGCCGACCGTGCTGAGAAAGAGATCGATCTGCTCATCTTCTGGGTGAGCCTGCTGGCCATGGCCGCGGGCTCCGCTTTGATGCTTCTGTTGGCGAGGATGGTGACCCGGCCTCTTGAAATGCTCGCTGCCGGCGTGCGCGCCTTCGGGGAGGGCGATCGACGACATTCCCTTCCCTCGGACGGCACTCAGGAAGTGCAGTACCTCAGTCAGGTATTTGCGCAAATGCGCGATGAGATTGAGAAAACAAATCGGGCGCTGCTGGAGTCAGAAAGATTGGCGACCATTGGGCGCATGGCCAGCTCTGTTTCTCACGACCTGCGGCATTATCTCGCGTCAGTCTACGCGAATGCCGAGTTCCTTGCATCGCCGACAGTACCGGCTAACGAACGCGCGGAGCTTTACGAAGAGATCCGCCTGGCGGTGAATGGAACCACCGACATGCTGGACTCGTTGCTGACGTTCAGCCGGACCGGGACCGCTCTCCATCGCGTGCCAACTTCGATGTTTACGCTTGTGGACCGCGCAGTCTCTATGGTGAAGGCGCACCCCGACGCGGAACTTGTCACGGTTCAGTTGGAGGAGTGCAGTAAGGATTCGACGGCTGCCTTGGACATCAAGCAGGTGGAACGCGCTGTGTATAACCTGCTGCTGAATGCTTGCCAATCGGCTCGGGAAACTGCTGACCGGCACGAAGTTCGAGTGCGCGTGAGCGGCGATGCGCATTTTGTCAGCGTCACGATTATCGATAGCGGGCCGGGCGTTGCGGATGGAATTCGGGAGAGCCTGTTCGACCCGTTCGTGAGCCAAGGAAAGCAACGGGGGACGGGATTAGGTTTGACATTGGCCTGGAGCGTTGCTCGCGAGCACAACGGCGATGTGAGGCTTGTGAGCAGCCGGCCAGGCGAAACGATTTTCCGGTTGAACGTGGGCCGACATATTGAGCCATTAACCATGAACGGCAGCCCTTCACGGAGCAAAGTCTTCACGCCATGAAATCTATTTCAAACCACGATGACGACGTGCACATTGTCAAGGATCGTCGCTGGGACATCCTATTCGTGCCGGCAGCTATCCTTCTGTGTTTCTGTTCGCCGCTTCCGCGAGTGCAGGCGCAGAACGGGCCTGCGCAGGCCACGTCGAGCGAGACGAGCGAACAGAAAGTGGATTCCCTGACCAAAGCGATGGCGCAGGCTCAATCGCAAATGGAGACGGTTCAAACGCAGTTGGCTGAATTACGCGCTCAACTGGCCGCGCTGCAGCAACAAATCGCGACGGAGAAGGCCAATGCACCGGCCGCAACGCAACACGCAGCCGCGAGCGGAGACACGACAGAGTCAACTTCCGGACCTGCCGCGGCGCTAGATGAGATTCGAGAACGCCAGGCAATCGAGGAATCTCAAATTGCGACACATGACGTGGCCAAGGTTGAGACGGATTCCAAGTATCCGCTGAAGGTAAGTGGGCTTTTGTTGCTCAACGGCTTTGTGAACACGAGGCAGGTTGACGTTGCTGCGGCTCCGACATACGCACTTCCGGGGTCGGGCAGCACGGGGCTCTCGATCCGGCAGACGGTGTTAGGGCTCGATGCACGCGGGCCGCGTCTGGCTGATGCAGCCAGCCGGGCCGATCTGCGTGTGGACTTTTTTGCAGGTGAAACCTCCGCGGACTATCCCGGCGGCGTTCTCCGATTGCGAACGGCTCACGCGGCGCTTGACTGGAAGAATACGGAGGCATTCTTCGAACTGGATCGGAGCCTTCTTGAGCCGAACGAGCCTTCCTCGTTGGTTGCCATTGCACAACCGGAACTGGCGTGGGCGGGGAATCTTTGGAATTGGAATCCGCAAGCCGGAATATCCCACCATTTTGCGCTTTCAGATTCAGCGCGGATGAAGATTGAGACGGCGTTCATTGATGCCTCAGACCCCATTCCACCGGGATTGACGGCAAGTGCGCCATCCGTGACGCAAACGGAACGAAGCCGCTGGCCGGGCGTAGAGGCTCGGATCGCTTTCCAGCACGGAGAGAGTGGGATTGGGACGGAAGTTGGAGTGGGCGGATATTTCAGCCCGCATCGTGCGGGAGACGGCAACACCTTCAACGCATGGGCTGGAACAGTGGATTTGAAAATGCCGCTGAGCCGATATTTTGAATTGACGGTCAACGGATATCGCGGTCAGGCGCTCGCCGGACTCGGCGGCGGTGGATACGTGAACTACTACGATCTTTACGAAGGATCGGAGGAGTACGCACACGGACTAGACGACGCGGGGGGCTGGGCCCAATTGAAGGCTCGACCCGCGACGCGTTTGGAGATCAACGCGGGGTTCGGCGTTGACAACCCATTCGCAAAGGAGATTCAAGCATCGATGGCATCCGCTGGAAGTTCGAATTACCCGGGGCTGGCACGCAATCGCGGTGTCTATTCGAATGCCATCTACAGTCCAAGCGCATATCTACTTTTCTCCGTCGAATACAGGCGGCTTTGGACAAATTACAGTTCGGGTCCAACCGATTTCACCGACGTGATTGGAATTGGGGCGGGGTACAGGTTCTGATGCTCGTAGCGATTCACAAACGTTTTTTCTGGTTGCTGCTTCCAGCCAGTCTGTTGTCGTGCTTCGCCGCGCAGATACCGTCAGCGCCTGGAAGTCCCATTAAAGCGATCGCCAGACTCGCGCCGAACCCACACGACTCAACGCATAAACCGGCGAAAGCGCCTCCAGCCGTGATCTGGCTAAATCCGGTCGAGACAAGGCTTAATCAGCCCTTCCTTCCCGGCAGCTTCACCCTTCTGCAAAAGAACAAGATGTTTACGCCGCACTTGCTGGTATTGCCGGTCGGAAGCACCGTTTCATTCCCCAATGCCGATCCGTTTTTTCACAACGTTTTTTCTCTCTTCGATGGGAAGCGATTCGACCTCGGATTGTACGAGGCAGGCTCAACTCGCAGCGTTGTTTTTTCCCGTGTCGGCGTCTCCTATATTTTTTGCAATATTCATTCCGAGATGAGTGCGGTGGTGATTGCACTGGAGACCCCGTATTTTGCGATCGACGATGCGCACGGAGTATTTCTTCTGGAAAACATGCCTCCTGGAGATTACGATCTGCATGTGTGGATCGAGGGCCAGAAACAGGCTTCGCTGGATACACTCACGCGCCGGGTTCGCGTTCGAGGAGAAGTTACCGATCTTGGCGAGATCCGCGGAGGCCAGCCTGAACCGAAGACGCACGTGAACAAATTCGGCCGGCCCTACAACCCTGATCCGCGCCCCATCTATTAACAATAGATCTCCTCCTTTCACCTTTGGGGTGAGAGCAGGGTGACGGTTCGGTCCGCGCGCCTAAGGGTTAAAGAATCGCAGGAGCACTTCGGTATCGTGCCGGCTGAGTTGTGCGCGAATCCGCATGTGCTGCACGATCGTTCCTGAAATACGCGGCGAAAATCCATCGGGCGCAGAGTGGCAGCGAGAACATTGTTGCTCGAATATCCGCTGGCCTCCGTCTTGCGTACGCACCTGGCTTTTGTATGGTTTCGTTCGCGGTGCTCGATCTTGCTGCGCTGTCAGCGCAAACGCAGAAACCTCAACTGCAATGAGGACGCTAGACACAATATGTTTGAGATTCACCGTAGTTTGCCTTTCCACGCGGGAAATAAGAAGCGATAGACAATCCCTGTCTCCCACACATTGTGATTTTCAGTGGATGAAAACTGACGCGCATAGCTTGTGATGATCCTCGTGTTGTGTGGCAAGTTGTAATCGAGCCCAAAGTCGGCCCGCTGTGTGTTGACCGAAGGCAAGCCGTCGGTTGCTGTCGTATCTCTGCGAAAAGTCTGCTGCATGCGAAACACGGGCTCGAAGCGCCCAATAACACTGTCGAGGCCGCCGAATGCCTTCATGCGGTAGTCGGCCTCGATCCAGTAACCCTGCGCGTGGCTGCCACGAGCGAATTCAGACCTGAGTCGAAACGCCGTATCCGCGGGCTCCCACCAGACATGGGCCCCGTAGAAGTTCTCGTGTTTGCCTTGCAATTGGCGGTCGTACGAAAACCCCGCCTCAATGCCTTTTTCGGGCAAATAGAAGCTGACGCGGCCGCCGGTCCCGCGTTCCGCGCTGAACTGCGCATTGCCACTTCGAACAGAGTAGAAGTAGCTATAGTCAACTGAGATTTTGCTTCGCGCAATCGCGTTGCCGCGCAACATGCCGCCCAAACCGCTGCCGCTCGAGAGAGTGCCAAGCGCAGTAATCAACGGGCCGTCTTGAAAGTTGCCGATCCACACGGGTGATAGCCGCTCGATGTAGGTGTTGAAAGGGATGAGGAAATCGCCCGCGACAAATGAGAAATCAGAAGAAGCAATCACGTCCCCTTGCAGATAAGACAAACCAATGAAGTGGGCGTGGTTGTAACCATTCTGATTGTTCGCCTGGGGGGCAAAGGTCTCCAGAAGTGCCGCACGCGACTCGATGAGGACGCGAGGCCCAAGAGGAGCGGCGAGGAGAGGCTCAATGATAGGCAAATAGGTTGTGTTGCCTGCGTTGGTATTCGAGAAAAACGCGACGCCGCCCGAAATCAGCGGCGCATCCTGAGCAAGACCATTCTGCACAAACACGGCAAACAAGCCGATCACAATTGTGCGACGGAGAAAAATTGGCGTCGTGTGATGCATCCAACGTAGAGCCGGGAAGAACATGACTACGAAGTTAAAGGATTGCCCAGAGCCGTGTGTCGCGTGAACGTCTGTTGTTTGTCAAACGATTGTCTGCGCCCAGGGGCCTGAATCAATGAAACTCTCTGACCTGACTTCGTTGCGCCTTCCGAGAAAACATGCGCCCTCCGCCCGGTTCCACTGAGCGCAGGGCTCGCAGCAATGCAGTGACAATCGCCTTACAGAGACTTGACAAGCATCGAATCGCATCCGAATAAGGTCGAATAAATGGTAGCGACTCCGATCAATGAACCTGATTAGCCGACCCACCGACCGGGGACGTCAAGCGCGGGTGATAAAGATCGAGCGCATCCTCTATCCGAAAGGGCTAAGCATGGAAGCCAAAGCTGCGATGAAGTTGATATGCACCGGTATTCTTTTTTCTACGCTCTTGCCAGTTCTGACAGCTATCGCCCAAGCAGCACCGCGGCGCATTGAAGTTACGGCGAAGCGCTTCGAATTCTCGCCTAGCGAAATCACGTTGAAGCGAGGTGAACCGGTGGTGCTCATCATTAAAAGCGCTGACGTGCCGCACGGAGTCCGTTTCCGTGAACTCGGGGTCGAAGTGAGGACGGGAAGGGGTGAAGCCAGTGAGGCTGCGTTCACACCTGCTAAAGCAGGTACTTTTGTTGGCCAGTGCTCCGTCTTCTGCGGAGCGGGGCATGGGAAGATGAAGCTCATTCTCCACATTGTGGACTAGATCATGGCAAAGTTTGCGGCTCTGATTGTTGCAGCAACTCTCCTGTCGCTGTTGCTCGTCGCGCTGATCGGCATTCAAGTTCTGGGTTGCAAAGCGGACCCGCCGAGCAGATCGGAGACGGCCATCATGAATTGGATCAAGCACCGGCTGTTGGTGCGCGGAAAAGACGATAAGAATCCGTTAAACGATAGTGTGGCCGATGGCAAAGAGGCGTTCTCTCATTATTGCGTTGCGTGCCATGGGCTCGATGGGCAGAATACCGGGGTGCCGTTCGCTGACCGAATGGCGCCTCCCGTCCCCTCACTCGCGGGAAAAGATGTTCAGTCATACACGGACGGGCAACTGAAATGGATCATCGACTACGGCATCTGGCCTTCGGGCATGCCGGGATCGAAAGGCATGTTAAGCAAGGATGAGATTTGGTCGATAGTGACTTTCCTGCGCCATTTACCGCCGGCCGGAAGTGCAGGGAGCCCCGAGATGTATAGCCACTAAGACATTAACCGGCCGTCCGGATGAATAAACGAAAGAACAATCTTATGCTGACATTTTCCTTCCAATCCGCATACGCATCGGTGCGAATCCCGAGCGAGGTCAAGGCGCTTCTCTTCGCTCTTCAGCTCAGAGATCCCGACTTATCTCAGCTTATTCGCTTGGATGACGACGGATGGACTAAACTTCTCTCCTATTGCGACGTTGCCCATTTGACTTTGACAGTTGCGCAATTGCCTGCGGGCTGCATGCCGCATTGGGTTGCGAAACGACTCAACGGGAACCTTGCTGATAATGCTCTTCGTTTCGAACGGGTGAAGGCGACATACCGAGAAGCACGTGCAGCGCTCGACAGAGCGAGTGTCGAACATCTGGTGATCAAAGGTTTTGCGCAATCGCCGGATTATGTTGCGGACCCTCGGTTACGAGCTCAGTCGGATATTGATGTTCTCTGCTTGCCGAAATGCATTGAAACTGCATCGAAGGCCTTGCAGTCTATTGGCTATCGCCCCTCGGACGCAGAACCCAGTTATGTTTTGGCCGACCATGCGCCGACACTCGTGCGCATCGGCAATTGGACGTGGAGGGGCAACTCATTCGACCCAGAAATGCCGCTCAGTCTTGAGTTGCATTTTTGCCTGTGGAACGAACCGGTCTCACAAACTCCTATGCCGGAGGTCCGTGCGTTTTGGGAGCGGCGGTCTCACCGCGAACTTGATGGGCTCGTCTTCCCGAGCCTTAGCGGCGTGGATCAACTCGCTTACATGACGCTCCATATCCTGCGTAACCTCTTCCTACGAGCCTGGATCATCCACCATGTTCGTGAACTGGCAGTCTTCCTTAACAACCATGCCGATGACGATGCGTTCTGGCATAGCTGGAGCAAGATTCATTCATCGAGAATGCGATCAATTCAGGCAATCGCGTTTTACTACGCGCGCGCATGGTTCAACTGCCGTCTTCATCCTATGGCAGCGCACGAGATAGATACACTTCCCGCGAATCGGCGGAGCTGGCTTGATTGTTTCTGCGGGTCTGCGCTCGAATCAATGTTTCGCCTCAACAAGGACTTTATGTGGCTGCAACTGACGCTCGTTCCTACGATGGCGGGGAAATGGAAAATACTCCGGCGTGCCTTCTTTCCTGCGCGCATCGCCCGAATCGGAGTTTTGCCCATTCGAATCGAAAACAGACGAATTGTTCCTTCGCGCGCGGCGAGCCATTGGCAGCAATACATCGCATACCTTTACTCGCGAACTTTCGCGTACGCCCGCTCGAACATGGCCACGCTCGCACGAGGCTTTGGCTGGTACGTATCGCGCGTGGTTTTCTCAGCCGAGGCGGGTATGCGCAAAGGTTCCAAAGATCCAGGTAAGGGATCTACCGATTTCGGTCTTGCCGGCGAGAGACTCGACGATGTGCATCCATTCTGATCACTTATAGTCGTGTTGTACTTCCATATGGCGCTCCCGGCCACCGATCCCGTCCCTGCTGTGTATCTCGATAGGACGCGACAATCCTATGACATTCGAGTGACATGCCGCAGGCGCAATTGCGAGTAGCATAAGCGGCGATGGACTTGATTGCTGTGACCGAGCTATAAGTCGGTCTTCACATTTTTCCAAGGCAACATCGAACGAACTTCAGAAGGAGATGGCATGTCATCGAAAGCGATTCTGAACGAATGCAAAGCGAGTGTGCTGAACATGAGCTATAAATGCGTGCGAGGTTTCCGCGCGGCAGAAGTCGCAGCGGCGATTTTGGCACTGACACCAGGACTTATGCACGCTCAGCAACCCAGCGCGGAAGATGCTTTCTTGCCCAGCCCGGTAAGGGTCGTCTCTACGGTCCCGGCAAATGGAGATGTGAACCCGTATGGTGTTGCGTTTGTTCCTGGGAACTTTGACACCAATTCAGGGCCCTTGAAGCATGGGGACATTCTCATTTCAAATTTCAATAGCAAGAGCAATCTGCAAGGGACGGGATCAACCATCGTGCGCGTTCCCGCGAGTGGATCGGCAAGCTTGTTTTTTCAAGGCGGAGCGGGACTTGGGCTTTCGACGGCGCTGGGTACCTTGAGGGCCGGCTTCGTGGTTGTGGGCAACGCTCCGACCAAGGATGGGTCCTCGGCGACGGCGAGCGCAGGTTCGCTGCTCGTAATTGATAGCCGGGGCAAGCTTGTCCAGACGATTGCGAATGACTGGATCCAGTACCCGTGGGATATGGCGCTTGTCGACCATGGAGACTCCGCGACCGCGTTCGTGACGAATGCATTGAATGGAACCGTGAGCCGGTTAGACTTTAAGGTAAGCGCGAGCGGTCTCACGTTACTCAGCGCGATTACCATCGCATCTGGATATGTTCATCGCGGCGATCCGGTAGCGCTTTTTGTCGCTCCAACCGGGCTCGTTTATGATGGCAACCGCGATCGGCTCTATGTGGCGTCGACGGGAGATAACGCCGTGTTCGCGATCGCAAATGCCGCTGAGACACACACAGACTCCGGAAGAGGAGCGATTATCTACGAGGATGATGCGCACCTTCACGGGGCGCTCGGACTGGCCGCGGCTCCCAATGGTCACTTGCTGGTGAGTAACAATGACACGGTCAATTCGGATCCCAAGCAGCCAAGCGAGATTGTTGAGTTCACCAAAGAGGGCGAATTCGTGAAGGAGTTATCGGTGGACCCCAGTCAGGGAGGATCGTTTGGGTTGGCTGTAAGGTCGACCAGCGACGAGTCAATTTTTGCAGCGGTGGACGATAATGCTTCCACGCTTATCATTTGGACGCTGAACCTGCCGTAGTCGCCAACCTGCATCGATCCACGCAACAGTGGCATCGCTGCGAGAAGCGAAGCCCTCACTTAACTGGCCATCAAACGATCGCGCCGGGGCCGATCAAGTTACTCTGCCGAAAAAGAAGAAAGAGTCACCGGCCCCAGGAGTCCGGATGCCACCAGAGGTGAATTGACCTTATAGGGCTTTACGGTTGTAAAGGTGTATTGCTTCGCATTCGGCTGTTGATCGCCAATGAGCCGATTCACCCACGCATTCGTCACCTTGATTGCGACCTCGTTCCTGCCCGGCTTCAAAGCGGTTGTCACGTCGACACGGTATGGTTTGTGCCAAACGACGCCGAGCGGCTTGCCATTGACTATGACCTGAGCAAGGTTGTCGACCTCCCCAAGATTCAGCCACAGATGCGTAGCTCTCCGGAACCACTCAGGCTTTGCATCAATATCCTTTGTATAAGTGCCCGTGCCGGAAAAATACTTGACGCCTTCATCGGCGTTGTCGCTCCACGAGGAAAGGCTTGCCATGGTTGTGGAAGGGGGAGCACCTCGTTCCGGTTGGAAGGCCACGTTCCACGGGCCTTCCAGAGTCATGAGTTGTTTCTCAGTTTCAAAGGGCAGCGTGCGGGACTTCTCCTGGGTTGTCTTGCGAAAGACGACAAAGACCGTACCCCACGGTCCAAGTTTGATGGGAACGGTGGTTCGACCATCGGCAATTGTGAATGGGGCGGGAACTGATTTTCCAGTCTCGGCGTACCATAACTCAGGCGCCTTGCCACCTATTCGAAAGCTGGCGTTGAAGACTTGATCGTAGTCACTCCTGTTGTCGACGAAGTAGAGATCGCCATCGCTGAGCTTGCGGTGAACAAAGGGCAGGCGAACGTCGCCTTCCGACTTTGTGTAATCAAAGTCTGGTGCGATTTTCAGCAGGGCCAGCGCTTCTGCTGGGGATTGCCCTGCGTAGACAGCGCCCTTACCCACTTTGTGAATTCCGGAGCCATCGCCAAATAATTCTTCGTTGAGCTTTCGGAATTCGGCCTGATCGTCGGCAAGACTCGGATCGTCGATTGGTTTAGAGCCAACAATGACAGCTCCTTCGACCACTAGGTTACGAATCGCACGCAGTGCGGGTAAAGACATGTGCCGGCTATAGGGGTCAAGCCCCAGCAGACGGTAGCTCATTCCGCTCTTTGTGGTGATTTTCCCGTCTGCGACGGTAAGTTCGTGGATAAGACCGTCGGCGTTGATGTAATCGAATCCATAACCCGCGGGCAGGTCGGGCGACTTATCGCCAAAGATTGCGGTAAGGTTGGAATCTTCGCCATAGAAGTAGAGCAGATCCGCGCCAAAATGACCCTGCTGGAGGAGATAACTGGTTCGGGCTAGATAGTCGATCCAGGGTCCTGCCTGGTCTGCCCACGTCTCATTGCGGTTGAACCATTGACCATAAGGCCCAAGGGTCAGTCCAGGCGCTTTGTTGACCAGCGGTTGGTGGGCCGATTCGTGAATGACGATTCGGTTGATGCCGTTGAGGAACTCCTGGTCGGCGGTGGGCTTGAGCGTAGCCGGCGACCATCCCCAGGGCGCCTCTGAAGCGGTCATGGATTCTGCGGCTGCCAGGTTTTGTCCGTAGATATGGGCCACTGAGGCCGACTCGCGGTCGTCGGCGTTGTAGCCGTATGTCTCTTTATTGACGCCGGGCCTCTGGGTCCACATTGCCGACATGGGAACCTCGTTGAGTTTCTTTACTTCCATGCCGTCGGCGATCAAGGCGCGCCCGGATTCATGCGATTCCCCATAATGGCCAAGGTTGTGAGCATGGATGGACGCTTCAACCTGCGCGTAATGCTCATCGGAAGTGAGGTCGGCGATTGTTTTTCTCAGGTCCCACAGGAATCGATCACTGGCCGCTGCGCTCTCGACGACATGACCCGCCAGGACGGGAAGCCATGGGGTTGGATCGTAGCCTCGATATTTCTTGAATTGGGCGATCATGTTATCAGTCCAGTTTTGCGGACCGGCTTCCCAACTGTCCGTAATGATGAATCGCAGGCCACGTTTCCCCATGAGGTCTGGCCCGACCGTGTGCTCGTATGTATCCAGATAGGTGTCCATGTAATGGCGGACATAGCGGCCGTCGAGCTTGTCGACCTCGAACCCCGTGGCTTCGCGGGTTGCGGGGTGATTGCGAATGCCGAGCAAAGAGTAACCCAGGCGCACGACGACCCAACGGCCTGGGGGCGGGGTCCAATCCAAGGTGCCGTCGGGCTGCATTTTGCTGGTGAGATCGACGATCGAATTCTTGTCGATAGCCTCAGACGCCGGCACGGTTGGTGTGGCCAACCCGTATAGGTCGTCCATGGTTGTGAAGGCCGCTTTATCTTCGAATCTGTTTACACGAGCGCCGGTGTAAAGCACGAGTTCGGCGACATCTACTGAAGCTGGCGCTGGGGCTTTCGTTGCGAACGTGATGCGGAAGAAGCGCGCGGTTACAGGAGCGAATGCGGTCGTGGTCCCAACATCTCCGTTTTCGATATGGACAACATTTCGAAAGGTCTGGCCGTCATCGCTGGCTTCGAGATCGCATCCGTTTTCGCCGCTGCCCTCGCAGATCTGCATCGCGTCGCGAGAACTGGCCATGTGCAACGTGATGGCCTGGATGCGCACAGGCTTCTCAAACTCGTAAAGCAGCCAGGACGGAACACCCGCCTTAGCGGAGGAAAACGTTATGCCGTGGACATCGTCTCCATCGGAGAGCGGGGTGGGATCGATCGGAACATCGGGCGCTGCGCTGGTGGTCACCTTGGGATGCAGTGTGAAGATGGCGACATCATCTTCGGGAAGCCGATAAGCAACGACTGCACTGTCGGCATAGTGCACCGGGTCGGCCGCTGCGGTCAAATAGTCTGGCAAGTCATGGTTGGGCAGGTTCTGGAAGGCTCCGGTGTTTGAGGGGGGATGCGGCAGAACTCCGTGAAACGGCTTCGAGCCTTCGACCTCGATCTCACTCCATACATATTTTTTCATCGCTTCCGCTGGGGGAACCCAGGGACCACCGGTCTCGCTCCAGCCGGGCGATCCTGCGATGGCTTCTTCCATACCAAATTGATCGGCGAGAGTCGTTGCGTATTTGAATGCGTCTTTCCACTCCGGGGTCATGTAAGCAAGACGATGATCGACGACCTGGGGGGTATCGAGAGCCGCGTCGAAGTTCTGAAATCCGCCAAGCCCGATGCGGTGCATCCACTCCAAATCCAGTTTGATTCCTTCTTTGGTGATGTTCCCGTTCATCCAGTGCCACCAAACGCGGGGCCGAGCGCTTTCAGGCGGATTTTCAAATCCGCTCTTGAGGGGATCAGTCGGGTTTTGCTGTTGGGCTACGGATGGAGCTATACATACCAGAAGGACGGACAGGGCGAGTCGTATTGCCTTGGAATTCATTGCTTCCCCTTGTGATCGGAACATCGCATTCGGGTTGGGCGAATTAATTGCTCTTGATTGCTCAGGCTGCGTCGGCGCGGCTTCGCAATCGCGGCTTCCATTGAATGTGGGTGATCAACGCTTCTGATCGGCTCCAGATCCAGGAAACCTTTCGCGAACATAGTAAATGAATGCGGAACAATCAAGTAAGGCGGCAGGGATTCGAAACCAGGATCGGCAAGGAATCTGAGACCGAGACGCGGCCTCGAAGATTTGTTGCGCGTGCGAACGGCAGTGCGCCGGAGCTAGGCAGCTCCGGCGCGTTGCGGCTAGCTCAAGTCAGTTCGCGGGGAAGTTGAACAGACCGAAGAGGTCGTCGAGAGCCGGAGAATTAACCGGAACGTATGGGTTCTGAGTTGAGGCGATAGGGTTGGGGAAGTTATCGCGGCTGCGGTTGGTAATGGTGGGAAGGCCCCAGTTGGCCTCAATGAATTTGTCGATCGACACGTGATCGGCATACTCGTGGGCAACGTGGCCTTGCTTTGCAAATGGAGATACCGCAATGAAGACAATGCGGGTGCCGTCGCCGAAGAAGTCGAGCGGCTGCACGTAGCCGGAGTCGTAGTAGCCGCCGCCTTCATCTTCGGTGATGAATATTGCGGTACTCGCCCAGAGCGTTGGATTCTCCTGAACCGCCTCAACGATCTTCTTGCTGAAGGACTCGAACAGATCGAGTTTCGAAGAACTGGGATGCCCGTCAACCAGACCGCTCGGCTTTACGATGGAGACCGCTGGAAGGGTTCCACTTTGAATGTCACTGTACAGGTTGGCAGTGTCCTGTATGTGAGCATTGCGCACGGTTGCGTTGGCCATGATAGAGGTGTCGTACTGGAATGGATTGCAGATGGTGCAATACTCGTCAGTCTTCGCTCCGATGGCAGCGTAGTTGAGCTGGTAGGGATCGGGAACATAGTTATTCCACTGATCGCCGTAGTACTTCCAGGACACGTTGGCCTTGATTAGATCGTCGCCAATACTGGGCACGGAGGAAGGAGGAATGGTAAATGGTGTGTTGTCGACGTTGTTGTCGGTGTAAGCGTTGTTGCCATTGCCGAAGTAGCCGGGGTTGTAGTTGTTGAGCAGATAGAAGTGCCCCTTTTGGCAGCGAGAGTCGATGGGGTTCGGGAGGGAGCTGAGGTAATTAAGGATGGGAGCTACGCCAGGCTGCGTGGAATCCGCGCAGTTCGAATAGGAGCCTCCACCGTAAGCAGAGGATCCGAATGCGCCGCCGCCGTAACCGTCTTCCGCATACCAATTGTTCGTCTTCGGAGCCGGATTGGGATCTTCGACTTCATTCACAACGCCGGCGTTCTTGGTGCCCTTGTAGACTTCCACGTTTTCAGGAGGCATCTTCGCATTGCCCTTGCCGTCGCTGAACCAGATGGCATCGGCATGCCCGAACATGATGTGGTTTGCACCGGTGCCACCGTTGACAGACTGGTGGAAGTTGTCGCTGATGGCGTAGGTGTCGGCGAGTTGTTTGAAGTAGGGAGCATCGCCGTTCTGCATGTTGTAAAAGCCCATCGAGGTTGAGCCTTCACCCGTTGTAACGGCCGTTGGAGAATACTCGGTGCTGAATTCCGAGGGCTGGGGCAAGCCGTTGGTACCCGCGCCCACGGTGGTTTCAACCCAGGGAAACAGGGCTGCATCGCAACCAGAAGGATTGTCTTCAGTGGAGCGATCGATGCTGCAGTCGAGTTGTTGCCACATTTGATAGAAGCGGTGCACCGGGCTTGCCGCATACGAGTCATACGTAAAGGTCTTGCCGTTGGTGAGTTGGAAAGGACCGGCCGGCAGCGAGTCGACGTCGGTGATGCGAACGTCGGGCACATGACTCTTCTGCCCGGTTCCGCCCGAAACGAGATATTGATAGCCGTCTGCGGTCAGGCCGTTCTCAGACGCCTGGGCCAGACTAAGGCTGTCACTCGAAACATAGGAATCTGTCGGCCCACCGGTGAGCGGCGCGGGAAGATTGTTGGTCGGGAATGAACTTTTTTCTGGACTGAGCAGGAATGCATCGGGTTTCTTATCGGCGGCGGCGCTTTGTGCAGCCTTGGCCCAGTTCGCGCCCGGCTTTCCTTCGGCCGTGATAATTCCCTCGGAAAGCAAGTTTTGGACGTGCTCGGTTGATTTGGGCGGAACATACGTCGCGAACACGTGATCGAAGCTGCGGTTCTCACCGATAATCACGATGACATGCTTGATTGGTGTCGCCGTGTAGTTGTCGCGTGATGGGGTTTGCGCGGTTTCTGCAGCGAAGGCATTGCCAAGAACGAACTGGAACATCGCAATCGAGATCAGTCCATTCTTGACAGCCTTCAGCGCTTTGCGTGCGAAAAGCTTGAAACTCATCGAAGTCCTCCGGGGAAGGCCGAGTTGATTACCTCGGCTGGAGGAACCATAGACGCAGAAAATGAATAGCACACGCAAGGGCTCTTAACAGGAGATGAATTCACTTTCAACGTACCAATGGGGCGCAATTTATTCGCTGGATTTTCATTGACGCGCAGTGAGATTGGAGCATCGTGATTCGGCTGTATTGTTTTCACAACTGCGCGCAACGTTCTGATCTGTTTTCGCGGACGGCGAGACTACCCGGATCGTACCCATCATGCCCTTATCTTCATGTTCGAGAATGTGACAGTGATAGAGGAATGTTCCGATCGTTTTGGGGTCGCGAAAATCCATGCGCAGACGCACGCTGGGATAAGCAAGCGAATGACCATCGTAGTAGGGAACGTTCACCGTATCGCGAAGGAAATTTTCTTGAAGCGAACGGCCTTGATATTCGAGCAAAAGAAAATGAAGCTGATGGATATGAAAGTCGTGCAGTTCCCGGGAACGATTTTCAATGATCCAATCTTCAACAGTTCCCTGCTCTGTAACGATATTGGGCACGTCGGAAGTCATTTCAAACATTTTGGGTTCCTGCCCGTCAACGGTCAGATAGAACTCAACTGCGCTTGTCGGATCGTTGGGATCATCGAGCTTTTCAGAAAAGTAAAGACGCCGCGTGCGAACGGGCTGCACATCGCCCAACCATGCCTTCTCCGCTGATGGCGTGGGACGCAAAGCGGGCTGAAGGCTTGAATGGGGTTGCGGCGCATCACGCGGGACCTCGATTGTTGCCAGCATTCGGTTGGGATCGTTCTCTCCGCCGGGACCTGTATCGACACTGCGCGTCACGAGCAGCCCAGATTGACCTTCTGAGGGAGCAGTGACAATGAATTCGACGCGGGAGCCGGGTGGCACGCCAAGATGCGTCTGCCAATCCGCACCTGCGCTCTGTGTATCGATATGGTGCATGGGCACACCATCTATCGCTACCAGTCCCAGGGGCTGCGGTGCGTTCAGAATGAGCATTTGCAAGTTGAGATAGGTGATCGCGGAGGCGTTGAGCACGCGCCACAACTGTCGCTCACCCGCGCGCAACTTGATAATTGCGGGAGGGTAGGCGGGATAGGGAACGGGAACAAAATTGATGGAGAGATCTTTCGCCGGTTTGCCGAACCCGGTGCCCGTATTGGCAGCATCCCCGTCGCGATCGACAAGGAATTTTGGGATTACGGGCTCAGATTTCGCGGGCTGCGCGGCGGGATCCATCAGGTCCTGGTCGCGGATGATGAAAACGCGTTCGGGCAATCCCCCGAGGCTCGGCTCGGAGCGCTCAATTCCTTCGACGATCAATGCGCCAGAAGCTCCGCCGAGCAATTGCTGCTTGGCGAACCCGTGGATGTGTGGGTGATACCAATACAGACCGGGCGGTTCGTCCTGGGGAATTGTGAACCGGTATTCGAAGGGCGGATCGCCGGGCTGCACTGAGGTCGTGAGGACCTCGTCCTGATGACAGACCGGGGGAATGGTGAGCCCGTGAAAGTGAAGGTTTGTGGAGATTGCGGTCATTGCCCCACTGGAGCACGCATGGCCATTCATTGGATGGATGTGGGGATGTATTGGAGTAGTCGCAGCTACGCCAAGGTTAGGCTCGGTGAGCTCGTTGTTCAGGTGAAGAACGATGAGATCGCCGGGGTGCACACGAAGGTTCGGGGATTGATGACCTGCGTCATCGGTATAGCAATAGCGGACAGAGCCATCGGGCCGTACCGAATTCTGCACGGATAGCGTTGTCTCGAGAACTCCATTGACGCTGCGAAGGTCTGCAGGCTCCTCCACGAGACTGCCGGGGAGCGGACGCGGACAGACTGTGGTGACCGCCTGCACTGCGAGCGCGTTGAGACTGCAAGCCACCGTTGCGCAACCTAAACATGCAAGGCAGGCAAATTTCTGTATTCGTGAGCGGCTCAAGGGGAGAAAGACGAATGGGGAAGGATTAAGACTGCATAGTTTCATACCCTATAGTTTTCCTGACGAAGATGAACGGACGGTAAACAGCCGCATCGACTGGGATTCCAGCAGTGGAGGGGTTGGCTAAAATGGTTGAAGTCCCGCCGCGTATTTACGAAACCACGGACTGTGGAGAGGTTTGCGATGACGGAGAGAATGCCAGCCGTGTTTTTCGGACACGGAAATCCAATGAATGCGCTGTTCACAAATCACTACACCGAAGCGTGGGCCGGCCTCGGCAACGCCATGCGACGCCCGAAAGCAATTCTTTGCCTGTCTGCGCACTGGTACGTTCCGGGCGCGGCCATCACGGTGAGTACTGCGCCGCGAACGATTCACGACTTCGGCGGCTTCCCGCCCGAGCTTTATCACGTGCAGTATCCGGCGCCGGGAAGTCCCGAGCTTGCCTCGCGCGTGCAGAGCCTGCTTGCTCCGCTACCGGTAAGGAGAGACGAGCATTGGGGGCTCGATCACGGGACGTGGTCTGTGCTTTGCCATGCGTATCCCCATGCGGACGTGCCGGTGGTGCAACTTAGCATCGACGAGACACAGCCCGCGGCCTTTCACTACGAAATCGGCCGACGCCTTGCTCCTCTGCGCGAGGAGGGCGTGTTGATTATCGGAAGCGGGAACCTGATCCATAACTTGCACGCATATGCGTGGGGACAACATCGACCTGAGCCTTACGACTGGGCATTGCGATTTGAGGGTAGGGTGCGGGAATTGCTTCTGGCAGGCGAAAGCGCTCCGCTGGTGCAGTACGATGAGAAGCTTGGACGTGAGGCATTGCTGGCGGTACCGACTCCCGATCACTACTTGCCTCTGCTTTATGTGCTGGGAACGCGCACTGCAGCCGATCAAATCAGCTTTCCTGTCGAAGGCATCGATGGCGGATCGATTTCGATGCTCACAGTGCTCCTGGACTGATCTCGATTCTTGACACACCTATTCATCTAGGGATAGAGTTTCCTTACCAAGCCGTCTAGGGGTTTAGCCGCGGGTGGTCGAGGTGGCCTGTGCCGATTTTTCGCCGACTCAAGAATCTGTTCCTGCGTGCGCGTGTCGATAAGGAAATCGACTCTGAGCTGCGCGCGCATCTGGCCATGCGGATCGATGACTATCGGGCTGCCGGCATGACGGTGGAAGAAGCGCGGCGCAATGCGCTCGTCCGCTTTGGAAATCCTACGGCAATCAAAGAACGCACAACGGCCGCTGACGCCGCATTGACGCTGGATAGTGTGGGCCGCGATGTTCGCTACGCACTGAGGCAACTTCGCAAAGCGCCGAGTTTCACGTTTGTGGCGCTGCTGACGCTGGCCCTGGGCATTGGAGCAACGACGGCGCTTTTTAGCGTGGTCGATGCAGTGATTCTGAAGCCGCTTCCCTTTCCAACCGCGGCGCGTTTAGTTATGCTTGAGTCGTTGATTCTTTCCAGCCATCGTGGCGGCGGCGCCTCGTATCTTGATTTTCTCGACTGGCGCACGCGGAATCATTCGTTTGAGGGGATGGCGGCATTCCGCACCGGCGATTACACGCTGATCGGCGGGCACGACCCCGAACATCTGCAGGGAGCGGGTGTATCGGCGCAGTTGTTTTCGTTGCTGGGGGTGACACCCGCGTTGGGACGCAATTTTATTTCGCAGGAAGATGAGTTAGCGGCGGCGGGCGGAACGAATGCGGTGATCCTGAGTTATGGCCTCTGGCAACGCGACTTCGGCGGGGACACATCCATCCTGGGCCGCGTTCTTCAACTCGGCGATCAACGCTGCACAGTGGTGGGCGTGATGCCGAAGAAGTTCCAGTTTCCCATACAGGCTGAACCCATTGAGTTATGGACGACATTGGCCATGGATACGAAAGGTGGCGCCAACGCGCTGACCGCGCAGCGTGGCGCGCACTATCTGGATGTAGTCGCTCTGCTGAAGCCGAAGATCTCGCTTCAACAAGCCGAAGGGGAGATGGTTGCGATTGTCAGCCAGCTCAACAAGGAACATCCGGAGAATAAGCCGCGTACTGCGCAGCTCGTTCCAGAACTACAAATGCTCACCGGCGATCTGCGAACTCCGATGTTTGTTCTGTTGGGGGCGGTCTGCTGCGTGCTATTTATTGTGTGCGCCAACATTGCGAACCTGCTCCTGGTGCGCGCGACGGGCCGACACCAGGAGATTGCGCTACGCATTGCCCTGGGCGCGAGCCGCGGGCGGGTGGCGGGCCAGCTCTTGGCGGAGAGTCTTGTGCTGAGCCTGCTTGGAGGCGGTTTCGGCCTTCTGCTGGCAGTCCTCTCGCTGCGGTCTCTTGTCGGGATTATGCCCCCCGACATTCCGCGGATGGAGTCGATTGGGCTTGATGCACCTCTTCTCGGCTTTGCGTTCCTGGTTTCGCTGGTGGCAGGCATCCTCTTTGGTCTCGCGCCAGCAATGCAGGCGTCAAAAGTCAACCTGACGGAATCGCTGAAGAAGACAGGGCGCGGGGGAGGTAGTGCTGACAAAGGAAGGTTGCGCGCGGCGCTTGTTGTGAGCGAGGTTGCTATGGCTGTGGTTTTGCTTCTGGGCGCTTCTCTGCTGTTGCAAAGCTTTCTGCATCTCACGCGCGTCGATCCTGGATTTGATCCGCATCATGTTTTGACTTTTCAGCTGGACTCGCCGGCAGGCATGGACAGCAAACAAATCCCTGAATTCTTCAAGGAAGCTGTCGAACGGATGCGCACAATCCCCGGAGTGCTTTCAGCCAGTGCTTCTGCCTATCTGCCGCTCACCGGAGATCACATTCGTACGAGCGTGGAAATTGGGGGCCAGCCGCTCGCGTTGGGCTCCCGGCCAATGGCGGACCTGAATATTGTGTCGCCTGGATTCTTCAGGACATCTGGAACGGCGTTGATGAATGGCCGAGATTTTTCTTCGCAGGACGATCTGAAATCGATACCGGTCGCGGTCGTGAATCGGGCATTCGTGCGCCAGTTCTTTCCCAACGAGAACCCGATCGGAAAGCAGGTTCGCCCAGGCATCGGGAATGGATACGGGCCCGGCGAGCCGCCCATGCGTGACATTATCGGCGTGGTGAACGACGCAAAGCAGGACGGTCCTTCTGCGGACCCTACGGCAGAGGTCTATGTACCAATAAGTCAATGCTTTTACGACACCATGTCGATCTTAATGCGCACCGAGAACGAACCTGCCGGAGTGGTGAAAGCAGCGCGGGCGCAAGTAGACTCCCTCGACAAGAATCTGCCCATTTATCACGTGAAGACGCTCGATCAATATTTTGCCGATTCGCTGGCTTCGCCGCGCTTCAACTCGTTCCTACTGGTGAGCTTTGCGGCATTGGCTTTGCTTCTCGCGCTTCTTGGAGTTTACGGCGTGGTCTCGTATGCGGTAGCTCAACGCACACGTGAAATCGGCATTCGCATCGCGTTAGGAGCGACCAGCGCGAATGTGATTCGATCGACGTTATCGCAGGGCGTGCTGCTGGCGCTTATGGGTGTGGCGCTGGGTGTCGCCGGCGCTTTCGGGCTTGTTCACTTGATTTCCACCATGCTTTTCGGGGTGCGCGCAACCGATCCAGTGACGTTTGCTTTGGCACCGCTCGCGCTGCTAGGCGTTGCCGTCATGGCGAGTTACATTCCGGCACGGAGAGCGGCGAAAGTGAATCCGACCGTAGCGTTACGAAACGACTGAGACGAGTAGCGGCGTTTCAGCTGCGTAAACGGTTCTTCTTCTGAATGCAGAGTGGTACATTCAGTTTGGATGGAATCCCGCGAGCGGAGGCGTTACACATGCGTGGTAGGTTTCTCGTTCTCATTTTCTCTTCGTGGACGCTTTTATCGCTTCAGGCACGCGCACAATCGGCGGCAGAACTGGGCGATCTCAGAGGACTCGCACCAGTGACGGTTCTCTTGACCTCGCCGGAAGGCAAAGCTGCGCTCGACGCGAACCTCAAGGTGACAGGCGGCATCCAAACGGGCACCATCCACCAATCCACACTTTTGCCGTTTCCCGAGGAGCAAGAGCTGGCTTTACAAGACGCAACCATCACGGGCGCCAATCTTGCAGATCTTGCCGATGGCCTGGGAACGACGCTGGGAGCGGCCTATCTTGCGCGTGCACATTGCAGCGACGCGAAGCACTGCACCGAAATCTCCAAGGCAGTCGCAGAGATAATCGCGTACGCGACGACGACTTCGGGTTCTCATTCGAATGCGGGAAAATATCTCTTCGCAAATGAGACCAAGGACGGGACTGCGCCGGTCTCGGATGCGGCAGCGGAGATTTTGAGCGAGATGCAGGGGCAAACGGATGTGTTCGGCAAGGCCTATAACCTGCCCGCCGGAAGCCCTGGAGCGGACAAGTTCGGAGATTCTCGACCGTTTCAAACAGAGCCGACAGTTACTCGCTTTGAAGGGACGGACTACTTCAATGTCCGCACGGACAATACCGCATACAATCGCGGTCCGATGATGAACCTGGTTGATAGTCCCAGTTACCCCAGCGGCCACACGACGTATGGCTATACGGGTGCTTTGCTTCTGGCGCTGATGGTGCCTGAACGTTACCAGCAAATGATTGCGCGCGGAGCTGAATACGGAAATGATCGGATCATAGTGGGCGCCCATTATGCGATGGACGTGCTCGGCGGGCGCGCGCTGGCAATGCACGACGTAGCTCATCTTCTTGCCAACGATCCTGAGTATGCGGGACAGACGGTCAGAGGTGTCTCGACCATCAGGGACTTTCGGGCAGCCCTCGCGGCGGCTCGCACTGAGCTGACAGCGGCGTTACAGGCCGGATGCGGTAAGAAAATCAGCGAATGCGCGCGGGAAGATATCGGCCGATTCAGCAATGCGGCGGCAAATGCGGATTTCTATGGAGAAACGCAGACCTACAATCTTGGAGTCGTCTACGCGCAACAAGAGAACTCCGTGGAAGATGTCGGCAAGCTTGCTCATGAAGCGGGCTATCTTTTAACCTTCGCGTTTCCTTCTTTGACGTTGGAGCAAGCCGACCGGATTTTGACAGAGACAGAAGGACCGGGGGGCGGATTCCTGGACACCGGGTCGGAGTTCGGCGTTTATTCGCGGCTCAATTTGTACGCAGCGGCAGAGCGTGCGAAGGCGCTGGAGACACGGTAAGCGCTCCGACTCCGGGCACGCCATCGTTTCGTCGAAACTGCGACATCATGAAAAGTGGTGATGGAAGACGACACAGCAATCGATTCCCGGAAGGTCTCACCGCTGTTCCGTCTCGACTGCGGCGATAAGCGCATCGAGTGCAGATGTTTGTCGCGTCGCATCTCCGGAATCGAACGGTCCTTGCCAGTTCATCCCCAGTTTGTGATTTTCTCCCTGATCTTTCTGCCAGATGCTGTCGGCATTGATGCGAAGAAACGAACGGTATGCCGGCCGGGGCGCGACTCGATAAAGCTTTACCAGGTTCCGCATGAAGACGCCCTTGAATTGCGGTAAGTCGGGCCCTCCGCCCGGATGCTCGTTCAGAACGCCGCCGGGAGTTACAAGCATGGCAATCGTCGCCTGGGCGATCGCCTCGGCCTGTGGTAACAGGGAGGAGTCGCCATCCGCCTGGGCGAGCTCGACTAATCCACCAAGGACGACCCCCTGGTTATATGTCCAGGTTGTCTGGTGATTATTTGTACACGCGGCAGGGTTCTTCGCATTCAGACCGTCGTTCACGAGGTTTTCAGCGTTGACCATACCGGATGCCTTGAACCACCGCCATTCCTTCTGAGCCCAGGCAAGATATTGCGCCTTCTTCTCAGGATCGGCGACGCGATTCGCAAGCCCCGCGGAAATTTCAAGGAAGAGTTCGTTCGTGACCGCGTTTTTGTATGCGGAGTGTTGCAGGTCTTTGCTCCACCAGACACCGCCGCCACAAGTCCCGGTTTCCCATTGCTTGGTCATGTCGGCGAAGATGGTCTCAGCCATCTGAAGGTAACTCGCTGTCTTCGTGAGATCGTAGGCGTCAATCCACGCCAGGGCCCACCATCCCTCATCGTCGTTTGAGTCATTCACAAAATTGTGAATGCGATAAGTCTTGTTCGCCTTGGCAAAGGTGTTGGCGACTGCACCGAGATACTTCGTCGTGTGCGAGACCCGGGAATAATCGACCAGGACCGTGATGGCATTCGCAGTATTCCACCAGTCTGTGGGCTTTCGATAGAGGCCGCTAGCGGGCACATACCAGGTCTGCAAAGTTTGAACGGCGAGCGTCGCATGTTGGGCGTCAGTGAGAGTCGACGAATTCGAGACATCGGAAGACCCCGCGCGTGCAGGAAAAAGAAAAGCTAAGAAGACTAGGACGGACAGGGTCAGCCGAATACCGAAAGACTGAAGGCTGAGACGCTTGATCAGGCGTACGCTTCGCGAATTCATTTTGACGACCCTTCGATAGAAGAGATGTACCGCGGAGTGGATTCGCGATTGCGATTGTGCGGCAGATCTCGCCAACTGATCGGAATCCCGCTCTTAAGAACCATTGAAACAAACTCAGGCGGTGCCGTCCATGACCACTTCGGTGATGCAATCTCGATCCATTAGCATTGGTCCGAAGACAGTCACTGAACTGATCCGCCAGAGGTACTCTAGAAAAGAGAGCATGGTGTGGCGCAGTTGTCGAAACGGCTTCGGCGTCGCCATGCAGAAGCTTTCAGCGTTCTGATTTTGGGAGCCGAGAATGAGCCGAGCCTTTCCATTTGGTCCCACGCGTCGCAGATTTGTAGGTCAGCTCAGCATTCTCATGGCAATGCCGGGCCTTTTGACTTCGAAGCTTTTCGGATCTCAGAACCAATCCGCAGGGCCATCGGAACCGCCGAAGGCTTCTTCGACAGTTCGAAATCGCGCTCCGCTCGCGTCGAGCGCCTTCTATCCGCTGCCCTTGGGATCGATTCGCCCGCAGGGATGGCTTCTTCGGCAACTCCACATTCAGGCGAGCGGACTGAGCGGCCATTTGGATGAAACCTGGGCGGACGTCGGGCCCAACAGCGGCTGGCTGGGAGGAACCGGCGAATCGTGGGAACGCGGACCTTACTTTCTCGATGGACTCATCCCTTTGGCGTACCTGCTCGACGACGCAGGCCTCAAAGCGAAAGCGCAGAAATATGTGAATTGGACGCTCGAGCATCAGCAGCCGAATGGAATGATTGGGCCGGCTTCGAATGACGATTGGTGGCCGCGCATCGTAATGCTGAAGGTGCTCACCCAATACCAGGAGCTGACGGGAGACCCGCGCGTGATTCCGTTGATGGATCGCTATTTCCGATACCAGTTGCGGGCACTTCCGACTCGCCCTCTGCGAGATTGGGGCAAGTTCCGGTGGCAGGACGAGCTGCTCAGCGTGCTGTGGCTTTATAACCGGACCGGTTCTGCGTATCTGATCGACTTGGCTAAGCTACTCAAGCAACAAGGACACGATTGGCAGGCGCAGTATGCCGATTTCCAATACAAGCAACGGATAACGGCGGAATACATCAAGCTTGAAGAAGGCGGAGGCCTCAAGGATCTTGCGCTTTCAACGCACGGCGTCAACAACGGGCAAGCAGTCAAGGCAGGTCCGGTATGGTCGATGGTTTCGGGTCAACCGCAGGACCGCGCGGCGGTTCTCAAGATGATTGCGGAGCTCGACAAATACCACGGCCTGCCAAACGGAATGTTCTCGTGCGACGAGCATCTGGCAGGCACTGATCCGTCGCAGGGATCGGAGCTGTGTACGGTTGTGGAATACATGTTTTCGCTTGAGCAATCCCTTGCTATTATCGGCGACGCCTCGCTCGGCGACAAGCTGGAACGTCTGGCATTCAATGCCTTGCCGGGGACGTTCACAGACGACATGTGGGCGCACCAATACAACCAGGAGCCCAACCAGGTTGAATGCAGCCTGCACCACAAGCCGTGGACGACGGATGGACCGGAATCGAATCTGTATGGACTGGAGCCCAACTTCGGGTGTTGCACGGCCAACTTCCATCAGGGGTGGCCGAAATTTGCCAACAGTCTTTTCTTCCTGTCCGGCGCGCACGGGGGCACTGAGGAAGATGGCCTGGTTGCTGCGGTGTACGCTCCGAGCGAGGTCACAACATCCATTCGCGATACGCCGGTCCAGGTGATTGAGGAGACGGACTACCCGTTTCGCGGTACAGTGCGGTTTACGATTCGCCCCGCGGTTCAACTTCGATTCCCTATGCGCTTCCGCATCCCTGCCTGGGCCATGGGTACCACGATCGTTGTCAACGGACTGGCTGAGGCTGAACCTGCGCCGGGCGCGTTTGCCGTTATTGACCGCGTATGGCATGCCGGAGATCGGGTGGAACTGACATTCCCGATGGCGCCTCGCGTCTCTCACTGGTTCCGTGATTCTGTTGCGGCCGAGCGTGGACCCCTTGTCTTCTCGTATGGAATTGGCGAGAGTTGGGTCAAGTTGCGCGATCGCGGGATGACCGCCGATTGGCAGGTGTTTCCAACCACGCCTTGGAATTATGCGTTGAGCCTGAACACTGCGGCCGACCGACACTCAATCGCCGTTCAAGAATCAGTTGTCGGGGACGGTCCATTTACGAGAGAGCATGCCCCGGTCAGTTTGTCGGTGAAGGCTCGGAGAGTAGATGCGTGGCGCGCCGAAGATGGAGTTGCCGATGCGATTGCGCAGAGCCCGGTGGCCAGTGACGCACCAGAAGAAACCATCACCCTGATTCCGTATGCGGCTGCAAAACTCCGCATCACCGCATTCCCGCAGTGCAAATCCTAATCCGGCAGCCGGAGCGATTCAGTTTATTGACCGCGCTACGCGAACCAGCTCAGGGAATTACCAATAGGCGGAACGGATAAACGTAGGCAAGCAGCAAAACCAGCCCCGCCGCCAACAGCGCCAGGGCGAGGCTATGCCAGAACACGAAGCGAAGGATCGAGCTCTCCTGGCCGTACTGGTCGGTTGCCGTGCTTGCCACAACAATGTTTTGTGCGGCGATCATCTTGCCCATCACGCCGCCGGTGGTGTTTGCAGACGCCATGAGGACCGCTGAGACACCAATCTGTCGCGCGGTGAGCTTCTGCAAACTTCCGAAAAGGACATTCGAAGACGTGTCAGAGCCCGTGGACGCTGTGCCCAGCCAGCCAACGAGCGTGCCGAAGAAGGGATACAACACACCGGTGCGCGCGAAAGCGAGACCCATCGCCGCATCCAGACCACAGTAGCGGGTGATGAATCCCAAAGCGAGCATGGCGGCAATGGTCAGCACGGTAAAGCGAATGGTGAATAACGTGGCAAGGAATGTTTGCAGCAAAGCCTTTGGTCCGAGGCCCATCAACAGGCCTGAAAGCACCGCGGCAACAAAAATGCCCGTGCCGGTAGCCGTTACCCAGTTCAGCTTGAACTCAGCAGCTTCGATTGTCGGCTTCAGTACTACGGGAGACACGCGCTGCACAACTTTGTTCAAGCCTTGCACCGGAATGGAAATTGTGGTCGCACGATCGACAGGCTTCGAGAACTGAGGGATGCCCCACAAGAAGACAACAATGCTGAGAACGAGCCACGGAAGCCACGCCTTGAATGTCTGCGCAGAAGTATGGTCAAATTTCTGACGCTTCGAACGAGTAATGTCTTCGCCCTTGGCATTGAGCACCCGCTTCGGCTTCCAGAAGCGCAGAAAACCAATCAGTACGACTATCGTTGAAGAGGACGCCACAATCGCAACCAGGGTAGGCCCAAAACTGGCCGCCATCCAATATTGTGTACCGGCAAACGTGACGGCGGCAACAAGAATGGCCGGCCAAACCTCGAGCATATTCTTAAATCCTGCGTACACCAGAATCAACCAGAAGGGGACCAGCAGGCAAAATGGCACCAGCATCAGCGCGGTCATTTTCGTGAGTGAAAGCACGTCGAGCCTTGTGACCTCTGAGAGGGTCACGACGGGAATGCCGAGCGCGCCGAAGGCCACGGGGGCGGTGTTTGCAATGAGCGAGAGGCCGGCGGCCTGCATGGGCTTGAATCCGAGGCTGACCAGAATCGCTCCACATACGGCAACCGGTGTTCCAAAGCCCGATGTTCCTTCAAAGAATGCGCCCAATGCGAAGGCAATCAGCAGCAGTTGCAACCGGCTGTCGTCGGTAATATTGGTGAGGCTCTCCTGAAGCGCACGGAACCGGCCTGTCTTCACAGTCAATTGATAGAGGTAAATCACTGGCAGAACGATCCAGCAAATGGGGAAGATGCCATAGCCTGCGCCATAAACGGTGCTGGTGAGCGCCAGGCGCATCGGCATGTGGAATAAATACACAGCAATCGTAAGCGCAGCGAGCAACCCAATGACTGCCGCAACGTGGGCCTTGAGCCGAAAGATGGCCATGGCGCTGAGCAGGATGACAATCGGAAGAGAGGCGAAGAATGTGGACAGCCACCAGTGGCCTGTTGGATCGTAGGATTGCTGCCACGAACCGGACCTCGGGTTCGTCGCGAGCAGGTACACGATTCCTGCGGCGAGCGCGATGCCTGCCGCGACCTTCAACGAGAGTGAGAACGCAGTGGAGCCGCTTGATACTCGCCCCAAGGGGGGACGGGGATTCGGCGAGTTGGGCGCGCGTGTCACTCGATCGAGCCTGAAAACCATTACTTCATTCCGGTACCTCGAATCCTACATGACACGCTGGAGTTCCGAGGCGCTGCCGGCGACAAATCAGAAATGGCGAATGGAATCGGCGCTGTTCGCAGGTGTGTCTTCGGGAGGGATGGTTCCATGTTCCACTGCCCTGTCTGAGTGGCTTTCAAGAGATCGACTTACAAGGTCGCGCGAGCCAAGTCCTATGGCAAGAGAAAGTGTAAGCACAATGCCGCCGAAGAGAATACCGAATGCCAATTCCGCGACCACACCTCCAATCTCAAGATGGTCGAGCACCATTGCGGCGGTGAGTACGAGGACAAGCCACTTGACTCCCAGCGAAAGAAACCGCGCATATTGCAGTTGGGCGTTCACCGCGCCGATCAGCACAGATCGAGCCAGGAACCGGGCAATCAGTGTGCCGGCAATCAGCAGGAAGATACCGCCGACCGCATGAGTGAGGTAAGGCAACAAAGAAATGGGGAGCGTCGTCGCAGATGCGTAGGAGGCGTCGAATGCCGAGACGCCGATGATGAGCCCGAGCAGCACACAAATCCAGAAAGAGCCTCGTGCGATCAAGGCGCTTGGCGAAGTGGCAGGAGTCCAATCCGCATTTCCTCTCGTTCTTGCGACGTATTCGTCAAATTTCGTCCAGGCCAGCGCCCGCCGAAGAATGGCGGAGATCAGCATGCCAATCGCGGTGAAAACTGCCAATGCAACAAAAAAGGCCAGAATGCCAGGCAGGATGGCGATGAGCAATGACAGTACGCGGTAGAGCGATTGGTGGAGTGCGTCGGACATGTGATGCCAGACCGACGGGTTGTCGGGATAGATTGGTCCTGAGCGATCGCTGGGTGTTAATTGCATGAGCGCGGCAAGGGCATTCTGCATGAGACCGACTCCTTGAGAAAAACTTCCCTGTTGCGTCTAAAAAGCATGGGCGAGTTTGAATCGTTGAACGGCTCTCGGTTACCGAATTCAACTGCGTCGTTGACCGTGAGCATTCGATCGCCGGGGTCTTGACACTCGCTTTCGTTTACGGGTTGAATCGATCGGGCCAGCGCCATCGCGAGACCAGATATGGTTTTTCTGCCTCGAATGCACCGGCGACTGCTTCAATGTGTTGTTCCACGCCGGTTCCTGAGGAAGTGATGTTGATATGACTGGCAACCCAGGCAAGATAAAGCGGTATAAGCGCGCCGAGGAGGTGTCCTCGATTGATGGTCCTCAGGCGGTAGGCAAGCACGAAGTCGTACACGATGCGCGCCCAGAGATGCTCGGGCATTTGGAACGCGGTTGCGTCTGTGGCGTAAAGCCTCTTCAGCCCGATGAGCGTATTGGGCGGCAATACCAGCGACCAGATCTCGCGCAAGTTTGTGTACGCGAGACGAAACGTATCGAGCATCGGCGTGATATCGGCAGATGCGTCTGAGATTTGCGGCGGCTGCATCGGGTGACGAGCCACGGGCGTCTGACGCGCGCGCTGCCAGAACGCAGCTTTGGCGTCGATTTCTGCAAAGAGCGAACCAGTCACCGAAGCCAGGATCGCGTTGATGTCGGGATCGGCCGGCTGTGGTTGAGCTCGCGGTCCCACATCGAATTCGTTGACAGCGAAACCCGCAACAGCCGCCTCGCTTACCGGCCATACAAGTGATGTGTTCTGGTTGAGAGCACTCAAACGCTCCGCGACCGAGGCGAGGCGTTCGGCCATGCGGCGTGAAAGGCCGAGATCGATCGCCAGGGGGAACCGGGCACGCGAAGCGAACAGCGCCCGCGTGAGTGGATAGAGAATGGCGGAGTTCACCAGGCCGGCATGCGGAGGCATTTCGTAACAAGGGATTGCGAGGTCGGTGGGAGTGTTCAAAACCGCGTTGGAAAGTTCGCGCAGCCCGGAAGGCCGGAGCGACGCCGAAGCCGGTCCGAGGATCAGAATGGCACGCGCCTCATTCTGTTCGGCTAATTGATTGGCAAGTACGAATTCGGCCGCGGTGAGCGTCCACGAGGAGACCGCGGAGGGAACGGGAATGATCTTGAGTGAGTGCCAGGACTCGGTGGCGGGCGCGTCCGGCGTTGCCACAATCATTCCCTCTGCCGACGGAAGCGAGGCGAGGGTTGAAAGGACAGTTTGAAGCGTTTCCGGTTCCATTGCAGCGAGCAGGACGAGCAGGCCCGGAGCGGACCGTGCCGAAGCGAAGGAGTTCTCGAGGATTGGGTTTGTGGTCGCCATCTTCGTTCTCCTGATGCGGATGAGCTACAAGGCTAAGATGCCCGCGAGTGGGATGCGGAGCCATGTGGGCCGATTGTTGAGTTCGTACAGCAATTCGTACAAGGCTTTCTCAAGCATATATGCGGCAAGCAGGGCCTGTGCCTGTTCAGGGGCGGGAAGCAGTCCAGGATTGGCGGCGATGGTTTCGCGATAGGCGCGAAGGAATTCGGACGAGGTCGAATTCTGCCAGAAAGTCGCCCAGGCGGTAAGATTCTCCTGAGTCGATGAGCTTGCCAGGTCTGACCCAACGTTTGAGAACCGGTGAAGTCCGGCGAATGCGACATACGAAAGCGAGCGAATCATTCCCGCCACGTCCTTAAGGGGTGACTGTCTTTGGCGCCGCTCCGACAACGGGCGCGCCGGTTCGCCCTCGAAATCGAGAAGAACAAAGTCTCCCGTGGCCGGTTTTGGCTGGAGGCGATACGGAGATTTGTCTGTCGCGGCTGCCTGGCTATCGCTCACGCGCAGCGTTTGACCGAGGTGGTAATCTCCGTGGATTCGAATCCGTTGTCCTCCCGCTGAAAGCGAGGTAATGGCGTTCGCGCGCGCAAACAGATCGATGCGCCGCGAGAGCAGCAATCCGGCATCGTCGGCAGTCAAGTCTTTCAATGTTGACAGCTTGATTTTAAGGGCTTCTAACGTCGATGTGATCTGCCCATCGATGCGCTGCGCCTCTCGGGCAAGATCCTCTGACGTAAATGGCTCGGCGCCAAATGCCGGATCGTTTGTGGGTGTTGCCAGGGCTAAGTGCATTTCTGCCGTTCGTTTGCCAAGCAACGCCGCAGCTTCCAATGCAGGGGACGCCAATTCGAGAGCTTCGCGATGTGGGGCTCGCTCGTTCAGGAAATTGGGAGCGCCCGTTGCCGGCGGCGCAGAAAGCTTCACGACCGACGCAAAATAGCCCTCAAACTGATCGAGGAACCACTGCCACCCATCGCCCTGATTGGCCACCAGGCCTTGCAGCATGGCAACGGTAGTTTTCTCGCCCTTTGAAGAAGTCAGACTGATCTCGCCGAGGAACGGAGCAATCCTCTGAAAATGTGCGGTTTCGGTAAGGAACCGGCCGATTTCGACGTCAGGATTTTCGCCCGGCTGAATTCGACGGAAAAGTTTCAGAATGAGTTGCTTGCCATAGAGAATTGAGGTGTTTGACTGTTCGGCAGACCCGACCCTTGAATTCAACCCCCGGGCTTGCTTAGGGTCGAAGGCATTCGAGGCGCGCGCTTCAAGACAGCCGCGAGGCGCAGTATCCGTCGGGGCGAGGCTTGCCGGCGCGACCGCCTCGCCTGGTTGCGCTGTAATCGGCACAGGCGACGGCGGAACAACGACCGAAGGACTCATCTCGCCTTCTGTTTGCGCCTGAACTTCGTTTCTGAGACTCTCTTCGGCGGTGGAGTTTCCCGGAGTGGTCGAAAGGCCTAACGTTGCGTTTCGCTCAATGAGTGAGAGGATGCCGTCGCGGAAGTCAGCGCAAAATGTCGCATCATATAGAACAAATTCGCCCAGATGTGTTGCAACCGTGGCGAGAATGCCCAACGGAAAGTTAACCCTCTGTTGGTCAGCATCGAACGAATTACTGACTGCCAGTGGAACACTATACGTGTCAGTCGGGCCGACGGAGTAGGTAATTTCAACAAAAAACAGCGCCAGCCGTATCGCAACTTGTCCCCGGATGTCCGTCCCCTTTGCAGTGCCGTCCGGCGCCTGCGCCTCAGAAAGTTCAACCCAATCGACAACGCGCACTGATTGGATCTTCCGGGTCTTGGCTCCAAACCAGCGTTGTTGCGGCAGCCACTCGGGAAGCGCCCCTTGCAGCAGCTCCGGTCCGCGACCGGCCATGAACCCGGCCCACCCACTCGACAGCAACTCCAGCGCCGCGGCTTCCCGTGCTAGCTCGGCCTCCGCTCCTGCATCTTGCGGCTTGACCGCGATGGGCGGCAACTCGCTTGCCGGTTGAAGTTCAAGCCACAAAAAGGAATACGGAGCCAGGGAAAGCGCATAAGGCGCCTCGGTGATGGCCGGGAAAGAAACATACCCAAGCATCTCAACCGCCTCATGCCCGCCATATTCTGAGAGGTCCAGCGAGACAGGCTGAGCAAAGCGGCTCAAATTGGCGACGCATAGAACCGTCTCGCGTGTCCCATCGCCACGATCGAGCTCGCGCAGGTACGCGAGAATCTTTCTATTTTCAGGATTAAGAAACTTGAGCGATCCCCGGCCAAAAACCTGGAAAAGCTTGCGCAGAGCAATCATATTGCGCGTCCAGTGCAACAGGCTTGATTGATCGCTCAGCTGCGCTTCAACGTTGATGACCTGGTATCCGTAGACGGGGTCCATGACGACGGGAAAGTAAAGCCGGGCCGGGTCGCAGCGAGAGAAGCCGGCGTTACGATCCGAGTTCCACTGCATGGGAGTGCGTACCCCATTACGATCGCCCAGATAGATGTTGTCTCCCATTCCGATCTCGTCGCCGTAATAGAGAATGGGCGTTCCGGGGAAGCTGAGAAGCAGCGAATTCAGCAACTCGATGCGCCGCCGATTGTTGTCGACGAGCGGAGCCAGACGGCGCCGGATGCCGACATTGATCCGCATGCGCGGGTCAGCGGAATATGCAAAGTACATATAGTCGCGCTCGTCGTTGGTCACCATTTCGAGCGTCAATTCGTCGTGATTGCGCAGAAACAGGCCCCATTGACAATTTCCAGGAATGTCGGGCGTTTGCGCCATGATATCGGTGATCGGTAGCCGGTCTTCCTGACGGAGGGCCATATAGATTCGCGGCATAAGCGGAAAGTGGAAGGCCATATGGCACTCGTCGCCATCGCCGAAATAGGGACGGACGTCCGCCGGCCACTGATTGGCTTCAGCCAGGATCAGCCGATTCGCATAGTCTGCATCGATAGCCGCGCGAATCTTTTTTATGGCACCGTGTGTTTCAGGCAAATTCTCGCACGATGTGCCGTCGCGCTCCACCAGATACGGAATAGCGTCCATGCGCAGCGCGTCAACGCCCATGTCGAGCCAGAAGCGCATTGCCTTCAGCACTTCTTCAAGGACCCGCGGATTGTCGAAGTTCAGATCGGGCTGATGCGCGAAAAAGCGATGCCAGTAGAAGACTTTGGCGGTGTCATCCCAGGTCCAATTGGACTTTTCAGTATCGGTGAAGATAATGCGCGCGTCTTTGTAGAGGGCATCGGTGGACGACCAAACGTACATTTCGCGATCGGGAGAGCCTGGTGGCGCCAGCCGTGCGGCTCTAAACCACGGGTGCTGATCGCTGGTGTGATTAATCACCAGTTCGATCATCACTTGCATGTTGCGGGTGTGTGCCGCGTCGAGAAACTGCTTGAAGTCGCTCAGCGTGCCGTAAGAAGGATTGACATCGACGTAATTCGCAATATCGTACCCGTCGTCCCGCAGCGGCGACGGGAAAAACGGCAGGAGCCAGATGCAGGTGATTCCGAGATCCTGAAGGTAATCGAGCCGCGATAAAAGGCCCGGAAAATCCCCAATGCCATCGCCATTGGAATCAGCGAAGGCACGAACATGCAATTCATAAATGACAGCGTCTTTGTACCACAACGGATCCGAGGCGCTTGCCAGCTTCTTCACGCTGTGCTTCTCCGATTGAGTTCGATGCGTAATCCCGCGCATCTGCAATTAAGGCATAGCGAATGCCCTGAGGGCAATTCGCATTCCAGAAATCTGGTGCTTCAGCGACACCGCAATGCCTGGGCCTGGTGAACGGGCACATTTTTCGATTCGGTGCCGACTCCCGGCGCGCAGGACGACCGTCCAGCAAAAGTACTCGAATATCGCAGATTTGGGCCCAAAGCACCCTCCTCCTGCAACCTTTACCACCAGTCTCCTACTCTAACAACCAAGGCGCAGGGCGGTGGTTAACGTTGCGCACGAGGCCTATGCGACGAATCCCATCATCCACGTACCGTCTCCAACTCCATAAAAACTTTACATTTGATGACGCGGCCAATGCGGCGGCCTACCTGAAAACCCTCGGCATTTCTCACGTTTACTGTTCCCCCTACCTGCAAGCCGTCGCCGGAAGCATGCACGGGTATGACGTGGTCGACCACGAGCGGGTGAACGATGAATTGGGCGGCGAGGAGGGTCACCAGCGCTTCTGCCAACGATTGGCGGAGCTCGGCCTGGGTCAGGTGCTCGATATCGTTCCGAACCACATGGCGATCGGGCCGAAGAACCGCTATTGGTGGGATGTTTTGGAAAACGGGCCATCAAGCCTGTACGCCAGCTGGTTCGATATCGATTGGAATTCTTCCGAGGCCAAGCTGCAGAACAAGATCTTACTGCCAGTGCTGGGAGATCAATACGGGCGCATTCTGGAAGCGGGAGAAATCAAGCTCGAACACGAGGGCGAACGATTCAGGATTCGCTACGCCGAGAATATCTTTCCGGTTGCCCCTCGCTCTCTTTCCGCCGTCCTGACTCGGGCCGCGGAACTGTCCAAGAGCGACACATTGAACTTTATCGCTGACAGCTTTTTGCGCTTGCCATCCCCGGAATCCACCGATCTTGAAGTCGGGCTGGCGCGACATCGCGACAAAAATGTAATCAACGCCTTGCTGAAAAGCCTGTGCGCGGAGAATTCTGAGATCAATACGGCCATCGATCAGGCGGTTGCCGAATTGAACAGCAATTTTGATGCCCTCGACAACTTGCTCAATCAGCAGCTCTATCGGCTCGCTTACTGGCGGACCGCGGACCAGGAGCTTGGATACCGGCGATTTTTCGATGTCAACAGCCTCATCGGTCTGCGCACGGAAAGGCAACACGTCTTCGATGCGACGCACTGCAGGATTCTGGATTGGCTGAAAAAAGGCGTCCTCGATGGAGTGCGGGTCGACCACCCCGACGGCCTACGCGACCCGAAGCAATACTTTGAGCGACTCCGAAATGGCGCGCCGGATGCGTGGATTGTTGGCGAAAAAATTTTAGAACCCGGTGAATTTCTGCGCGAGGACTGGCCCATTGAAGGCACGACCGGGTACGACTTTCTAAACGTCTGCAACGCTCTGCTTGTCTCAAGCGAGGGAATGAGCGAGCTATCTGCCATTTACGCCGAGTTTACCGGGGAACCTGTCGACTTCGATGCTGTAGCCCACGACAAAAAGCTCAACGTTGAGCAGGAAGCGCTTGGCAGCGATGTGAACCGGTTGACGAGCCTCTTTGTCGAGCTGTGTGAAAACAACCGCGATCGTCGCGATTACACGCGTGCAGAAATCCGCAGGGCGCTCAGGGAAATTGCGGCCTGCTTCTCGGTTTATCGAACATACGTTGTTCCCGCGCGGGACGAAGTGGCGGATGAAGACCGCATTCGCATCGACGAAGCAGTTTCCAACGCAAAAGCGCGCCGGCCCGATCTCGATGCCGGCCTCATAGACTTTATTGGCAGCGTATTGGCGCTGCGCTCGCGCGGCGGATTGGAGAGTGAATTCCTGCAGCGCTTTCAGCAGTTCACCTCGCCGGTTATGGCAAAGGGCGTTGAAGACACCGCATTCTACTGTTTCAATCGATTGATCGGATTGAACGAAGTGGGCAGTGCGCCGGGAAGAAACGGAATCAGTGTCGAGCAGTTTCATGTGTATTGTGCCAGGATGCAAGCGGCTCATCCTACGACATTGACCACCCTCTCGACTCATGACACAAAGCGGGCAGATGACGTGCGCGCTCGCCTGGCAGTGCTTTCCGAAAATCCGGTTCGCTGGAAAAGCGCACTCAATCGATGGTCTCGGGCCAATGCTCCGTTCCGCACTGGGAAATATCCCGATCGCAATTCGGAGTATTTCCTCTACCAGACCATGATCGGCGCATGGCCCATCGACAAGGACCGGCTCACAGCGTACATGGAAAAGGCGATGCGCGAGGCCAAACAACAAACTAGCTGGACGCAACAAAATCGCGAATATGAAGAGGCCCTTGGCCTTTTCATTGAGCGCATTCTCGATTCGAACTGGTTTATCGCGGAGTTGGAGAGCTTCGTCAACCGCATTTTGTACGCGGGACGAATCAACGGTCTCTCACAAACGCTGCTTCGCTACACCGTCCCAGGCGTGCCAGACACGTATCAGGGAAGCGAATTGTGGGACCTGAGCCTTGTCGATCCTGACAATCGCCGGCCCGTCGACTATGCGCTGCGCTCGCGCATACTAAGCGAACTGGGCGCGGGAATGAGCGTTGAAAGAATCATGGAGTCGATGGACTCAGGAACGCCGAAGCTCTGGGTTGCACACACTGCGTTGTGCGTTCGGCGCGATCATCCAGAGTGGTTCGGCGCAGATGCCGCATATCAACCGGTGCTTGCAGAGGGGCCAAAGCGCGAACACCTCGTCGGGTTTCTCCGCGGAGACCGCGTTGCCGTATTCGCGCCGCATCTGCCGCTGAAGCTTGGATCAAACTGGGCTTCGAACTCAATCGAGTTGTCGCGTGGAAAGTGGTTCAACCGCTTGACGCGCGAGACCTTCGCAGGCGGTTCGATACGCGTGCAATCGCTGCTTCAGCGATTTCCCGTTGCATTGCTCACGCGGGAAGAGGATTGAGAATGCATCGTTTTGAAGTTTGGGCGCCTCTCCCGAAAAAGATATCGGTTCGCGTGAACGGTCGTTCATTGCCGATGAACGGTCCTGATCCGCGCGGCTGGTGGCATCTTGATGTGGAAGATGCGGGTCCCGGAGGCGATTATTGCTTTGTCCTCGATGAAGACGATGCATGCTATCCAGATCCGCGTTCGCAATGGCAACCACAGGGTGTTCATGGACCATCGCGCGTCTACGATCAAGCAGCTTTCGCATGGCCGAAGTCTTCCCAGGCCGTTGAGTTCCAACCTGCACTGCTCGCGAGTGGCGTTATCTACGAACTGCATGTGGGCACCTTCACTTCTGAAGGAACGCTCGATTCGGCCATCGGCAAGCTCGATTACCTGGCTGACTTGGGCATCACACACGTCGAACTCATGCCGGTCGCGTCGTTCTCCGGTCATCACGGCTGGGGGTATGACGGCGTCGCGCTCTTTTCAGTGCACGAGGCTTATGGCGGCCCCGATGCCTTAAAGCGATTCGTCGATGCGGCGCACCTGAAGGGGCTGGCGGTGCTGCTGGATGTGGTGTACAACCATTTTGGCCCGGACGGCAATTACACCGGGAAGTTCGGGCCGTACCTTGTGGATGCACATCGCACGCCGTGGGGCGGAGCAGTTAATCTCGAAGACTCTCAATCAGACCAGGTTCGTCGCTTCTTCTGCGATAACGCTTTGATGTGGCTGCGCGATTATCACATCGACGGTCTGCGGCTCGACGCCGTGCATGCCTTCATCGACAGGTCGGCTATCCATTTTCTCGAACAACTTTCTGCCGAGGTTGAAACTCTGGGGAATAGCCTGGGCAAAAAACTGGCTGTCATTGCGGAAAGCGATTTGAATGACCCGCGCACCGTCACGCCGCGCAAAGCGGGCGGCCTGGGCATGGACGCTCAATGGAGCGACGATTTTCATCACGCGTTGTTTGCGGTACTGCAGCACGAACCTGCCGGTGGATATTTTGCCGATTTCGGCACTCTCAGTCATCTGAAGAAGGCCCTCGAGCAAACCTTCGTCTATGACGGCGTTTATTCAAATTACCGCAAACGATTTCACGGCAAATCCGCAGCGCACGTGCCGCAACACAGATTCCTTGGCTACATTCAGAACCACGATCAGGTGGGAAATCGCGCGGTCGGCGATCGTTTGCATGAAGTGATCGGATTCAATCGCGCAAAGATCGCGGCCGCGATCGTCTTGATGAGCCCATTCATCCCGATGATTTTTCAAGGCGAGGAATGGGCTGCTTCATCTCCCTTTCAGTACTTTGCCGACCACGAAGACCGGGAGCTTGCGCGCCTTGTGGCTGAGGGCCGCAAGAAAGAGTTTGCCGCATTTGGCTGGAGTCCCGATCTGATCCCCAATCCAGAAAAGCGAGAAACCTTCGAGCGCTCGAAGCTGAACTGGCACGAATTGGATAGCAGTGAGCACGCAGGAATGCTCGCCTGGTATCGCGCATTAATTCAACTGCGCCGATCAACCCCCGCGCTCAATAACGATGAACCGGGAAACACCCGTGTGCATGTTGACGAACAGAACAAGTGCTTTTCAATGGAGCGCGGGAGCGTGACACTTTTCTGCAATCTCGGCGAGACCATGCACACGTTTCGAATTGCAGCGAAGAGTGAACTGATTCTCAGTTCTGGCACTCCGTTCCGCCCCAACAGAGATGCAGTCGAAGTTCCGGCGGACACGGTGGTCATCTTTCGCGTGTCTTGAATAACCCTTTGCATGGCGCCCATCTCGATTGGGCCCCTCTTGAGCTGATCATTTCAGCCAAGGATCTGTGTGAACCGAACTTCAATCGCCGCCCGCAACCAAGTCGTCTGCAATCTTCTCTAACGTAGGAGTAATAGCGTCTCCCGCACTCGTGCCCCAGGGGCCGTCCTGTTGCACCATGAAGATGAGAATGCGGCCCTTCACGGTGTCAATCTCCATCGCATTGCGAAACGCGCCGCCGTGGCCGAAGCCGGTCTTCGACACACCCCAGCCAAATCCATAACTCGATCCGCCCAGTCCGCTATTCTGCTCGCTCGTCATCGTATGTAAAGCCTGGACAGAAATGTATCTTCTCCCGTCGATGGCGCCGCCGTTCAAAATCATTCGGCAAAACTTCGCTACGTCTTCTGCCGTCGAGAATATTCCGCCCGCTGGCATGGGATATCGATGCGTGCGATCATCCAGAGGATAAGTCAGTTGGTTGATTGGGATCTCTTTGAGTTCCTTCGTTTTCGGATCCACCTTATAAGTTTTAGCCAGTCTCTGTATCTGTTCCGCATTCGGCCAGAAGGTGGTGTCGGTCATGCCCAGTGGCGTGAAGAGCCTCTGCTGCATGAATTTTTCGTAGGGCATGCCGGTCACAACTTCAATAATGCGTGCCGCGGTATTAATGCCCTCATTCGAATATGCGTATGCAGTGCCGGGCTGAAAGTTCAGCGGCTCCGCAGCGAAACTCTTCACCGCTTCTTTCAGTGGCAACGTATCCAAGGCTCCCGGCTGTGCCGCTGACTTGAAGGGAAGCCCGCTGGTGTGACTCAAAATCTCGCGCACAAGGATGGGGTGACTCGCAGGGACCAATTCCAGATTCTTTGATCCTGTTGGTCCCGGATTTGCGGTATCGTTCGACTTCGTCTTGACTAACTGGCCCTTGAACTCAGTAAGATACTTTTCGACGGGGTCATTCACATTGATCTTTCCCTCATCCACAAGCATCATGAAGGCCGTTACTGTCATAGGCTTCGATGTGGACGCGATCCAGAACAAGTCATTCGACGCCATGGGTGCTCTCGACGTAAGGTCGCGATATCCAGATGCCTTCACATATATGGTGTTGATTTTGTCAGACACCAGCGTGACCGCACCAGCCAGCGTGCCGTCGGCAACCAACGGTTGCAGATAGGAGTCGGGACCGTTCTGTCTCACAGCGCCCGTGTTCATCTGCGCAGGATAGGAGGGCGGCAGTTCGCCCGGATCTTTGTTCGGCTTATCAGCGAGCTTGAATTCCAGGCGTGAAGATTTAGTCATCTCGTCCCATCCTATCCACCAGTTATGAATCGCATTTCCATCGAGCGAGATGTTGTTGACATAAATGTTGTCCGGCGCACCCGGAGCTAGAATCTCAAACGACTTATCACCCAGCTTGAGGGTCGCTCTCTCAAACGAAGGGCTATTCAGCGTAACTCCTCCGACGCCTGGAATCTCAGGATAGATGCCAAGCATGGCGAAAACGACCCACGCTGAAGTCGCACCCAGGTCGTCATTCCCAGGCAATCCGTCCGGAGTGGCCGTAAATAAGTCGCCAATCGTTTTATGAACAACTTCCTGCGTGCGCCACGGGTGGCCGGTCCAGTTATAAATCCACGGATCTCCGAAACTCGGTTCGTTGCTGATGTAGAAATAAGGTCCGCCATTCCATGTTCCGTACTGGCTGAAGTAGCTGTCGAGCCGTGTCTTCGCCACTTCCGGGCCGCCCACAGCGTCGACTACGGACTTCAAATCGAAGGGAACCATCCACGTATATTGAGCGGTGTTGCCTTCAACAAATCCATCCGCGCTCGACGACGTGAATTTCTGCATGAAGCTACCGTCGGCCATTCGGGGGCGAATGTACCGAGTATCAGGATCGAACAGCTTGCGCCAGTTGGCCGAGCGTCGCAACATGCGATCCGCCGTTGCCTTGTCTCCCAGGGCCGTTGCCATTCGTGAGACTGAAAAATCAGCTGTCTCGTCCTCGAGGCTCACCGAGGCCGAACCCTGCGAGTCTTCGCTTTCGGCAATATAGCCCCTGGCCAGTAGTTCTTTGAGATGCGGGCGTTCCGGATAAAGCCTTACGTGGGCGTCGGAATCGTCGGCCCCGCGCACCATGAACTCGAGTGCCTTCTTCGCATCGAAATCGCGCGCGCCAAAGGCATAAATGCTGGCCAGAATCGGATCGGAAGGATCACCCACCATCACGCTGCTTTCGTCGTTTGCAACTGGCCAAATGGGCAACCCGCCACCCTGCTCCGCGTCGTTTACGAGCGACTGCGCGATGTCACTCGCCTGTTTTGGAAACAGCATAGCGATCAACTGAACCTGGCAGCGATAGATGTCCCATCCGGAGTAATTCGCATACTGCAAATGTCCCTGCGAAACCTTGTGAACCTTCTCGTCGAAGCCGATGTATTGGCCATTGACGTCACTGAAAATTGAGGGATGCAGCAGCGCGTGGTAGAGCGCGGAATAGAAAACGCGCCGGCTGTTCGCGTTTCCGCCGCTCACTTGAATGTGGCCGAGTTTATCATTCCACTCCGACCGTGCCTCCCACCGGAGCCCGTCCAGATCCCAATTCGGAATCTCCGTGGCTGCATTCTCTTCTGCGTTGGCCACGCTCACAAATGAGATGCCCACTTTCACAAGGATCTTTCGTGTGCTGGCGGGGAACACGGCATATCCGCCAGTGCGGGCGCCATCCACCGATCCCGGCCCGGCAAACCCGGCCTCTGAGAAGGTGCCCTGCTCTTGCGGCGTGCCTTCAAGTTGGAAGGCAAAGTACATCCGATGGGTGTCTTCGAGTCCACAAAATCCCGCACTGGTCACGGAACCAGTCATGCGCCCGTTCGCGACGGATACAGATGCGTCGTTTACGCGTGTGAGGTTGCGGCTCGCGTCCACGAAGAGCGTGTGCACATCGCCATCGTCGGGAAAGTCTATCTCGGCCAGCCCCGAGCGCTGGGCCGCTGCCAGCTGCACGCGGATGCCGGAATCGAGCTTGACTGCGTAATATCCAGGCTCCGCAATTTCGTCTTCATGGCGAAAGGCAGACTGAATTGGAGCGCTGCGAACGAACGGAAGCTTCTGGAGTTTACCTTTCATCACCATCATGGGGGCGTCGCCGAGCGTGCCGCAGCCTGGACCGCTGATGTGCGTGAGGCCAAAGCCGCGAACCACGGGCGCTTCGTACCTGTAGAAGTCTCCGTTCGCTGGATCAGGGCTCCAGTAAAGCATGCCGAAAGGCCGCGTCGCTCCCGGAACAGTATTGCCATTGTCTTTGAACTGGTTGGTCTTTGTTCCGATCAAAGGATCTACCTGCGAAGCCGGGTCTGTCTGAGATTTGATTTGTGTTGCCAGCCCGACCGTAATCACCATTGCAACGCACATCCAGGCGAATTTCACGGCTCCTCCATCGGCCAATCGACCGCGGAACAGATTTTCGCATGTAAGGCGGGTCGGTCCCAAAGGGCGCGCGTCACTCAACAATCGACATGGAGGTTGATTCACCGAGACCGTCGGTCTGCGGTCAAGGGACAACCTGTACATGGATCCGCACTCGCAAACGGTGCGCTGGCTCGCCAACATGTTTGAGGATCAGTTTTTTTGGGGGGGAGAAAAGTTTGGAGGCGCGGGCCGGG
>PLTV01000391.1:84419-91821 GCA_003164635.1 Acidobacteriaceae bacterium
ACTGAGCTACTCCCGCTTGGTGCAATCCTGAGTATACCGGGCGGTCCAAGGGAGGTCAAACCAGGGAACTCGGCCTCCAAAAGCCCACTTTCAATCTGAGAAGCGGCAATTCATGCCGAATATTGGCGCGTACCCTTCTCCTCGCGGACGATCTCTCCGTCGCGCATGTAAAGTATTCGGCCGGCGATGGATGCGGCCTCAGGATTGTGGGTAATCATCAAAGTTGTTTGGCCCAGCAGACTGTTTGATTTCAGCAACATGTCTAAAACGGCGTCGGAGTTCTTTGTATCAAGATTTCCCGTTGGCTCGTCCGCGAGTACGATCGCAGGCCGCGTGATCAGTGCCCGCGCGATGGCCACCCTCTGCTGTTCGCCGCCGCTCAACTCTGAGGGCCGGTGGTCGAGCCGGCCACGGATGGAAAGCAGGCCGCTCAGATGGTCAAGATAGTTCAGATCCATCGGCTCTTTGCGTCCGCTCACAGCATAGGCGATCTCGATATTTCCCATGGCTGTAAGCGTAGGGAGCAGGTTGAACTTCTGGAAGACAAACCCAATGCGGTGCTTGCGCAACCGCGTGCGTTCGCCGTCACTCAGCGTGGCAAAGTCCACTCCGTCAATGACAACACGTCCCGAAGTTGCCTGCGTGAGCCCGCCCAGAAGGTAAAACAGCGTCGATTTCCCGGAGCCGGATGGACCCACGATTGCGACAAATTCGCCGGGCTCGATCGAAAGCGAAACGCCGCGTACCGCCGTCACCAGGAGGCGCCCGGCTGCATACACTTTGGTCAGGTTTTCGGCGAGGATGATGGGTGAAGACACGGCGGACGGCACCTCCTTATTGTAAATGCGGCATTTGGCCGAGATGGGAGCTGCACCAGTGCGAGGGGAGCGTTCCTGGCCGAGGAGATCGTCGCGACGGTCCCGTAGAATAGGAATGCACTGGACCTCGAACATAGGATGCTTTGCGAATGACTCTTCAATCGAACTCAACGACAAAATCGAATCTGACTTCATCCGTCGAAACCGCAGCCTCACAGGCAGGTCTGGTCGTGGTCTCGGCCAGCGAAGGCAGCGACTTCCATGGCCAGCCGACCGCTGTCTTCCAGCTTGGCCTGCCGCATGCGGAAGCGGGTCACACTCTTCGCCTGGAGCTTGGCGAGGGCTTCGAGTTCGACAAACCCGAACTACTGCCCAGCATGACTGCTCACCTCGCGGCGCAAGCCAAGCGGCTGCGCAATCCGCGACCCGAGTGCTACGTTACGATGGCTGGGCTGCCCATAGCATTTGGGCAGTTCCAGTGGCCGGCGCACCGGTCTACCTCGGGCGCCGATACCTATATCGTTCACGGGGAGATGCACCTGGCCGATGGCGGCACGCATAACCTGCACGCCAAACTTGCGGCATCCGTGACGCTGACCTTCGCCGAGATCGTTCCGGCCATGGAGCAGCCATTCGCCGAAAGCTTCGTCTACAACGCAGTGCGGAAGACCGTGGATTACGGCCAGTTGGAGTTCGTGAAATCCGGAAATCGCCAACCGGTTCCGGTTACCACGCGCTATTACAGCCGCTGGAAGAAGCGGTTTCTCTTCACAGAGACCACCGACGCTGAGCGGCTCGACTACCTGCTGCGCAAAGTCTATTGGCTTTCTGGCGCGCTGGGCGAAAGCAAGCCGGTTTGGATTGCCGATCCGCGCGACGCGCAGTATCTGAATACAACCGAAGCCGAGTTGCTGCGGATGGCCGGGCATGAAAGCGGCGAAGGCCTGATGACATTGGATGGAGAATTTGCAGCAGCCACTCCAGCCTTGCTGGCGCGCGCCGCAGAGTACCAGGCGAAGCTTGAGGCGGCATTGAATTTCACCAAACCTCAGTTCAACGAGTCGATGCGCTCCGGCCACGCGAACATGTAGCACGCGGCTTGGCCTCACCTGCCTAGAACGGTTGCCCGCAGCCTGCGCAGAATCGAGCGCCGGCGGGGTTGGGCTTGCCGCACTTACTGCATGCGAGTAAAGTGCCGGATTGTGCTGGTGCGGTGGCTACGGCTGATGCTTCCATCGGGGCGGCTGGCGGCATGTTCACGGTCACGTTGACTGGCTGACCCCAGCCCGGCATCGGAATCCCCAATGTAGCGGCAATGCCTGCGGCCTGAATGGCGTTGAACTCGCGCACGCGTCCCGGCATGAAGAAACATTCGATCAGTCCCAGGATCGCCGGAATACCCGTCCAGAAGAAGCAAAGGTAGAGAATTCCCAGGCCTGTTCGGCGCAGGTAGAAGTGGTGCGCTCCAAAATCGCCAAGGAAGAGAGCCAGCAGAATGCCGACTACCTCATCCCGGCGCACCGATTCATACTGCTGGTAAAAGATGGCTTGCGGATTCGGGAAAGCTGCGGTACCCATGATGGGTTCTCCTTGGCAATGGATGAGGTCCAACAATGCTTTTCAGCATACTGCGCTGGTGTTGGTGGTACGCAAGTCCGTAAGACCGGGTTCCCGGCATAAACGCTGCAAATCGTACCTGCGCGGTCAACGGGCTTTCGCATCTAACATGTACGATGCGATCCGAACTGCCTTCCGCCGCGGTGAGCGGCACTTTCCAAATTGACGGCGACCTGCCCGTGCACCGGCTCGGGTATGGAACGATGCGCCTTGTCGGCGATGGAGCCTGGGGCGAACCGGAGGATCCGGGCAAAGCGCGCCGCGTTCTGCGCCACGCCGTCGAACTGGGCATCAACCTGATCGATACTGCCGACGCTTACGGGCCGGAGATTGCCGAAAGGCTGATCGCCGAGGCGCTCTACCCGTATCCGAACGGCCTGGTGATCGCGACCAAAGGCGGAATCACGCGGCAAGGGCCGGCTAAAACGGAATATGTGGGTCGCGCGGGCTACCTGATCCAGTGCGTGGAGATGAGCCTGCGTCGGCTCAAGCTGGAGCGCATCGACCTTTACCAATTGCACCGCATCGATCCGCGCACTCCGCTCGAGGAGTCCCTCGGCGCGCTGAAGCAGATGCATGAGCAGGGCAAGATCCGGCACATCGGCCTCAGCGAAGTGAGCCCCGGCGAGATTGAAGCGGCCGAAAAGATCATCAAGGTCGTCAGTGTCCAGAATCGATACAGTCTGAGCGACCGCAGGCATGAAGAGACGCTCAGATACTGCGAGAGCCGCGGAATCGCGTTTCTGCCGTGGTATCCCATGGGCGGCGGCAAGCAGTTGAAAGCGGAGAACCCCGCAGCCGCAAAGCTTGGCTTAATCGCGGAGAGCCATGGAGCGAGCACGGCGCAGATCTCGCTCGCCTGGCTGTTGCAGCGCTCGCCGGTGATGCTGCCGATTCCCGGAACGTCGCAAGTTGCGCACCTGGAACAGAACGTCGCAGCCGCCAGCCTGCAGTTGAGCACGGAGGAAATTGCTGCATTGGAGACGGCGGCTTCTTAGCGTTTCCGTCCCGCGTCGAACTGCGCTCCCCACATTTCATTCGCGACGATTTCAACGAAAAGCACAAAATCGCACCTTTTTCGCTGTTTTTCACACGTAACCGATGTATCTTGAGCGCTTTGCAGCAAAACAGGGGGAGGGGTGGGGGGGTCCCGGGAGGTACAGACCGGGAACACTCCTGACACCGAATCCGGATGTGCATTTGGTGAGCGTTGCATGAGCCCAGCATGCGCTCAAACAGACAAATTCCCTGCAAATGCGCAAAGAAAAATCGCAGTTTTCCCAAAAACCCCCTTCCCATAGCCATTCGAGTGGAGTATAACTGGTTCCCATAGTCATTCGAGTGGAGCTTCGGCTTTGCTCGCATAGCCATTCGAGTGGAGGGACCTGATGATGGTGATGAAACGGCCGCCGGAGGCGGGAGAAGTTCTCCAGGGCACGCTGGACATGCTCATCCTGCGAACCCTGGTGATGGGGCCCTTGCATGGTCACACCATTGCGGAAGCCATTGAGCGCACATCGGAGAACGCGCTCGAGGTGGAGCAGGGCTCTCTCTATCCCGCGCTGCACCGGCTTGAAGATCGCGGCTGGCTAACTTCCGAATGGGGTGTGAGCGAGAACAACCGCAAGGCCAAGTTTTACAAGTTAACGGCGCGCGGCCGCAAGGAAATGCTCGCGGCGGCCGGCCGCTGGCGCAAGATGACGCGCGCAATCGGATTGATTCTTGGCGAGGCGAACGAGTAGAAGGGCGCGCTCAGAATTCCCATTTGCAGGGGATCTGAGCAGAGTTTCCCCCGAAAGCCAAAACCCGCGCCTTGAACCCGGAGTTCAACTACGGGGTAAGCCCGTACCCTTCACGAGAGCCGACAGATGGAGGTCGAAAATGAATCTTGATCGCTACAAAAATCGAACGCGCAAGGATGAAGAGCTCGCTGAAGAGATTGAGTCGCACCTGGCGCACGAGCGGGACGCGAATGGTGCGCGGGGATTGAGTGCGGAAGAGGCCCAGCGCCAGGCGCGGCTGAAGTTCGGCAACCCGCGCACGACACGCGAGTCGGTATGGCGGTACAGGTCGATTCCGTGGCTCGAAAATCTTGGGCGCGATGCGCGCTTTGCGCTGCGATCCCTGGCGAAGACTCCCGGTTTCACCGTCATCGCGGTCCTCGTAATCGCTGTTGGCATTGGCGTGAACACTGCTGTCTTTTCGGTGATCAACACGGTTCTGCTGAAGCCGCTCGCTTATCCTGAGCCGCAGCAACTGATGCAACTGATGAACACCACGCGGCGTGGAAGCTTTCCGGGAGCGAACATTCCCAAGTTCAACATCTGGCGCCAGCAGACGAGCATTTTCTCGCATGTGGCCGCGTACGACTTTGGCGGAGCGGGACTGAACCTGACCGGCGGCGATCATCCCGAGCAAGTGCAATGCATCCACGTGAGTGCCGATTACTTCGCGATGTTCGGCGCGCCAGTCGCATTGGGACGAACCTTCACGGCCCAGGAAGACAGCCCCAACGGTGGGCACTTTGTGGTTCTGAATTACGGGTTGTGGAAGAGCCGCTACGGCGGCAACAAGAACGTGATCGGCTCGACGATGCAGATTGATGGCCAGCCTTACATGATTGTCGGCGTCATCGGTAAGGGTTTCGTTACGGACACGCCGGCAGATCTGTGGATTCCATTTCAATTCGATCTGAATTCGCAGGACATGGCGCACTTCTTCACGGTGGCAGCGCGGCTGAAGCCGGGAACGAACGTGACGCAAGCCAATGCGCAACTGCGGCTGGCGGCAGACCAATACCGCCGTACCTATGGAAACGATGCTCTGGGGCCGGAAGATGGATTCGGTGTGATGTCGCTGGAGGAGGCGACGATTGGCGACAGCAAAACGCCGCTGCTGATCCTGCTGGGCGCCGTGGGGCTGGTGCTGCTCATCGCGTGCGCGAACGTAGCCAACCTGCTGCTGGCGCGAGCTTCTTCACGAAAGCGCGAGTTGGCAACGCGCGCGGCACTGGGCGCAGGCCGCGGACAGATTATTCGGCAGTTGCTCACAGAGAGTCTTTTGCTCTCGCTCTCAGGCGGAGCGCTCGGCTTGATTCTTGGATTTGTCGGCGTACGGCTTTTGCTCAGCATCAATGCGGGCGGAATGCCGCGGCTGGGCGAGGATGGCTCGGCGGTCGTGCTCGACACAAACATCCTGCTCTTCACACTGGGCGTGTCGGTGTTCACGGGAATCCTATTCGGATTGGTGCCAGCGTGGAGCGCATCGCGCCCGAATCTGGTGGTCACGCTGAACGAGCACGGCAGCCGTGCGGGCGGCGGGTTGCGCGGCGGCAAGCTGCGGTCGGCCCTTGTCATCAGCGAGATGGCGCTGGCGTTGATCCTGGTGATTGGTGCTGCGCTTTTGATTCGCACCTTCATGAAGATCGAGGCGGTCACGCCGGGCTTTGAGACGCGCAACATGCTGACCATGGCGATGTCGATGAGCGGCGACCGTTTTCAGACCACGGGACCGGTGGCGCAAGTGATTCGCGACGGACACGACCGGTTGATGGCAATTCCGGGTGTCGAGGATGTGGGGGTTAGCAACTGCTTACCACTACAAGGCGGTTTCGGCATGGTCTTCGACGTGGTGGGGCGCCCCAAGGGCAATACGCCGTTCACGGGCGGCGCGAATTTCTACTCGATTTCGTGGAGCTACTTTTCGACATTCCGCATTCCGCTTGGGCGCGGACGCAGCTTCACCGAGCGCGATAACGCCTCAGCGCCCCTGGTCGTGATCATCAACGAAGCCTTTGCGAAACGCTATTGGCCCAACGGCGCAGATCCGTTGAAGGATCGAATTCAAATCGCGCCGGGTGCCGGCCCGGCATTTGCTGAAGGACCGCGGCAGGTGATCGGCATTGTAGGAAATACGCACGACCAAGGCCTCAATCGCGATCCAGAACCCATGATGTTCATCCCGCTTGCGCAGATGCCCGATTTAGAGACTGCTTTGAACTCACGCGTCGCGCCGCTTTACTGGGTGGTGCGCAGCACGCACGAGCCGCACGCACTGGTCACGTCGATTACGACGGCGCTGCGTGACGCGAGCGGCGGCCTGCCGATTGCGCACATTCGCACCGTGGACGAGCTGGAATCGCGCAACACGGCGAGCCAGCGATTCAACATGCTGCTGCTGACGATTTTTGGTGCGGCGGGTCTATTGATGGCGGCAATTGGTGTGTACGGCATTCTCTCGTACTCGGTGGAGCAGCGAACGCAGGAGCTTGGAATCCGGATGGCGCTGGGCGCGCAGGCCAGCCATTTGCGCCGCATGGTGATTGGGCAAGGAATGGCGCTGGCGCTGATTGGCGTGGTGATCGGCATCGGCGGCGCGTTGTGGCTCACGCGTTTTCTGGCCAGCTTTCTCTTCGGCGTGAAGGCCATGGATCCGGTGGTGTTCGTCGCAACGCCTTTGCTGCTGACACTGGTGGCCTTGATTGCAACGTGGATTCCGGCTCGGCGCGCCACGCGTGTCGATCCGATGGCGGCGTTGCGGCTGGAGTAGGTGCGCCTGCGAACGAAAAAACAGAAGAGCCGCAGCTCCTTCCAAAGCTGCGGCTCTTTGCGGCCCTACATCAGCCAAACCCGAAATTGAATCAACTACATTTCTTTTACGCCTTCGACAAACGCCTTGAGACGGCGGCTGCGCGAAGGATGACGCAGCTTGCGCAGTGCCTTGGCTTCAATCTGGCGGATGCGCTCGCGCGTGACCTGGAAGCTCTGACCCACTTCTTCCAGCGTATGCTCGGAGCCGTCTTCAAGACCGAATCGCATCTTGATAACACGTTCTTCCCGAGGGGTAAGAGTCCGGAGGACCTGTGAGGTGTACTCCTTCAGGTTGACGCTGATCACGGCTTCTGACGGAGAGACAGCCTGGCGATCTTCAATGAAGTCGCCAAGGTGCGAATCTTCTTCTTCGCCGAT
>PLTV01000085.1 GCA_003164635.1 Acidobacteriaceae bacterium
TACGACTCGCAGCGCGAGATCTACACCGTGGCTGTTGCCGATGTCCTCAGCAATCTCGATGCTGTGGTGAGCGAAGCCAAAGAGCAAGGCGCCATGCCGACCCTGCCCGTAATCGCCTGAGCGCGGACGGGGCATAACCAAGCAACGATCTTTGTCTCTGTCCTCTGATCGCTCATTCCTCGCTTTACTCGTGCCGCAGCGCATCCATCGGCTGCACGCGCGAAGCACGCCTGGCGGGGATCCAACTGGCCGCCAGCGCTACAGCCAGCAGGATCAACACTCCGCCACCAAGCGTTGCCGGATCGTTGGGCTGGATGCCATAGAGCATCGATTTCACCAGCCGCGTAAGCGCCACAGCAGCCAGCAGTCCGGCAACGATGCCCGCGCCGGCGATCCATGTGCTCTCGCGCAGAATCATGCCGCGCACCTGGCCGGGTTGCGCACCCAGCGCCATGCGAATACCGATTTCATTCTTCCGATTCGCCACCGAATACGCCATGATCCCGTAGATGCCCACGCACGCCAGCGCCAATGCCAGTACGCCGAAGCCTGAAGTGAGCGTGACGAAGATGCGCTCGTTCTGCAGATCGGCATCGATCTGCTGTTGCTGGGTGCGCACATAGGAGATAGGCAGGTCGGGGTCGACCTGCTGCACAACCCGCCTCAGCAATGGCGCAATCGCGTCGGGCGCCAGCCGCGTGTGGATCTCGTAGTCCATCCCGCCCACCTCGCTCTGTTGCACGTAGGGCAGGAAGAATTGCGGCGGTGGCTCATCGCGCAAATTCGCATAGCGCGTATCGCCGCAAACTCCCACAATCTCGATCCAGTCTGCGACCAGCCTGCCGCTATGTCCGTCGGAATCGTGCGCATTGATTGAGAACGTTTTGCCAATAGGATTTTGCCCCGGAAAACGGGTGCGCGCCAGCTTCTGGTTGATGATTCCAACCGGCATCGAAGTCGCCGTATCCTGCGCGCCGAAAGACCGGCCGGCGATGATGGGAATGCCAAGCGTCTCGAAGAAGCGAACCCCGACGGCGTTGTAGTTTTCTTCCTGACGCTTTTCTTTGTTGTAGGGCTCGCCTTCGGGCAGAAAGTCAGTGGACGAGGAGTCGTTGGAGAGATACGAATCCATTGCCGGCGCCACCGATTCAACACCGGGAATCGCAGCCAGAGCCTGCTCAAGCCGCTGGTGCATCTGAATATCTTTGCCGGCCGGGTAGCGATTTGCCGGCGGGTCGATCTCCGAGAGCAGAAGGTGATCGGTACGAAAGCCCGCCGGCACTGAGTTCAACCCGGCGAGTGTGCGCAGAAACAGCCCGGCGCCAATCACCAGCAGCGTGGAGAGTGCGATCTGAAAGCCGACGAGCGCTTTTCCGCCCATTCCCTTGCGGCGCCGCGTGGTGGTTTGCGTAGTTTCTTTTAGCCCGTGCGTGACCTCGGCGCGAGCCGCAGAGAGTGCCGGCGCCAGCCCGAATAACAGGCCCGTAAGCAGCGTGACGGCGGCAGTGAATGCAAAGACCAGCCAGTCGAAGTGAATGTGAAAGTCGCTGTTGTCCCATGCAGCCGTCGTCATAGCGGGGATGATGTTGCGGCCGAGGTAGCCCATCAGCAAACCTCCTGCCCCACCGAGGGAAGCCAGCAGCAGCCCTTCCACCAGCATCTGCCTTAGAATGCGGCCGCGTCCCGCGCCGAGTGCCAGGCGCACACTCATCTCGCGCTGCCGCTGCGCGCCGCGGGCCAGCATCAGGTTAGCCACGTTGGCGCAGGCGAGCAACAACACAAAGCCAACCAGCGTCATGAGCACGGCCATGGGCTTTGCATAAAACTCTTCCTTTTCAAACAGGCCACGGCTCCCGTCGCGCAACTTCATCCGCGGAATGTCTTCGCCCGTGCGCACCCGCATCGTGGTGCGGACCATGGCTCCGAGCTCGCCGTCCAACGTGGCCTGGGCCGTGGAATCGCTCATCCCTGCCTGCGTGCGGCCCATGATGTTGACCCACCACAAATCCGGATCTGAAAGCGCGTCTGGATACGGCTGCCCAGTACTGGCGAGTCGCGCCGCCTTCACCGTCATCGGACGAACCAGCGGCTGCATCGACATGGGGATGAAAAGCTGCGGCGATTGTTGTACGTCCTTTGCTCCCGTAAAGCCTGGCGGGTTCACACCGATGATCGTGAGCGGTGCATCGTTGACCTTGACCATTTCCCCGATGACGGATGGCGAGCGATTGAACGCCCGTTCCCACAGGCCATCGCTGATCACGACAACAGCCCCCGTTCCTGGCCCTTGCTCGTCGGAAGCCTGGATCGTACGGCCACGTTGCGCCTGCACCCCGAGAACCGAATAGTAGTTGCCCGATACCATCTCAACCTGCACACGCTGCGCCTGCATGTGGATCGTGGCGTTCATGTAGGTGCTCTCGAACGCAAGCAGGTCGCCAAGCACATGGCTTTGCGCGCGCAGTGCAACATACGCGGGATAAGAGAAGGCGGCGCTGGACATCAGTCCGCCGGGCAGTGGATTGTAGTCTCCATGAATGTGGTGGACTGCTACGTGGTCCTTGGAGCCGGTCCACGACAGCAGACGCAAATCCGCGGCGTGATCCACGGCCAGGCGCTCGAAAAGGACCTGCTTCGCGACAGAAAAGATGGTTGTATTTGCGCCGATGGCCAACGCCAGCGACAGAGCCGCCACCAGCGTGAAGCCGGGGCTTTTGCGCAACATCCTTGCCGCGTAACGCAGGTCGGCCCACAATTCATCTGACCAACGCAGTCCCAGCGAAGCCCTCATCTCTTCTTTGTGCGTCATCGCCCCTCCCATCGCAATCCGCGCACGCCGCGATGCTTCCTCTTCTCCGTAGCCTTCGCGCGCGAACTTCGCCGTAAGCCATTCGAGATGGAACGTCAGTTCCGTCTCCATTTCGCGCTCCAATTGCTTTCGCCGCGCCACGCCCCGAGCCCACGCCTTCGGTGGAGTAACCATCCTCGCCAGGTGTGCGCGCAAGCTCATAACCTCTCATCCCCTGTTTCCAAATACCTCAGTCCCTTAGTCCCTGTTTACTGTTCTCTGCATCATTCGTGTCGCAGCGCATCCATCGGCTGCACCCGTGCCGCGCGGCGCGCCGGAATCCAACTCGCCCCCAGCGCCACCAGCAGCAGAAGGCAGCAACCCGCCGCAATCGTAGCCGGATCGTTTGCTTCAATCCCATAGAGCATCGTGCGCACCAGTCGCGTCAGCAACAACGCTCCGCCCACGCCCACGACGATTCCCGCCAGCGCGAGCCATGTACTCTCGCGCAGAATCATGCCGCGCACCTGGCCCGGTTGCGCGCCCAGCGCCATGCGAATTCCAATCTCATTGCGGCGATTCGCCACCGAGTACGCCATGATGCCGTAGATGCCCACGCACGCCAACGCCAGCGCGAGGACGCCAAACCCTGACGTCAGCGCAGCAAATGTGCGCTCCATCTGCATGTTCGCATCGATCTGCTCCTGCTGCGTGCGCAGGTCGACAATCGGCAAATCGCGGTCTGCTTTCTGCACCACTCCGCGTAATGCGGGAGCAATCTTGCTGACCGGCATCTGTGTGCGCACCGCGTACGTCATGCCGCCCACACCCTTCTGTTGAACATACGACACAAAGAATTGCGGGGGCGCCGTTTCGCGCAGCTTGGCGTAATGCGTATCGCCGCAGACGCCCACAATTTCATACCATTCGGTGGCCGCGCCGTCTGTGCGGAAACGTTTGCCCACCGGGTTGGCATTCGGGAAACGCTTTTTCGCCAGCGCCTGGTTGATGACAGCCACCTTCTGCGAGCTCGCCGTGTCCTGCGCGCCGAAACCGCGTCCGGCAATGATGGGAATGCCAAACGTCTGGAAGAAGGTGTTCCCCGTGATATTGAAATCTTCCGCGCCGCTATGGTGGCCATCATCTGCGGCGCCTTCAGGAATAAAGTCGCTGTTCGAAAGGCCGTCGGAAATGTACGGGTTGTTGATCGGAGTCGCGCCTTCCACGCCCGGCAAAGCCGCGAAGTCCTGTTCCAGCCGCCGATGCAGTTGCACATCTTTGCCGTGGTCGTAACGCTTCTCAGGAGGGTCCACTTCGAACAAGACCAGGTGGTCGGTACGGAATCCAACGTTGACTGAATTGAGCGCCAGAACGGTGCGCAGAAAAAGACCCGCGCCCACAACCAGCAACGTTGACAACGCAATTTGAAATCCGACAAGCGCCTTGCCACTGAGCCCTTTGCGCCGCCGGGTCGTACTCTGTGCACTCTCCTTCAGGCTGCTGGTCACCTCCGCACGCGACGCGCTCCATGCGGGCGCGAGCCCAAACAGAAGGCCGGTGAGCAGAGTGATGACGGTCGCGAAAGCAAACACACCCCAATCCATCGGAACCTGGATCGGGCCTTGCTCCCATGCGTTCGAAAGCATGTTCGGCAAAATACTGCGACCGAAATAGCCGAGGACGAGACCGCCGGCTCCGCCGATGGCCGCAAGCAGCAAGCTCTCTGTGAGCAACTGGCGCAACACGCGGCTGCGCCCCGCGCCCATAGCCAGCCGCACGCTCATTTCCCGCTGCCGTTGCGCGCCGCGTGCCAGCAGCAGGTTCGCGACGTTGGCGCAAGCCAGCAGCAGCACAAAGCCAGTGAGGGTCATCAACACAAAAACCGGCTCCTTGTATTGCTGGCCCGCAAAGTTGAGACCGCGGTCGCCTCTGTCGAGAATCAACCGCGGAAGTGTTTCCGTCGGTTTTACTGGCAACGTCGCCCACGTGGCCGCAGCCAGCTGTACATCGAGCGCCGCCGTTGCCTGCTGGTCGGTGACACCTGGTTTGAGCCGGCCCATTACGTTGACCCACCAAAGCTGGCTGTCTGTAAGCAGCGAAGCTTCACTTCCTTTCGGATCGATCATCGGCTGCAAACTCAGCGGCACAAAAATATCCGGAGATGCCTGCACATGCTTTGCGCCTGTAAACCCGCGTGGATTCACGCCGACAATGGTCAACGCCTGCTGATTCACGGTGATCGTCTGCCCCAGCACTGAGGCTGAGCGGCCAAAATCGCGCGTCCACTCTTCGTCGCTGATCACCGCAACCGTGCCCGCGCCGGGAATCGCGTCATCCGACTGCTGAATCGCGCGCCCAAGCTGCGGACGCACACCCACGCCGGAATAAAAATTTCCCGATACCATCGATACGTCCACGCGGCGCGCGGTCCCATGCAGCGTAGCGTTCATACTGTCTTCTTTGAACGCGAACAGGTCCTGCATCACCTGGTTGTGTGCGCGCATGTTGGCGTAAACGGGATACGACAAGATCGGACCCAGCATTCCACTTCCATCCGGAGCCGGCTCGAACTCACCCCACATGTCATGAACAGCACTCTGGGGGTCCATCTTCCACCGAATTAACCGCAACTGTTCGGGATGATCGACATGCAGCCGGTCGTACAGAAGACTTTTTGCCACCGAGAAAATCGAAGTATTCGCGCCGATAGCCAGCGCCAGCGAAGTGGCCGCGATGGCCGTGAATCCCGCACTCTTGCGCAGTAGCCGCAAGCCGAAGCGCAGATCCGTCACAAACTCATCCCATGGGCGAAGCCCCAGCGCAGCCCGCATTTCTTCCTTGTGCGTCATCAATCCCCCCATCGCAATTCGCGCTCGCCGCGCCGCTTCTTTCGGTTCAATACCCGCTCGCATCAACTCCGCGGTCAGCAAGTCGAGATGCGACATCAGCTCCGCATCCATCTCGCTCTCCACCTGCGCGCGCCCTGCCATCGCCTGCATCCACGACCGCATGCGTGAAACCGTCCGCACAAGAATTGAATTCCAACTCATCCCACCCCCACTGATTCCCGACCACCGATCATCCAATCCCTGTTCCCTGCCTTATTCGTGTCGCAGCGCCTCCATAGGCTGAATCCGCGCGGCGCGCCGCGCCGGAATCCAGCTTGCCGCCAGCGCCACACTCACCAGAACCGCGACGCCGCCCGCGAGAGTGAGCGGATCGCCTGCCTGGATTCCATAGAGCATCGACTTCACCAGGCGCATCAGCAGCAGCGCCGCACTCACGCCGACAACAATGCCCGCAATCGTCAGCGTTGTGCTCTCGCGCAGAATCATGCCGCGCACCTGCCGCGGCTGCGCACCAAGCGCCATACGAATCCCGATCTCGCTCGTTCGTCCCGCCACTGCGTACGCCATGATTCCGTAAATCCCTACGGAGGCAAGCACCAGCGCCAACAACCCAAAGCCGCTGGTCAGCTCCGCGAACATCCGCTCTTCCCGTGTGGTTGAAGCCACCTGTTGCTGCATCGTGCGGACGTCTGTCAGCGGTAAATTCGCGTCAAGCGTTGCAACCGCCGCCCGCGCCGCGCTCAAGACACTCGCCGGCTCGCCTTCGGTTTGCATCTCGAAGACCATCCGGCCCGCGCCTGGCTTCTGCCGATAGTCGACGTAGAATGTCGCCGGCGTCTCACTGCGAATGTCGGCGTAGCGTGTGTCCGGGCAAATGCCTATGATTTCCACCGGACCTTCAATATCTTCCGGATCGCTTTCAAAAATCTTCCCAAGCGCATCCTGTCCGGGGAAAAATTGCTTTGCCAGTGCGCGGTTCACAACGGCCACTTTGGGTGAAGTCGCCGTGTCCGATGCGTTGAATGCGCGCCCGCGCACAATCGGAATTCCCATCGTACGAAAGAAATCGCTTCCCACCGTATTCGTCTGCACGCGAACTTCTTCCCTATCCGGGGGCGCGCCCAGCACGTGAAATGTCGAACCCGAATGCCCGTCGCCGATGATCGCAATGTTGCTCATCGACACCGAGCGAACGCCGGGAATCGCGGCGAACTTCTCTTCCAGTTGTTTGTACATCGTCGCGACCTGCGCCTCGGTATAGCGGGCCTGCGGAGGGTTCAACTGGAAGAGCAACAGATGGTCCGAGCGGAATCCCAGGGGTGTTCGGCTCAGTTCCACCAGCGTGCGCACAAATGACCCCGCGCCCACCAGCAGAATGGCAGCCAGCGCAATCTGCACCAGCACCAGCCCTTTGCCCAGCAGCATCTTCTGCCGTCCTTGCGACGCAGTGCCCGCGCCTTTGAGCGAATGACTCGAATCCGCATGCATAGCCCGCCATGCCGGCGCCACGCCAAACAGGATCCCTGCCGCCAGCGACACAGCAAGCGTGAATGCCACCACGCGCCAATCGAAATCGATGCGCATCCCCGATGGCTGCAGGGTGTCTTCAATCAGGCGCGGAATCAAGTTGCGCCCCAGAAAGCCCAGCAGCAGCCCCGATGCGCCGCCTAATCCTGACAGAAGTAAACTCTCCGTCAACAGTTG
>PLTV01000096.1 GCA_003164635.1 Acidobacteriaceae bacterium
TTCCGCAGGCCGGATCGGGGGTGACGAACTTGCCGTCGAGACGAAAACAAGCGGCACCGGTGATATCTGTCGAGAACGTGCGAACGTTTGCTCCCTGAAGCGCTTGAAGAACCTCGGGGCGCGGATGGCCGTAGCGGTTGTGCAGTCCGCAGGAGATGACGGCCCACTGCGGCGCAACCCTGGCGAGAAACTCAGGCCGCGTGGAAGTGACGCTGCCATGGTGACCGACCTTGAGCAGCGTGCTCGCAAGGCCTCGTTCGTTGAGCATCGCATCTTCAAGCGGACCTTCGGCATCACCTTCAAGGAGGATGGATGTGACGCCGTAGTTAATGTGCAGAACCAGCGAGTCGTTGTTTTTGGGCTCGGGTCCGGGTTCGTAGTCGGGAAATGGCGCAAGAACTGCAATTTGGGCTTCGCCAAAGGCGAGTGCGTCACCGGCTCGGAAAGAGCGGAAGCGCACGTGGAGAGTGGCGGCTTCATTGAGCAGATCATTGTAAGCTCCGAAGCGTGGGTTGTTGCCGACCCACAGTTCATCCGGATGAAAATTGCGCAGGACCGCGGGCAGGCCGCCCATGTGGTCAGAGTGGGCATGAGTCAGTGCTACGGCATCGAGATGGCTTATGCCGCGCGCCCAGAGCGCAGGCGAGACGACCTCTTCGCCAATGTCGAAATCCTGCGGGGCCTGCGCTGGGCCTCCGCCGAAACCTCCGCCGTCGACAAGCAGAGTTTTTCCATCAGGAGTGATCACGAGTAGTGAATCGCCCTGCCCGACGTCTATGGCCTCAAGAAACAAGGCACTCTGTGGATGCTGAATGGGCCGCGGCGCGACGGCAGACGCCGCAGCGAGGGCCAGTGCGGTCCAGCAGAAGCGCGTGTGGGCTCTCCGCGCGAGGGCGATAGCAGCGACAAACAATACGCAGAAGGCGGTCGACTGTTGCCAGATCGGCATGGCTGTGCGCATGTCGGCCAAGACGATGGAGCCGAAGAGATGGACAAGCCAGATTCCGAAGTGAAGCGGAATCGCGGTGAGGGCGGCGGGGACGACGGCCGCTGAGGGCGCGAGAAGCGCAGTTGCGAGTGTCAGGAGGGCGAGCGGCATAAGAACCGCAAGCAGAGGCAGAATGAAGAGATTGACTGGAAGCGCGAAGAGCGTAATGCGGTGAAAGTAGATTGCCATTGGAAGAGTCATGGCCAGCTCGATGACACAGGAGACGACAATCAGCTCCACCAGGCGAAGGAAAAGCCCGACGGCCGCGGGGATGAAACCGCGCGCTAAGCGATGCAAGGGAGTGGATTCGAATACCGCAACGAAGATCCGCATGGTCTCGCGGAATTGCGCTTGCTTTGCAGGTAGTTTTACGTCGATGGCGGTGAGGTTGAGCTCGCGAGAAGCGAGCAGGTAAGGATGGATGGAGTTTTGGAGAATCGGCGTGGCAATGCCCGCAATGGCCGCGACCGCGAGAAGAGTCATTTGCAGGCTCGCATCGAAAAGGCTGCGTGGGCTGACGGCGAGAAGACAGAGGGCGGCAAATCCAATGGTGTTGAGCGGGCTGCGGTCGCGGTAGACAAGGCGGCCAAGCAAGTAAAGCGTCACCATCCACAGCGAGCGCTGCACGGGAGTGGCAAAACCGGTGAAGAGCGCATAAGCGAATGAAGCGGCAATGGTAACGAGCGTTGCCGGGACGCGTGGCAGACGCATGCGCCGTGCGAGCCAGAAGATGCATCCGGCAACAATGGCCATGTGGAAGCCTGACACGACGAGCATATGGAACGAGCCGGTGCGCTCGAAGCCGACGCGGAGAGAATGTGTGAGATAGGTCCGGTCGCCGGCCACCATGGCTGAGAGCATGACCGCATCGTCAGACGAAATGCGCAGCGACGCGGGCAGCCTACGCATGGCGAGCGGCAGTGCCAGCAGGCGGCTTGCGGCGGCATGTTGCCAGACGCTGATCCGGCAGGGCCAGGACGGAGCGGATGGGCCGAGCGGTACCACCTGGTCGACGTCCAAGGTTGCCAAGGCGGTAATTCCCTGATCGACGAGAAAGTCTTCGCGGCTCCAGACGCCGGCATCGTGATAGGTCTCGGGCTCGCGCAAACGGGCGAGGGCGCGGATTCGATCTCCGCAATGGAAGGGTGGGAGCGGCAGCGGCCCGGATGGATCGGGGAGCGGCAACCGGATGGTCATCCGGACCGTACCGGAAATCGGAGACTGCCGATCGGCGGCGTCGGTCACTTGTTCCAGCGTGGAGAGGCGTAGATCGATATGTTGCGACGGCTGCTCGGTTGGGGCAGGGTTGTTGAGATTCTGGACAATTTCGCTGCGCAGCGGACTGGCATCGATGACGGTTCCCTCAACAGTGCGGAGCAGGCCGTCGGAAAGGGAAGCGAGGGGTTGTGCGAGGGCCGGGCGGGGCTGCATTTCGGCGCACCAGGAGCCCAGCAACGACCAGAGGATGACGAGTGGCAGCCAGGCGATGCGCTGGGCGCGGAAGGCCGCCAGGATCGAGAGTGCGGCGACAAGACTGAGCGCAACGAGAACGAGACTCGGGCGAAGCCAGAAAAAGTGAGCAAGGGTGATTCCACCGGCAAAGAGCCACGCCGCGTGGAACAGCGGGATGGGATTGAGCTGCGTAGCGGGCGGCGTGGCGAGCATCGCACCGGGGCTTGAACCGAATTGGAAGGATCCGGCTGGCATGCATCATGAATTGGATCCGGGGAAGGCCGTGGAAATGGCCGGAAGAAGTTCAAGGAGCGGCGAGGCTCGTCAATGAGCCAAGCGTAATCCAAGCAGGGCCGAAGCACGCGTATTGAAGCGCACACGACAATGTTTTGGCATTCGGGAAATTCCGGTAATGGGGGATTCTCGAAATGGAGCGTAGGCGTGCGCAGGTCAGTAGCGCTGCAGGTGGACGATGGTCTCGATGTGGAAGGTTTGCGGAAAGAGGTCGGCGAGTGTGACGGAGCGGAGCGCGTAGCCGGTCGACAGCAGTGCGCGGAGGTCGCGTGCGAGTGTGGCAGGATCGCATGAGACGTAGACCAGCTCGGGCGCGGCGCAGTCGGCGAGAAGGGCGGTGACGTCGGCGCCCAGGCCGGTGCGCGGCGGGTCGACAACGATGAGGTCGGGGCGATCGTCTTCAGGGGCTTGCCGCAGGAAGTCGAGGGTGGTAGTGCGGACGGACTCGGCGGAAGTGTCCCTTAGATTATGTTCGAGCGCTTCCACAGCGGGCGGTGCGGACTCGACGGCAACAACGCGATCGAAGCTTGCAGCGAGTTTGCGTGCAAAGAGGCCCACGCCGGCAAAAAGGTCCCAGGCAAGCCTTCCCTGTTGATTTGCGGTGACGGCTTCGACCAGGTGGTCGACAAGCCAGCGATTCACCTGGAAAAAGGCGCCGTGATCTACGCGGAAGTTGAAATCAGCCGCGCAATAGGTGAGGGAGTCGGCGCCCCAGCGGGCAAGTGTGCGGGGAGGGTGGCCGGGACGGCCCCCGGCGGCGAGTTGCGCGCTTTGGAGTGCGGGGATGCGTTCGTTGAGAGACTGGGCCAGGCGGTCGAGGTGGATTTCGGAGTTGTCTGCGGAGAAAAACGTCGCGAGGAGCGCGGACTCGTCCCGATTGCAGAAGAGCTGGAGTTCATGTGGGCGCAGATTTGCGGGGACGCGCTGAAGGAGATTTGCGGCGGCTTCGGCAGCGGAGAGCAGCAGCGGTGCGGCAATGGGACACTCCCGAATTGCGACGACGGCGTGGGATTTGCGGCCGCGATAGCCGAGGCGTCCTTCTATATCGAAGGCGAGGCGGATGCGATTGCGGTAGGCCCATGGATCTGCCGAGAGGATTGCGATGTCGTCCGGCGGGCGAACGCCGGTGCGCTCCAACGTTTCGCGCAGGATGGCATCTTTGAAGGCCAGCTGGTTCGCGTAACCCGTGTGTTGGTAGTGGCAGCCTCCGCATGGACCGAAGTGTGGACAACGCGGCGCGACACGTTGCGGCGACGGTGTGACTATCTTCGTGAGTTCGGCGGTGGAGTAGCCGGACTTGCTTTGCGTGACGCGGATGTGGACTTGCTCACCGGGTAGTGCCAACGGGAAGAAAACGGCTTTGCCTTCGGTGTGCGTGAGAAACGCGCCGCCGTAAACGGGCTTTTCAACCACCTGCGGTGGGGCGGACGGCGCTTGAGCGCTCTGGGATTGGTGGCTTCCCGCCCTTGCGCCAGAAGAAAGGCGCAAGGATGGGGCGCCCGTCACCAGCGGTGGGGCAGACGCTCGTTTCTCGCTCGCATCAGGATCGTGCGCGTTGCGACTCTTCTTCCTGGGTCTTGGTGGCGTCATTGCTGGCTCATGTAGAAAAGGCTGAGGCGCGGAAGGTTGTAGTGGACCAGCAACTGCTTGCGCTCAAACTGCTGCTCGACCTGGCGCAGTTGGACGACGCCCATGCGGCTGCGGTAGGGCGCGAGTTCGTGGGCCGCGTGCTCTTTCAGGCTGGTGAGCAGGTCTTCAGGGGCGGCGGCGGTGAGGGCTGCAAAGAGTCTCTCTTCGATGACGGTGAGGGTGCGTTCGAGGGCTTCAAGATTCCGAGCGGCAGCGGCGTCGGCGTCGGATGCGCCGGGATCTCCGCGAACAGCGGCGGCCAACGCGCGCAGACGGATGGATGTGGCGACGCATGCTTCCGCGGCGACGGTTGCGGTCTCAAGGGCTGCCGCGGCGGCATCGAGATGTGCGGCGACGCGATCGTGTTCGAAGCCCGATTCTCGCGGCTCGGCGGCAGAGGAGGTCGCAGTGCCGGCGGCGGCTTCGCGGAGCTCTTCGGCGGCTTCCATTACGGCTTGTGCGCACCAGGCGAGTCCGTTGACTTTGCGCATGCGGCCTTTCTTCTGGCGGGCCTCGTACTTGTCAAAGGCCGCGTCGATGCCGCGCAGGACAGCGTCGAGTGGAATACCGGCGTCGCGCCAGGTTTCGATAAGAGCCCAGTCGAGCGTGGAGAGCAGCAGAATAGCTCCGCGGCGCTGCTGGAAGCGCTCCTCGATCTCGGTAAAGTAATTGAAGTAGTTGGTCGGGGCGGCCAATCGTTCACCAATCGGTGCGTCAACATTAAGGATAGGTGACCATCCCCAGTGTCCAGCAAGGGGCAGAATACACATGCAGATCAAAGTCAGCGAAGGTGAACAGAAGCCAGCATGATCCGCACGCAAAGTTGCCTACCCGCCTCCCGCCCCTGGCCGACCTCCTCGAGCCGCATGAACATTCTCTGAGCCACGCCAGCTCTCCCGATGCCGAAAGAGTTACTTCCGAATAGCCCGTTATTCGAGCAGAACGAGATGGAGCACGAGCGGAGGCGGGAGAACGTTCGCGGTCTCCGACGTCTT
>PLTV01000249.1:0-127 GCA_003164635.1 Acidobacteriaceae bacterium
TTGGCATTGAGCACGTCGTTGCGCAGGAACTCGTACAGCGTTCCGTGGATCTGATTCGTTCCCGAGCGGGTGACGATCGTGGTGATGCCGCCGTCGGTTCCACCGAACTCAGCCGGCGCGGTCGTGG
>PLTV01000249.1:141-14505 GCA_003164635.1 Acidobacteriaceae bacterium
CGTTGACTTCATAATTCTGTCCAATGCGCCGGAAAGTGTTCTGCACCGTCAATCCCGAGGAGGTTGGACGCACTCCAGGCTGAAGAATGCCCAACTGGGAGAAGTTGCGCCCGTTCAGTGGCAGGTTGGCAATCTCACTCTCGCTCACTACCGCGCCCTGGGCCATCTCATTGGTTTGCAATCCAGCAGCTTCGGCGGTCACCTCAATTGTCTGCTGGGTGGCGGCGGGAACCAACTGTACCGCGATCTGCGATTGATTCCCGACGTCGAGATGTATCCGCGAGTCGGCCCAGACTGCGAAGCCCGGTGACCGTACCTCGACCCGGTAGTCGCCGATGAACAACTCTTGGAAGGAGAACTCCCCGCGGCTGTCGGTACGCTCTACGTGCTGTTGAGCTGTGCCGATCGACGTAATCGTAACTTCAGCGTCCGGCACAACTGCCTTGGTTGTATCCGTCACGACGCCTCTTAGAGAGGCAGTTGCGCTCTGAGCACGGATTGTGATTGGGATAATCAAAAGACAAAGAACAACTAACACGATTTTTCGAATCATGGCTCTCCTTCAATAAAGCAATGCATGTTAAGAAAAGGCCCACAGATGAAGGCTGGGATCCTTGCAGGGCGCATACACTGTGCGCCGGGCCGGGCCTCTTGTTGTGGCGCCGGGCACTGAGATGCGGCGGCAGCGCGGGTTCGTTCTGCGATTGAATGACCAAGCAGTGTACGATCTGATCGGTCTAACGTCTTCGACAATTGGATCGATCGCTGCCTCGTCCCATCGATGGAGTCAAAATGACGACGCATTCAGATCCACTCTGGAACCATTGCATGGATTTGCGCGCATACTTTCTCAGCAACTGATCAGAAGCACGCCTTCATTGCCTGCGCCATAGTTGGCTCAAGCTGTCCAATCGTGTCAGCCAGTTTCTTGAGCGCTTCCCGATGCGCGAGATAAGCCGGTCCGATATCCATGGTGGGAGTGATGTTCGGATTATTGGGTTGATCGTCGGTCAATTCAAACGTGTAGAAGGATTCGGCAACATCGTGAACCAGGCTCTTTACCTGTTGTTCGCACTGAAGAGTGGCATCCTGCTGCGAATCGCTTGCACCGCATTGGTACTCAGCATTGCCGGCGAAGAGCGTATGGTGACGAAGCCCATTCCGCAAGGCCTTGATGCTGGCTTCGTGAGCCTTGAGAGTGGTCTGGTTCTCTACGTAACCCTGTGCGTTTCTTGCATCGCTCATCGCACGAAAGCTCTCGTCGAGCTTGATGGTTAATGCGGCAATCGTGCCTGGATGACTCAGCGTTTCAGCACCAAGGAACTTCTTTGAGTGTTCCGTGCCCGCTGCGGAGGCCATTTGCGTTCCTGAAGACTGGAGCGCGCTTAGAGGCATAATTCCAAAGAAGAGAGCTAATGTGGTTGTGAAGAGTGATTGTTTGAGCTTCATTTTCATTTCCTTCCTAATGCAACCGTTGTTTACTGAGAGAGCTTGAATAGTCCGAGATACCTCGAGTGCTCTCCTGGAAAGTCGGAGAATGTTCCGTGGATCGAGGCAAAGCAAACGCACCCAGACCGCGCTGATCGCAAAGATCAGCGCAAAAGCTGTACCAGAGCGTACGGCAAGATGCATCAAGCACGCATGCTCAGCGGAAAATGTCTGGGGAATGCCTGGAGTCTATGCCGCGCTTATGGCAGGTGCATCGGGACATTGATTGAGAGCGCTCTCCACTGTAGGTAGGAGATAGAAGAGTGAGTTATATCACAGCTATCGGGTGGACCGGCGGCATTTCCCGAAATCTTCCGGTAAGGAAGTAGACCTGATTCGTCTTCGAGTGAGAGTGCGACGTAGGCCTTTCGCTTGAATCAGTTCACCCGGATCAGTCTTAGATACCGCGAAACGACATAAGCGTACAGCGAGTTCTGCAAGATTGACTGAACGACGAGGAGACGCGCGGTCGTAACTGCCCGTGTCGACAGTGGTGCGAATAAAGCCCGGTTTTGGAAGCCAGGCTCTGGCTCCTGCGTAGAGATCATTGATCACGCTCGACCGATCCGATATTCTCTATCGGCTTCTGAACCGGCGCTCTCTGTGTAATTTAACCCTTACCTTTTGGAATGGCGTGTTTCATGCAAATTAACCTTTCATTTTCAGCGAGATAGAAGGCATGATTTGCAAAGCTTTTCCGAACCGCAATGGTGGATATTGAAGGGATTTGCCCGTTTCAAAAGGTTGTCGCCGCAGATCGATGTTCAGCACCCCTTTTGAAACATGCCCTTTTAGAATCCTGCCAGAGTTTGGATTCCGGGAGTATTGCCGCCCACTCGTCAATAACAAGTTGAGCAACAGCCGCGCATGGTTTTGGCCCTGGCGGTGCCTTGTCACTGAGGAGTCAATGATCCACTTGTCTGTAAAGTCGCCTTCGCGTCAACTTGGATTTGCTGGAAGCTACCCCGATCCAATTTGCAGCGAAGCCGGTTTTACGGCAAGGTGGATTGGATTTGTGAACGCTGGGCGGCTATCAGGTCTGATCCCATTGGGTTGTCTCGCGATTGATCCCGTCCTGCGGATTCTACTAAGAAGCACTTTTCGATGGTGCCCCAGCAGTAATAGCTGTCTTTTGTCCAATACCGGCTAACACAAGTGAATTCACAAGCAGCTAGAGAGGGCGGTGTCGGTAACTCAATTGGACGCCGGAGCCGACTATTCCGTTCTTAGCGCCTCCGCGGGATCTACTGAAGCTGCGCGATGGGCCGGGATGATCGAAGCTGTAAGTGCGAGCAGAAGAATGGAAATGGCAGCGAGCGCGATTACTGACGGGTCCAGTGGATCGACCTGAAAGAGCATCGAGCGCAGCAGGCGGGTGGCGAAGACGGCAGCAATGGCTCCAATGCCACAACCGGCCAATCCAAGTTTGACGCCAGAGATAAGAACGAGGCGCATGACGCTGGAGCGCTGAGAGCCGAGCGCCAGACGAATGGCCATCTCCTGGGTCCGTGTCGCGGCGGAAAAGGCGATGACGCTGTAAATGCCAAGCACGGCAAGCAAGACGGCTGCCGCGGCAAAGCTGGAGATGAGCACTGTGTTGAAGCGGCGCGAGGCTTGGCCTTCTGCCACCACATGCTCCATGGATTCGATATCGGTGAGCGGGAGTTGCGGATCGATGGAGCGAACTACAGAGCGCAATGAATCAGCCATCTGCTCGGGCGGAAGCTTTGAGCGAAGCACAATTGTGCCTGCATTCCCGCTGCGGAATGCGGCGGTTGCGAATGGACCCACTGCGACCTTGACCTGGCTGGCCGGTTGGTAGAACTGGTTGGCTGTGGGCGCATCGGCCGCGAGTTGCTTAACGTCACCAATTTCTCCCACGACAGTGAGCCAGGGTAAAGTCGCTTCAACAGGGCCGCGGTGCAAACGTTTGCCAATGGGGTCCTGGCCGGGCCAGTAATGTTCGGCGATTGTGCGATTGACAATGACAACGAGCGGCGCTCCCGCGGCGTCGTCGGCAGGCGTGAAGTCGCGGCCTCGAATGATGGGGACTCCCTGCGCCTGGAAGTAGTTTCCCATTAACTGGCATACCCAAGCCAGATTCAACCCGGCTCCCTTGGGAGGGATGTAACCCTCCGGGGCAAAGGTGGCACGGCTATCTTGCCCTGACGCGGGCAGAGACGTAGTAACTCCTTCTGCCTGCACGCCGGGCAACTGCTCGAGCCTGGAGCGCAGCGCCAAGTTGAATGCATCAATGGCGGCCTGAGTGGAGTACTGCTGACGAGGTAGGCTGTAGGAAGCAGTCAGCGTGTGATCGGCATGAAAGCCGAGATCGACGGAGCGCATTTTCTGGAAGCTGCGCAGCAGAAGGCCCGAGGCGGTGAGCAGAACCAAGGCAACAGCGAGCTCTGCGACCACAAGAGCAGAGCGCAAACGTGCATGTCCGCCGCCCGCGGTACCAGTGCGGCCGCCTTCCTTCAGGGCATCGTTTACGCTTGTGCGTGACGCGGCAAAGGTAGGAATGAGACCGCACAGCAGGCCAGTCAGGAGAGCTAAACACAGAGAAAAGGCAACGACCTTCCAGTCAAGTGAGATGGAACCGACGCGCGGAAGCGTCTCCGGGAGAAAACTAATGCCAATGCGCAGTGCGATGCCGGCGAGTGCAAGTCCCAACAGCCCGCCGCCAATGTTAAGCAGCATTGCCTCAGCAAGAGAGTGGCGCAGAACAACTGCACGGCTGGCACCGAGCGCCAGGCGCACTGAGATTTCGCGCCGACGGCGGATGACACGCACCAACAACAATCCTGCAAGGTTGGCGCATGCAATAAAGAGAACCACGGTGACCGCGAGGAAGAGCATGCGGACCAGCGGGCGGCCCTGTGCTACCGTCGACTCTTCCAGCGGCCGGACGGTTGGATGAATGCGACGGGCGGAGAGTGCAGGAGGAAATTTGCGCATGATTTCGCGCGCCGCACCAAGGGCATCCTGCTGGGCTTGTTCGGGTAGCATGCCGAAAGGGAGACGCCCGACAAGATAGTACGACCATGCGCCCACACCCTGGACAAGTTCAACCTGAGTAAAGCTCATGGGCACCCAAAGTTCGCTGCGGTTTAGATGGCCTGGAACCAAAGGGAACTCGAAATCGCGCGGCATAACGCCTATAACCTCATAAGGCTTGCGGTCGAGTAGGATCTTCTGGCCCAGGATGTGGGGATCGGCATGGAAGCGACTGCGCCACGTTTGGTAGCTGAGCACGGCGACTTGCTGGCTGCTTTCATCTTCCCGTTGCGTAAAAGTGCGGCCCATCAATGGCGAGACGCCGAGTGTGGGAAACATGGTGGCCGTTAGCCGGGACGCGTTGATCTGTGCTGGGTCGCCTGCACCAGAAAGTTCATAGCTGGAAGGCGTGTAGCCACCCATGCTGGAAAATGCGTGGGTCTCGCGGATGTACGTGAGAACACCAGGCGCTGTGACGCCAGGCGCGTCGCCACCATAGTCTACGCCTTCAAGGGTATCGCCGAGTGTGACGAGCTTGGTTGGATCGGAAAACGTTAAGGGCCGCAGCAATACTCCCTCGACAATCGAGAAAATGGCGGTGGTAGCCCCGATACCGAATGCCAGTGTAAGTATGGCGGTGAGCGTGAACCCAGGCGATTTACGCAATTGGCGCGCTGCATAGCGCAAGTCTTGAAATACTGACCCCATCGAAACCCCCATACACACCACAGCGTGCTTCTCACCTCTGCATGTTCCCTGCCAAATCGTTTCGGTGCGCAGGACCGGAATGAGCAACAGGAATAAGCGATGACTGGTATGGCTCAAACAGCCAACAGATCATACTTTAAACTGGCGCAGCGCTTTCGCCATTCGTGCTCGGCCCCGGCGGCATATTGGTACTCTTGTTCCGTCGCGCAGTGTCAGGAATGAACCATCGCAAGGACTATCCGAATACGGGTTCCGGGAGAACGATCGTGTCGTTGGCGCAAAGGCGAGACGAAAGGACAATAGCACTAACGGACAAAGTCGGCGGGAAAGTAGTAGATACGCAGGAGATCAGCATCTCCGCCGAAAGAAACACCTTGACGATGACCATCCATGTACCGGACAGAAGCGACCCGAATGTATTTGTTTTCGAAAGGCAGTAAACCCCGCACGAACACGGTGGATTCCGAATTGCGAGAAGGCTTCGCAGCCTGGGCGGAATTGTGCCTTTCGCATAGGTAAAAGCAACTACCAATGCAACGACAGCGAATTTTCACCTTGACGACGGGATAGGGAATGGAAAAACGGGCTGGTGTTCACTGACTTCCATTGGAAGGCTATCCAACTTGACGAATGGTCGGCTTCGCGTCAACTTAAATTGCAGGAAGCGGCCCCGACTCAATTTGCAGCGAGGCCGGTTTTTCGTCCAAGTGGACTGGATTTGTAAACATTGACCAACACGCGGGGCGCGGTCTGCCACCGTTTTTCGCTCAGGGAGTGATCTAGCTGTGAGCGCAAATCATTAGCTTTCCGCTCACATCGCAGCAGGTGCGAAAGCCCTTTAGACGCACTGGTGTTTGAGCATGTTTCCGGAGGTTTTCCGCTCGCGGAAATGGGCCATGTTTCGAGCCCTCCCACGCAGCCGGTGACGTACTGCGAGAAAAGTCGTTCATCCAGAGAAGTTCCTGTTGTCCGGACCGAACCCTTGGTACGGCCGCTGTTGCGAGAGCCGTGAATTTATTGAGTCAACGGAGCATGCACGCTGAACCAATAATAGCGGCGCCAGCAAAACATGCAGCGGACCGGCCGGAGAGCAAACATGGCGAGCAGGCCATCGAACGAGCGCAGTTCCGCTTGCTTGAACTTGACCGAATTACAGCGCGGGCACTCGCGCCGCAACCAGACAAAATGCGGAACCCATTTAGGCCAGGTTCTGTTTGAGAAGTTCACGACTAAATACTCCTGACATCTGGAAAAGAACCTCGTCGTGGTGTGATGTCGTCTAAAGGGGTCGAGTTGGCGTCGAGCCAGGCAAGCGAGGCGCGAATGCTCCCGGTGGCCAATGCCATCGACGAATCCGATGCGCCGTAGTAGAGATTGATGGTGTCGCCGTCATCGCCGATGGTCTGGCCGCACGGAAATACCACATCCTTCACGTCACCTGCGCGCTCATATGCGGCTTCCGGGCCAAACATCCACGAGTCTCCACGCTGCAAGCAAATCTCCGGGTGATCAAGATCGAAGAGTGCCAGGCCCAGCCGATAGATGCTCCCCGATGCCGTGTGCCGCACGCCGTGGTAAATCGTGAGCCATCCCTTTTCGGTTTCGATCGGCGGTGAGCACAGTCCAATCTTGTTTGCGTCCCACCATCCGCCGCGCCGAGCCTCGAGCATGATCTTGTGGCCGCCCCAATGACGCAGATCCGGCGAGTAGGAGATCCATATATGCGCGCCAAGCGTGGTGACGGGGCGGTGGATCAGTGCCCAAAGACCGCCAATTCTCCTCGGCAGCAGGGCCGCATCCTTGTCCTCCGGTTGCGCGATGACTCCGTATCGCTCAAAGGATATGAAATCCTTGGTCATTGCCAAGGAGACGCCGGGACCGCCGCGCGCAAAGGATGTGTAAGCGACGGCATATTGCTCGAGTTCCGGAACATATGTGATGCGCGGGTCTTCGATTCCCCACAGCTCTTCAGGATAGTCGTGCGGATTGGCAGGCAAGGTCGGCTGTGGATCGATACGCCAGTGGTCGATGCCATTCGCTGAACGCGCCGCGCACAAGTGAGACAGGCCTCGCCGGTCTTCTACACGGCAAAGTAGCAAGGTTTCCCCGTCGGCAAGCCTTGCGGCACCGGCGTTAAAGACGCTGTTGATTGGATAAGGCCAGTTGCTTTGCGTCAGAATCGGATTCAAGGCATAACGGGTAAAAAGAGGAAGCCCCGTTTGCGTCTCCACATGAGATTCAGAAGAACGAAAGTCGGCCGATAAAACCGGCGAGCCATTGTTATTCAAGAGGAGGAGCTCATTTCAAGATGCCGTTCCCGTGCGTTTGATACTTTGGCCTCGCGCATTTCGAGCAGGGCCATCAGAAAGGAGAGCGTTGACTCCGCTCCCTGGTTTTCGTTGATGCGGTCAGGATGAAGACCGTCTCGGCAACCACCTGTCGACGCATCGTAAAGAGGTGCCTGCAAGTCGTTCTTGCCGAGAAACCATCGGAATACCCGCTGCGCCTCTTCAAACCATAGTCCTTCTTCGGTGAGCCTGTATACCTCAAGGCAGGCAGAGATGGTCGCGCAAGCCTCCACGGGTTGCTGATCGAAGCGAGCCTTTTCATTCCCTTCCACAAAGAACCCGTTGGATCCGATGGGCACAAAAACTTCACCGTCGTCGCGATGCTGCTCGGCAACCAGCCACTTGAGGGAATCCATTCCAGCTTCGATCATCCGTTGGTTATTGCTACGCCAGCCGGCCAGAATGAGCGCCTGCGACAAGCGTGCGTTTGAGTAGGACAGGCTCTTTTCAAACCACCGCCATGCCGGTGAGTGCGTGCGCTCATAGATATCGAGCAGCCGGTTCGCAAGCGCATTGCGAACGCCTTGGATGACCCGGTCGCCGGGAAACCGGTCCAGATAGGCTTGCATGCCCAGAATGCAGTAAGCCCACGCGCGCGGACTTGTGAACGTGAGTGTCGCGGGAACGGCGGCTTCAAAGAGCCTCCCCGCGGCTCCTCGTAAGCCGGCATTCCGCGAATGACCTAAAACCTTGCCCAGCGCCCACAAGGCACGGCCATGGCTGTCATCGGAGCCAACGGCTTCAAGCCAACTGCGGTCATAGCTCAAAAAGTTTCTGAACCTGGCCGTATCGCGGTTGAAGGCAAGCCACAGAAACGCCAAATACCGATAAGAGAGGTTCGTATACCTTGGCGCCGCCTGATTCTCCGACTCTTCATCCAGAAGAATTGATACAACCAGCGCGCGTGCATTGTCGTCGGTCGTATAGCCTTCGTTTGAATTGGGAACGCTGAAGATCGCGTGTTGCAGTATGCCGGTGTCGTCGGTCAGCCTCCCCAGGTGATCGGCGTTCAATGCCGGCAGAAAATCGATCGCATCCGTCGCAACGTCGTCCTTGTGCGCTGCCCTTGGATGTTGGGTGCGCTCAAACCGCGCTCGCTGGAAGCTGGCCATATATTTCTGCGCGGTCTTGGGCCAGATGGTCTCGCGTGAATGCAGATAAGCCCGTTTCCGCATTGTGTGACGTTCAGCCTCGTTATCGAGGAGCCGCTCCACAGCCTCAGCGATCGCAGCAGAACATTCAAATGGCACGATCACACCCCTGTTGTCGGCCAGCAACTCTTTCGCATGCCAGTACGGCGTAGAAATGATGGCCTTCCCCGCTCCCAGGGCGATGGCCAGGGTCCCCGATACAATCTGGGCCTCCTGCCGATAGGGTGTGATGTAGATATCTGCCGCTCCAACATGTTCAACGAGTTCCTCAGCGCTGACGAACCGATTGACCAAGATCAGATTCGATGAAACTCCAAGCTCTTCGGCCAGAGTCGACAATTGCTCGCGGTATTTCTCCCCGTCGCGCCGTCGTATATGCGGATGCGTCACTCCCGACACAACGTAAACCACATTCGGATGCCTCGCTAGAATTGCCGGCAATGCTCGAATCACGTTCTCAATTCCCTTATTGGGCGAAAGCAATCCAAACGTAAGCAGCACTGACTTTCCTTCCGCGCCAAAACGGTCCTTGAAGAAATTCGGATCCATGAACTGGAAATCCGGGACGCCATGAGGAATGATGTCGATCTTGCCGCCAGGAACCGAGTACACATCGCGGAGAAACTGCGCCGCCTGCTCGCTCATCACGATCAGGCGATCGGAAAGGCGTGCGATTTCTTCGAGCACAATGCGCTGATCCCGATTGGGATCGCGCAGCACGGTATGGAGTGTGGTCACAACAGGCATCTTTAATTTGCGAAGCAAGGCAAGAATGTGCCGGCCCTCAACACCGCCATAAATGCCGTATTCATGCTGCATGCAGACCAGGTCGTTTCCATTAAAATTGAGAAACTCGGCAGCTCGTTCATACGAGGCCAGATCTTCCTGCTCAAGTTCAAGTCGCACTTCTTGAGGGTAATCGTAGGCCGATTCAGGGTCATTTACCGGAATAGCAAAGAGCCGATCGCTGCCAAACTCCGCCGCCAGGGCATTGCACAGGTCCGTAGTAAACGTGGCGATGCCGCACTGGCGTGGCAGGTAGTTCCCGACAAACGCGATACGCGTCGGCAAGGGAAGACTCCCAACCATTGACACCGGCGGGATCTTCGATGATTGGACATCCGAGGAAAGCCGTCCGTTGAGATTTGTGCTGACGAGGGCCACGCTGCCTGCTTTCGCTTGTATTCCGCTGGAATATCGCTCCAGTATTAAAACCTGCAAATGTTTCAGTCCCGGCGACAAAAATAGGAGCGCCTAAGGAGGGGGGGAGGGCCGCCTTAGGCGCGAACTGCTTCACAACAGGCTGCTACCTCTCGGCAACGGCCTGTGCCTTAGCGTTCCTGACTGCATCAAGGAACGACTGTGCCGAAGCAGGCGCGGGTACTTCGCCGCTGAGGATGCGGCGTGTTGAGAAGTCATGGCCGTAAATGGCTTCGGTGGAATCTTCATCGCGGCGAATCGAGGCGCCGTTGAGCGTAAGACCGGCAAAGACGCCTTTGGCCCGCGAGTAAGTCAGGATCTCGGTATCCAGCTTCCAGTTCGTATCGGCCGAAGCATGACGGCCAACCGGTCCGGCTGCTGCCGAGGCGTCTGCTCCAAGTTCAAAACCGCTGTCGATCAAGCGCTGCATCCCTTTGTCGTTCTGGATGATCATCACCAGATCGATCCCTTCAACGCCGATCTGGAGCCCCCAGCTACCGCCTGTGATGGCGAAGAAAGCAGGTGCGCTCCAGCCGGTGGCTGTCCTGCAGGTCGCGACGCCCCTGCCATTTTCAGCGCCAATCACAAATCCGCCCTTCAGTAAATCCGGCACAACGGCGATGCACTTGGCGTGATCCAGCACTTCCTCGGGAATGCCGCCATCCGGCGCGGCCATGATCTCATGCAGAATCTTGCCTGCATGGTCCAAACGATCTTCCGTTGCGGCGCGCCCCGTTCCCGCCCAGGCAATGTTTGTCAAACTCAGAAATGCCACGAATGTAAAGACTTTCCTCACGAATCTCACCTTTTCTATCTGCACAAGCGTCGCACGGCATGCGCAGACCGAGGCACACAGTTAGTTAGACCTTAGATCGTTTCCGGAGCGCAGTCTGAGCAAGAACGCTCAGTCGTTTTGCAGCGGCTCAATTCCACCCGCAACGGCCATCGAATTCGATGAAGGGGCCTCGTGCAGCGATCCCGCTGCGATTGGCGGCAGCAGGAAGAGGTGACGCTCGTCCGCGGAGGCCGAGGCGGGGCAGGAACGGTGGGCCGCCAGACGGGCGCCAAGTGACTTTTCTTTGCGCAAGGCCACGGAGCCGGAATACGGTAGACTGGCTGCAGCTTGCTGAAAGTTGAATTCTCCAAATGGGTTGCAGATGTGGATTTGCTCCTCAGCTGCCAGCTTGTTCGCGTTTTCGGCGGACGCAATCGTCTGGTAGCACTTCACGCAAATCGAGTCGATGGAACAATCGTGGTTCTTCCGTCTGGCAAAGCCGAAAGCGCTTGTCATATTTATGTTCTCCATCGAGTCCGGGGCTTTCAGCAGTGGAAGCGCTTGTTTTGTTTGCGGGCTGCTTGAGGACAAACGTACATGCGGCAGAGATTTTGCGTATGGTCTCAATTGCTCCGCTCATTTTCCTGTCTTCACTAGTCCCTTTCCTGCACATTAATTACCTTTGCCCCCCGTAAATCTTGCTCTTTCTCGAAGCATGAGCAATGTTGCTCAGACATCGATTCCCACTTCGGGTGATGATAAACAGAGGCGAGTTATGACGAGCGTCACTTGCACCGGCGAATTCGCTCGTTGCAGGCTTCAAATAATCGATCAACTCGGTTCAGTTGGTCCCTTTTGATAAAGCGGCGAGCTCAACGGATTTGCTTTTTGCTATCCGCCCGCCGCCTGCACTTCCCTCATGGGCATCATCGCTTCACAACCGGGGCGTCGCAACGAGGTAGTTTCGTGACAAACGAGAACGAGAAGGACACATTCGATGCTGCTGACTTTCTTTCGAAAGCCGGGATTGGGCGCACGATTGTCGAATTTGAGGCGAAGCAGACCTTTTTCTCCCAGGGTGATTCTGCGGACACAATTTTCTACCTACAGAGAGGCCGGGCCAAGCTGACCGTTGTCTCGAAGGCCGGCAAAGAAGCAACCATTACGCTTCTTTCTCAGGGAGACTTTGTCGGAGAAGAATCGTTGGCTTCCATTCCCGGGCTGCGTCTTTACACTGCCTCGGCCGTCAATTCCTGCGCGGCACTCAAAATCACGCGGGAAGAGATGGCTCACGTCATGAACGAAGAGCCGCTTTTTGCCGACCTGTTCCTGAAATTCATGTTGGCGCGCAGCATGCGCACTCAAGCCGACCTGGTGGATCAGCTTTTCAACTCCAGCGAGAAGCGGCTCGCACGGGTTCTGGTCTTGATGGCCGAATTCGGCAAGGAGGGGGAAAGGGACATCAGCATCCCGCCCATCTCGCAAGAGACGCTCGCTGAAATGATCGGCACCACCCGCTCCCGCGTCAGCTTCTTCATGAACCGCTTTCGCAAACTCGGATTTATAAATTACAACGGCCGGATTCAGGTCCATCGGTCACTGCTCAATGTTGTTCTTCTCGACCAATTCCCAGGGCACAATTCCGAAAAGCTCGAGGTTGCAAGTTCAAGGAAACAATTAAAGCCAGTCCTTAAAGAGATGCGGAGTTCTTCAAGCGACTGACTTGATCCGCAATCAAGCGCAAGCTCGCCCCGTCAATGATGAAGCTATTGCGCAACGTGTTGCGCCCAGGCATCCTCACCGGCGAGAAAATTCGCTGGCCGAAACGATCTCGATGTGAAGGCTCCGGCACTTGAGCTTCGCATCGCTATCTTCATTTAATTGACGTGACGGGTCAATGCAGCTGGGTGTTGGTCGCGCCGCAGCTACCCATGCGATGAACCGGCTGCGTCGGACTGAGGGGAGCAAAACAGACCAAAGTTGACGCGGCGCTGGCTCAAGCTGATAACAGGAAAAAATAATCATGCCTGAACAATTTGGCCGTCCGCCGGAAGCGACGTGGAGAGAAGTCCGGACAAACGCCTTCCGCCCCACAGCCGGTATTGGCAGATCGGCTGCGAATAGCAGCGGATGGGGAGAAGTCGCGGTCATCTTTTGCAACCGGCTCTCACGCTTGCATCCTATTCCAATTCGTCTTCAAGTTCAGGTCTCATCGATCGATTTGGCCGGAGAGCGGCTCTATCAGGAGCGATTCCACGGAACCCACGCCAAGTCTCCACTCAACACATAAATGGCGAGCGCCGCACCCATCAGAATCGCGCCAACCCAGAAGCGCCAGTCATGGTGCATTCGCCGCCAGTAGGGGCCTGGATCTGGCTCTCCGATGTCATTGCTGTTTCCTTCGTGATTGTGCTTGTTGCCGGTCATCGTTTTCTCCATTCACGCTGCATTCGTTGTTAGATGCAGTCAAAGCAGAGCTAGCGGTGATGGCGAACTCTTATCAACGTGAGAACTATGCTGCTTCCGGTGTCACAAGTTGTTCCGCCTGTGCGGGCGTAAGTGGAAGTGAATTCTCTTCCATCGCAGGCAACAACGGTCGTGTAGCGGCTTCGCGCTCTCTCATAGCCCGTTCCTGCCCAAGCCCCATTGTCAGAGCGGTTAACCCGGCAAGTCCACCTAGCTGCATCGACTCGACAGCAGTACTGGGAACGATGACGATGGTGGAGTTTTGCTTCAATCCTTCGTAAAGCATGTTCATCGCCCTTAGATGCAGCGCTACGGGATTGTTTTCATAGGTCTTGGCTGCTTCTCCAAACTTTTCGGCAACCTGACGTTCGGAGTCGCCGAGGATGACCCGAGCCTGACGCTCCCTTTCTGCCTGGGCTTGCATCGACATCGCATCCTCAAGAGCAGATGGGATGAGCACGTCCTTCACTTCGACTGAAATAACGTTGATGCCCCACGGTTCAGTCCGTACGTCGATAATCTTCTGCAAGTCCATGCTGATCTTGTCTCTACCTTCGAGCATGTCAGAGAGCATTGTCTTGCCGATCACATCGCGAAGAGCGGTTTGCGCGGCCCAGTTGATGGCGCTCTGGTAGTCTGCCACATCTAACGCAGCTCTTTTTGGGTCGATAATCTTCCAGAACAACACGGCATCCACATCCACAGGAACCGTGTCCTTGGTCAATGTCTTTTCGGCTTTGAACGAGCTTGTCAGCACGCGCGTATCGATCCAATAAGGAATCGACTCGATGACCGGAATGATGAAGAACAGTCCAGGTCCCTCAAGGGACCGGAATTTGCCGAGGCGCAACACCACGGCCTTCCTCCATTGATCGGCAACCTTGATTGCAGAAGCGAAGATATAAGCCAGGATCAAAGCGCATATGAGAGCAGCAACAGCCGCCACATCGGCCGCAACTACATGGAGACCATACGCCACCGTAATTCCTACAACCATAATTACGGCAAAGATCAAAGCGGGGAGCGAGTTGTTTTGTCTCATTTTGATTTCCTTTTATCGTTCACCGCAACAGGCCTTGGGGTATGCGCGTCAAAGAGTAGGCGCCTGTTGCGGTGCTGGCTTGCCCCAACTATGCGAGAACTGTCTCGCCGTGGACGGTGTAGGAGTTGTGTGCCGTCCCTCCGATAATGTTCTTGGCCTTCGCAACTTCGTCCGCAGTGCCATGAACAA
>PLTV01000249.1:14510-16077 GCA_003164635.1 Acidobacteriaceae bacterium
AGGCCCGCAACAATCCAGGCCACCAGCGGGCCTGCGACAAGGATCGGCCCAAGTCCCGGGATCGCAAAGGCAGCTGAGCCGAAGAGCAGTCCCCAGAATCCTCCCCAGAATGCGCCAACCTTGCCCCAGTACTTCATCCGGTCGCCCGCGTTGTAATAACCCACTACATGCTCATCGGTGTGCGTATCGCGCGCCGCAATCGACAGGCTCTTCATATCGACTCCTGCCTCTTGCAGTTCCTTGATTGCCTGTTCCGCCTGTTCGTGGGTGTCGTAGATTGCTACTACAGAATTGGTCGGTGTCATTTTCTTCTCCAGGTTCGATGATTGTTGAGATTGCAATCAGACAGCTTATCGCTTGGCGCACACAGCTGAAATATCGTTCGGTCTGNNGACGCCGTTCCGACGATTCCTTTCGGAGCGCATGCACATGGATCATGTCAGAGGGAACATGATCATGAATGGTCACATTTGCTCGCCTTCACCAGGCACTGGCTGCTGGTCCCTGCGAGTTCAATGGGTGGTTGATGCCCAAAGATGACGATCTCCTGTCGCGACCGAACAATTGGCTACCAGCGCACAGGTAGAGTTGAAATTCTAGCGGTCCAAGCACTCTAGAATTATTTAGAGCCACAGCTTATCGATGGAATGCGCGCGAGCGGAAGGACGATGCAGAGGCTCTTCACAGAAGAGAGTGGAATGTCGTTCAGTCGATGGCGGCAGCGGGCCCGGCTGATCTGCGCAATGGAGAGCCTGGCTGCAGGACAATCGGTCACAAATTCTGCGCTCGATGCCGGCTACAGAACGACAAGCGCATTCATCTCGATGTTTCGTAAGCAACTCGGAACCACACCGACTCGTTATTTGCTTCAGCAAACTACCTGAAAAGAAGGACGCTCTGGCGTAAAAATACAGATTGTTCCTGGTTTGTTGCCAACTTGGAAGTATCGCCACGTTCAACTCCCAAAGGCAACCGCAGATCCCCCACTGCGTTCGGGANNGAGCCTACTCCCAATTTTGGGTTACTTCCGCTCTGCCCGTTACTCTCTCAGAGCCCGGATGTTCGCACAGAGCTACGGCGCAGTCGCTTCCTCTGGGTCAATCGACGAATCTTTACGCGCCGGGGAAATCCATTTGACGAACTACGACATCTATAGTAAATATACATACAGTCATAGGAGGACACCGTGGCAAGCCCGAAATTGTCCAGGCTCGAGTTTCGGATCATGGAGACGCTTTGGTCCTGCGGAGAATCGTCCATCCGCGACATCATGGAGTCTTTCCCTGCCAAGAAGCGGCCTGCCTATACGACTATCCAGACAACGGTTTACAGGATGGAGCAAAAAGACGTGGTGCGGCGGGTCAAAAAGGTTGGGAACTTTCACATCTTCGCCGCGACCATTACGCGCGATGCAGCCCAGCGCCGGCTCATCGATGACCTGCTCGCCCTGTTCGGCGGCAGCACGCAACCAGTGATGGCCCATCTGATCGAATCTGGAAAGCTTTCGCTTGAAGACGTAAAGGACGCCGAGAAAACACTGCGCGGCCTCTCGCGGCGCAATTCCGCC
>PLTV01000384.1 GCA_003164635.1 Acidobacteriaceae bacterium
CGCAGGCCGAACGAGCACCTCCAGCGCGCCGCGCTCCACTTCTTCCGCGACTGCCGGATAAGTGAAGTGGCGCTGCGGCAGAATCAGCGGACGCGCCGGCAGAATCTCCGCCTGCCAATCATGGGCGAAAGTTAGATCGATCATCGGCGCACGAAATTCGTTCTTCATGCCTGCGCCTGATAACTCAAGATCCATTCTGCCTGCTCCTCGGTATCCGGCACAGGGCAACCGCGCGCCGCTTCCACCGCCCGCAGCGCAACACCGGCGGGCCAGCCAAGATGTACCAGCGTTGCAACCGCTGCCAGCGTAGCGCGCCCAATGCTGCCCCAGCAATGAACGCCAACGCGCTCCCCGGCTTTCACTCGCTCGGCAAGCTCAGCGGCGAAGGCACGAAACTTCTCCAAATCCGGCGGAAGTTCGTGGTCAGGCAATGGGTGGTGGATGAAACTCATGCCAAGACGTTGCGCGAGCATGCCCTCGTTCGCAAGTTCGAGCATGTTCACCTGTGCCAGGCTTAAAAGGGAGACCAGCGTGGTGACGCCGCATCGCTTCAAATGCATCAACTCGCGTTCCAGCCCGTAGCCGCCCCTGGGGCAGAGCACCACCGCCAGCGGAATCGGAGTGAGGCGCCTTTCTCCACTCGCCGGCTGAGGGGCCGGAGGAGCCAGGCTCGTTGACGCATCTGCATAAATCCAGTAAACGCCGTTCACGCGCGCTCAGACTCCCACGAACTGTTCAATGCGATCGTGAACAGTGGGAATGGCGATGCCCATGGCCGCGCCTTCTTCAATCAGCGGAATGATCTTGTCAAACTCCGGCCCTGAGTGCGACCCGGTGAGCGCAATGCGGATCGGATGGTACAAGTCCTTTCCATTTGCGCCGGTCGCAGACTTGATCTCGTTGATCCACGTCTTGAAATCATCGGCGGTGACCTTGCCCGTATGGGCGCGCACGCGGCCGGCAAGCTCGCTCAGGACGGCGCGCGCGGAGTCGGTGGAAAGAATGGCAGAATTCTCCGGATCGGCGTGCGCGGCATCCGGATCGATGCCGAAAATGAATGCAGCCTTCACCGGCAACTGCGCCAGGTAATCCACCTTGGGCAAAAAGAGTGCGAGCAGCTGCGCCAGCCACGCTTTGCGCTGCGCGATCTCCTCCTGCGAGGGAATGTCGAGATGGATCGGCGGGTCCAGGCTTGCCAGCAGAGCAATCGTCTCCGCCGTGTAGAGTTCGTTGGAACTCCACAGCGGAAAAATCCCCGGCTTCTGCAAAATGAACTGCCGCTCAGCCAGCTTCGCGATGCGATCCGGATCGGCCAGCTTGATGTAATGACGATTGAGCCAGTTCAGCTTGTCGAAGTCGAAGATAGCGGGCGATGCCGTTACGCGCTCCAGGCTGAACAAGGGCACCAGCTCTTCCAGCGTAAACGTTTCCGTCTTGCCATCCTCCGCGCCCCAGCCAAGCAGTGCCAGATAATTAGCCATGGCTTCAGGCAAGTAGCCCATCTGCCGAAAGACTGAAATCGATGTCGCGCCATGGCGTTTTGAAAGTCGCTCGCGATCCGGCCCAAGAATTGTGGAGAGGTGCGCGAACTGCGGGACCGGCCAGCCAAAGGCTTCGTAAATCGCCACTTGCTTGGGCGTGTTCGAAATATGGTCGTCGCCGCGAATCACGTGCGTTATGCCCATGAGCGCGTCGTCGATGGTGACCACGTAGTTGTAAACCGGTACTCCCCCTGAAGCTCCGCTCGCACTGCGTACAAGCACAGGATCGCTGACTGTTTCGGCAGCAAACTCCACCGGGCCGCGCACAATGTCGTTGAAGCGCAGCGGGTGATCGGGAATTCTGAGCCTCACCGCAAACTGCTTGCCTGCTGCGAGATTGAGATCGATCTCTTCCTGCGCCAGGTTGCGGCAGCGGCCGGAGTAGACTTGCGAACCATGCGTAGCAGCCGCATGTTTGCGCTCGGCCTCCAGCTCTTCTGGCGTGCAGAAACATCGGTAGGCTTTGCCTTCGGCCAGCAACCGCTCGGTGTGCTCGGCATAAATGTGCAGCCGCTCCGATTGGCGGTACGGACCATGATCACCTGTGTCGGGCTCGTATTCGGCGCCCGGCCCACCATCCCAATTAAGTCCCAGCCAGTGCAGATCTTCAATGAGCTGCGTCTCGTAGCGCACTTCCGACCGCTCCAGGTCTGTGTCTTCAATGCGGAGCAGAAACAGCCCGCCGTGGCGGTGCGCAAAGAGCCAGTTGTACAGCGCGGTCCGCGCATTGCCGACGTGGAGCAGGCCTGTAGGCGACGGGGCAAATCGGACACGGGGAATAGTGTTCGTCATAGCAACAAACATGATAGACGGTGGAAATGGCAGGTGTCAGGTCGCCTGGCGCGCATCCCCGGATTCCTTCAGGAGAAATGTTCCCAGCCGCGGGGCTCGAGCGGTTTCGGCCCATCCGTGCTCAACACGGTCACCGACGGCTTTCCGCGTTGCGCCCGAACAATGCGCCCGATGCGCGTCACCGCAACTCCGCCGATTCTTGCGGGCATGCGCACTCCCTGCGCAGCTGTGAACAGCAACTCGTAATCGTCGCCGCCGTGCAGCGCGTAATCGAGGCTCGCTCCTGGGTGTACGGGCAGCAGCGCCGGGTCAATCTCCGCGGCCACGCACGACTCCTCGCACAGGTGGGCCAGATCGGTCGAGAGGCCGTCGCTCAAATCCATGGCTGCCGTGGCCAACTCGTGCCTGCGCAGATAGATGCCCTGGGCAATGCGCGGCTGCGGAGCGAGGTGGCGGGCCACCAGCGGTGCCAGGCCCTTTGGAATCCTCCGCGGATTCAAGCCAAGCGCCTTCGCCCCCGTCGCGCGCGCCAGCCGGTCCAGATGCGGCAGGGCTGCTGCTCCTCCGCCTATCGAGCCAGTCACATAAACCAGGTCGCCGGGTCGTGCGCCGGAGCGCAGCAATGCTTTTCCCTGTGGCACAGCCCCGATCAGCACAATGTCGGCCAGCGGGACCGGAGTCTCCGACAAATCTCCTCCGGCAAGCTGCGCCTTGTACTCGGCAGCCAGTGCCAACAAGCCATTCAGGAAGCGCGCCGGCCACGACCTCGACCACGGCCCTCGGCTCTGCGTCTGGGCCAGGCCGCGCGGCAGTCCCAGGGAGAGAAAAGCGGCAATGGGACGGGCGCCCATGGCGGCTAAGTCGCTCAATCCGCGTGCCAGTGCGCGATGCCCCGCCTCTTCGGGCGTGTGCCAGTCGAGACGAAAATGCGTGCCGCAGACGGTAAGGTCGGTCGTCACGGTCAGATCTTCGCCTGCCCGGGGGCGCAGAATGGCGCAATCGTCGCCGATGCCGAGGGGAATCTCGCGGGAAGGCCTGCGGGCTGCCCGTTCACGAATATGGCGCAGGATCGCCAGCTCGCCCCGCGTGCCGCCTGGTAAGGATTTTGTGGGTAGGGTCGGCATTTCTTGAGAATAGGGCAATCGAGCGCCATCGCCAATGAACCGGGAAAAAGTACCGGCTAAGCTATTGAAAGTATTGATATTTTCTGCAATGCTCGCCTTGAATGCTTTACGGAGCGCAACAGGGTCAAAGCCAAATTACCCAGGGAAGTAAACCATGAGAGCGTTTTTGACGATCTAACCATGGACGGCAGAATCCTTTTTCGCAAAGGAGATTCGGCCCGGTTTACGTTGACACCCCCCTGGGGCGGTTTGGTAGCCTTGACGAGCGTTTCTGATCAGGGAGCCTCTGTAGGGTTCTTACCGGGCACATATGCCCATGCCTTGCGCTTTTTTAAGTACATGGCGAATTGCGGCCCTGCGAAGAGCGGGGATGGAAGGCTGAAGATGCTACGCAAGCGCTATTACATCCTATTTGTTGCCCGAGATGAAGATGGCCGGGTTCGCAAGATCCCTCTCCCGTTGCATTATGCGTATGGGTTCGTCGCCGCTGCACTTGTGGGTGCGTTCACCATCGTCGGGCTGGCCGGTTCTTACACGCGCATGCTCCTGAAGACCGAAAGCTACAACCAGGTTCGACAGGATCGCGAAAATCTCCGCAAAGACTACAAGCAAATGGCCCAGATCGCGCATGACCGCGACATCCAGGTCGCCTCACTCGGCGCGCTTGCCAATGAGGTTGCGTCTCTTTACGGGTTGAGGCAGGGCAAATCGGGCATCGCGAAAAGCAATGCTGCGGCCCGCGCAGCGGCGCCCACGCCTCCCACCCTGGCTCAAGCCGACGACGTGAATCAGCAGCAGGTAATGCAGTCCATCGACCAGTTCTATAACCTGCGCGCGCAGGCGCTCAGCGGACGTGTCTCCCGTGCGATTGAGGGCGGCTTGACCCCGGGCTTCTCCGGCGACTGGACACAGTTGGCAGATGCGCCCTCCATGTGGCCTATCGAAGGTCCCGTCACCTCCAGCTTCGGCGAACGGCAAGATCCGTTCAACGGCGAAGGCGCCTTCCATGCCGGAATCGATATCAGCGCTTCGTATGGTGCGCCGGTACGCGCCACGGCCGACGGCGAAGTGACCAACGCCGGCATGGGCACGGGGTACGGACGCGAGATTGTCCTGAACCACGGCCACGATGTGTTGACCCTGTATGGCCATCTTTCGTCGATTGCGGTGATTCCTGGCCAGCACGTAACGCGCGGCCAGGTGATCGGCTATGTCGGCCAGTCGGGGCGCTCCACAGGCCCGCATCTTCACTACGAAGTGCGCCTGCACAACGTGCCTGTCAATCCCCACAAATACCTGCGCACCACCTACGCCCAGGTTGCGAATCTCGACGGCACCGTCAGCGGTTCCTGACGCCACAGACCTGAGCTCTCAGACGTTCCGCTCTTGCCGCGACGGAGACGGTGTGCCACCGCTCTGCCACAGACCGCTGTGGGCAGCCTTTGCTAGTCTTGGCACAAGATGAAGAAGAAGTCGGGTGCACTCGCTCTTGCATTTGTTCTGCTTTGCTGGCTGCCCTTGCCGGCGCAAAAAAAAGCCGCGCCGAAGACGATCCGCTTTCAGGGTGCGGCGCAATACACGCCGCAGGAGTTGCTCGCGGCTGCCGGCCTGAAGCCGGAGACACGTCTCAGCCTGAGCGAGGTCAAAGCACACGGCAAGATGCTCAGTGACACCGGCCTCTTCAAAGAGGTCAAGTTCACCAACGACAACAAGGGGCTGCTCTTCACGCTAACCCCTTCCACACAGCTCTTTCCCATGCACCTCGAAAATGTGCCTCTCGCGCCGGGCAAAGAGCTCGATGCCAAGCTTCACGATCGGTTCCCGCTCTATCGAGGGCAGTTGCCGTCCGGTGGTTCCATGGTCGACGGAATCTGCCAGGCATTCGGCGAAATGCTTGCCGCTAAAGGCGCCAAGGCAACGGTAAAAGCCGCTCTCACCAGCGGCATTGGACCGCAAAAGCTCACCGCCATGAACTTTTCCGTCACCTCGCCCTCGGCCGTCCATATCGGGCCAATCCAATTCGCCGGAGTGTCGGCCGCCATGCAGGCCAAGGCCAGCCTCCTCGCCGGCAGCCAGACCGGTAACGGCTTCGACACGGATAACTCGGCCAAGGGGCTTCAGCGCGTCTTTGAAGACCTCTACCAAGACCAGGGATATGCGGCTGTCGAAGTCAATGTCGCCGAAGCCGATCCACTCACAGTCGCCGATTCAGCCGTCGAGGTTCCCTACGCAGTCACTATCAAGGAAGGCGGAATCTACAAGCTCGGGACCATCGATTATCCGCCCACCGCATTGGTGTCGCGCGCGGAGATCGAGAAAATGCTTCCAAAGAACTCCGCGGCAGCGGGGCGGCCACTCGATCTGTTTGTCCTCGCCGTTTGCGATGCTCACCATCATCGCGGCTATCTCGATTGCTCGGTCGTTCCACACCCTTCGTTTAACGAGACCACACACATCGTAAATTACAGCCTCGAAGTCGCGCCGGGCCCGCAATACCGGCTGGCCTCGGTCAAGTTCGACGGAGCGCCCGAGGTGATGGCCGCCAAACTCAAACTCGTCTGGAAGATGGCGCCCGGCGACGTCTTCGACGAAGGCTACGTATCGAACTTTGCGGTGCTGGCACAAAAGAAAGACAAGTCGTTGACTCGCTGGATGCAATCCGTCCTTACCACGTACGACGTCAAGACCGACCCCGCCACACACCAGGTGAACGCGACATTCCATTTCGCCAAGGCCGTTCAGGCCGCGCACTAAGTTCGGTTCTCCGCATGGGTATGTCGGTTCTGCACCAGACGGAATCCTTCTTGCGAGCGGTCAACTCCTTCCACGACGGAACTTCGGTTCCGGTCTCTGCGTAATACCCCTTGCATTCCAAGGGAAGCCGCGCTAAGCTCCCTATGAAAGCAAAGGGGAGCGGATGGAAAGGCCGAAGCTGGACCTGTTTCGCGGAACGTTGGACGTGTTGATTCTCAAGTCTCTGATCTGGGGTCCTCAGCATGGATATTCCATTACCGACTTCATTCGCCGCCAAAGCGACGACGTTCTTCTTGTGGAAGAAGGCACGCTCTATCCGGCGCTCTGGCGGCTTGAAGAGAAAAAACTGGTCGAAGCCGAATGGGGGCTTTCTGAAAACAATCGCAAGGCCAAGTTCTACAGAATGACTGCTGCGGGCAAGCGACGGCTGCAGTTGGATTCAACCAACTGGGATGCCTATGCGATTGCCGTGGGGAAGGTCCTGGGCGCAACCCGGCTTCACTCGACGGGAAAAACGGCATGAAGAAAACCCCCATCTGGCGACGCTATGCGCGCTTGCTCGGCGCTGATCCTGCCGCCGACGTCGAAGACGAGTTGCGCTTCCATCTTGAAGCCAAGGCAGACGATCTGGTGGCGCGCGGCTGGCGGCCCGATGCTGCGCGCGTTGAAGCGGAACGCCAGTTCGGCGATGTGCGCACCGTGCGGCATATCGGAAAAAGACGGGGAGAAAATATGGAACGCCGGAAACGTTGGAGCGAATACCTGGTCGAGTGCAAACGCGATGTGCGTTACACCTTGCGCACGTTGCGCAATAACCCCGGATATGCGGCAATCGCCATTGTCGTTCTCGCGCTGGGAATTGGCGTCAACGCCGCGGTTTTCAGCGTGGTGAACACGCTGCTTCTGGGCCCTTTGCCTTTCGCCGATTCGCAGAGACTGGTTTGGTTTACAGGCGGCAAATCGATTGACGCCAAGGTTCGCGCAGCGGCAGGCCTTTCCGGGCGAACGTACACGGTTGACGCGTACGAAGAATTCACGCGCAACACCCAATCGTTCCAGGCGGTAACCGCATACCAGACCTTCTATAGCTCGCTTCAATACAAGCTGACGGGCAGTGGCGAGCCCCGGCAGCTGGCGGTGGTTGAAGTTGCGGGCAATTTTTTTTCGACGCTCGGAATTCAGCCGGCCCTGGGACGCGACTTCACGCAGGAAGAGTGCCAGAAAGGCGGCCGCTCCGCTGTCTTGCTCAGCAATTCTTTTTGGAAGACGCAGTTCGCCGGTGACCCGGCAATCGTGGGCAAGACAGTCACGGTGAACGATAAGCAGGTGACGATTGTCGGCATTCTTCCGGCAGGCTTTGACTTTGGCGGCGTTTTTGCGCCAGGCATGAAGGTGGATGTATTCGTTCCTGCTGTCATGGACTTCTGGCGGACCTGGGGCAATACCCTCGCAATCGTCGGACGCCTCAAACCGGGCGTCAGCGTGACCCAGGCGCAGGACGAAGCCGATCGCCTGTTTCCGCACCTGAAAAAGCTTCATCCCGACTGGTATGAGGACTACGCATCCGAACTCACTTCGCTCAAAGATCACGTCAGCGGGAAGCTCCGCCGTTCGCTGGTTGTCTTGTGGTTCGCCGTCGGCTTGATCCTTCTCATCGTGTGCGTGAATCTTTCCAATCTGCAACTCAGCCGCGCTGCCACTCGAAGCAAAGAAATCGCCATGCGCCGCGCTTTGGGCGCAAGCCGCGGCCGTCTCATTCGCCAGCTCCTTACCGAGAGCCTGGTGCTCTCAATCGGCGGGGCTGCGCTGGGCCTTTGCATTGCCATCGCAATTGTCTACTCGCTCGCACATCAGGGCTCCATGACGTTGCCGCTACTGGCGAGCATCCGCGTCAACGGCGGATCGCTCGCCTGGACACTGTTGATTGCCATCGCGGTGGGAGTCCTTTTTGGCTTCGCTCCGGCCTTGAAGATGTCGGGCGGCAATCTGCAAAAAGCGCTGAAGGACAATGCCGCCGGCATGGCGGCCGGCCGCAGCCACGAGCGATTCCGTGCCACGCTTGTGATTTCTGAAATTGCGCTGGCCTGCGTTCTGCTTGTCGGCGCCGGCCTTCTGCTGCGAAGTTTTCTGCGCGTCCTCGATGTCGATCTGGGCTTTGAGCCCACGCACGCCGCCAGCATGTCTGTCGACTACCAGGATGGCGGCAAGCTCGCAACGCGCGGCGCGATTCTGCAGGAAATGTTGCGGCGCGTCTCCGCGGTTCCCGGCGTCGAATCCGCCGGCATTGCGGATATGCTTCCGCTCGATCGCAATCGCAGCTGGGGCCTTGCCGCCGTGGGAGCAAATTATCCGAAAGATCGTGACGATTCTGCCCTGGTCTACCTCGTGACGCCCGGCTATATTCCAACTCTCGGAATGCATTTGCTGGCAGGCCGCGATTTCGCGTGGAGCGATACGCCGGGCACCCAGCATGTCGTCATCATCAACGAAGCCGCCGCACGCCGCGAGTGGCCCGGGCAGGACCCGATCGGGAAAATGGCGAATGATGTCGACAAGACGCCGGTGCGCATTATCGGCGTTGTTGCCGACGTGCGCGAAAGCAGCGTCGAAACCGCATCGAGCCCTGAAGTCTACATTCCCATGACGCAGAATTCCGATGCTGAAGGAGCGACCCTCGTGGTCCGCACAAAGGTTGCGCCCGAGTCGCTGGCCTCCAGCGTCCTTACGAGCCTTCGCACGCTCAATCCCAGCCAGCCCGCCTCGGAGTTCAGGCCGCTTCAATCCCTGGTCGATCACGCGGTGTCTCCGCGCCGCTTCTTTGCGCTTCTCGTCACCATCTTCGCCGGGCTCGGCGTTCTCCTCGCCGCACTCGGCATTTACGGCGTCATCTCCTATTCGGTCACGCAGAAGACGCAGGAGATTGGGGTCCGCATGGCGCTCGGCGCAACTACGGGCCGCGTGATGCGCGATGTTCTCGCCAATACGCTGCGCCTGGCCGTCGTCGGAATTGGCCTCGGCGCTGCTGCCTCGATGGGCGTGGCGCGTCTGATTGCGTCGCTGCTCTACTTCACCTCGCCGTGGGACGTACAGACGTACCTGGCCATGGTCTTCGGCCTGCTTGCCGTGGCTCTTATTTCCGGATTCTTCCCTGCGCGCAGAGCTTCGCGGGTCAGCCCGATGACAGCGCTCCGCAATAGCTAGCCGGGCGACTTCGCGCGAAAGGGAAACTCGAACTGAGTGGCCGCACTGGTGTTCGACCCGGGCACCGGGCGAGTGGTATTCCTTAAGCTCGTGACCGGCAGTTGCCGCCGGGACCAGGAGCGTTATCGCCATGGCCACGCCGCACATCTCCGCACCGCCGATCCTCACCTCGGTTGCCGCGCATCTTTATGTTCGCGATCTCAAGGCATCCACTGAATTCTTCGCTGGAAAGCTCGGTTTCACCATCGATTTTGTTTATGGCGATCCGCCGTTCTACGGGCAGGTGAGCCGCGACAATGCACGCCTTGCTCTGCGCTCAATGGACGAATCCTTTTTTGTCGATGACATTCGCCGGCGCGAAGGGCTGCTCTCCGCTTCCATCACGCTTGCCCGCGCCGACGAAACCCGGCAACTCTTCGCCGCATTCCAGGCTGCAAATGTGACCTTCGATCAGCCGTTGAAGACCGAGCCCTGGCAGGCTCTCACGTTCGTGGTTAGGGACCCCGACGGCAACCTGATTCTCTTCGCCGGCCCCGCGGACGAGCAAAGCTGAGGATGCGAAAACCTCGGCGTCGATGCAGTCGAACAGGTGCGGGCGCGTATCATGGGCACGAGAATTTTTCTCTGCATTTCAGGGAGTCCTTATCGTGCGCATTTTCTCACTAGGTTTATTGCTGATTGTCTTTCTTCTCTTGTCTGCTTTCGCGTATGCGCAGAATGTCGTGTCCGCAGAGTATGCCGCGGGCCGGCGCACTGCCTTGGCACGCGTGCAACATCTGAAGCGTGGCATCAATGCGTCAGAGTGGTTCGCGCAAAGCGCCTGTGACTACACCGCCGCGCGCACCGACCGCTACACCGACGCAGCCGACATCGCTCTGATGGCCAAAATCGGCTTCGACAACGTGCGCCTCAGCATTGACCCAACGCCGCTTGAGGCCGCACCGCAGGACGCGGATGGCCTAAACGCCGAATTCCTTGGCCGTCTCGACAAAACGGTCGATATCCTGCTCGCCAACGGGCTTGCCGTCACCATCGACGTGCATCCCGAGTCATCGTACAAGGAAAAAGTTCGCACCACGAGTGAGGGGGTCGACGGCTTCGTCCAGGTGTGGCGACGGCTGGCCGCGCACTACGCGAATCGCGATCCTGAGCGTGTATTCTTCGAGATCATGAACGAGCCCGAAGTCAGCGATCCCTCGCGCTGGGCGAGCATCCAGGCGCGGGCAGCGGTTGCCATCCGTGAAGCAGCGCCGGCTCATACCATCATCGCCACGGGGCCGAATTATTCCAACATAGCCAGCTTGCTTACGCAGCAGCCGCTCGACGACGGCAATGTGATTTATAACTTTCACTACTACGATCCACACGAGTTCACGCACCAGGGAGCCTCCTGGGGCGTCGACTGGTGGGTGCAGACTCACGACATTCCCTATCCACCGGACGAGACCTCGATGGCCGCCTCGCTCCAGCAGGTGCCCGACGCTGCGAATCGATTTGCCCTGGAGCGTTACTGGCTTGACCACTGGGACGCGCACCACATCCAGTTGCAAATCGATGCGGCGGCGGCATGGGGTAAAGACCGCAACGTTCCGCTCATCTGCAATGAGTTTGGCGTCTACCGGCAACACTCGCCGCAGGACTCACGCATGCGCTGGATCCACGACGTGCGCACGGCTCTTGAGAACGACGGTATCGGCTGGGCTATGTGGGATTATCGCGGCGGCTTCGGCGTGGTGTGGAAGAAAGACGGCGAGCCAGCGCAGGTAGATGAGAAAGTGGTCGCCGCGCTTGGACTGAACAAATGATCGGCGCGCATGGATGAAACGAAAGGCTTGCGGAATCGGCGAACTTGGCCGGTTCCACAAGCCTCGCGTGTGTCAGCCATTATTTGCCCGTGTAGGTTACATGCCAAATCGACTTCGATCCATCGTCGGAGACGAAGAGCGACCCATCGCTGGCCTGCGCCACGCCTACGGGCCGGCCCCAGACCTTGCCGTCCGGCGTCACGAATCCTGTGAGAAAGTCTTCGTATTCGCCGGTCGCATGGCCATCCTTCATGGGCAGGCGAATCACCTCATAACCAGAGCGCTGCGCCCGATTCCACGATCCATGCTCGGCTGCGAAACCGTCGCCTTTGAACTCGGCTGGAAACTCTGAGCCGGTGTAGAAAAACATCTCCAGCGAAGCAAAATGCGGGTTCACGAGGATGTCCGGCGTCAGCACTTTCGCCTGCAACTCCGGGTGCTTGCCAATGTGGCGCGGGTCTTGCAGCCCGCCTGCAGGGCCGTGGTAGTAGTACCAGGGCCAGCCATAAAAGCCGCCTTCCTGCACGTGGGTTACGTAATCCGGCACGAGATTGTTGCCAAGCCCATCGCGCTCATTGGTGGAGCACCACAGCTCGCCCGTGATGGGATTGATGGCTTCGCCCACGCAATTCCGAATGCCCGACGCATAGACTTTGACGAACTTGCCGGTCGGCGTGAATTCGAGCACGTCGGCGCGATGAAACTCTTCAGGATGCGTGTCGGAATCATCGACGTTCGAATGGGACCCGACCGAGGCGAACAGCTTGGAGCCATCTTTCGAGAAAATGAGGTCGCGTGTCCAATGGCCGCCGCCACGCAGACGGCCTCCACCCGGTAGCTCAACGATGTTCTCCATCGGTCCGCGCGCCTTCAGGTCGCCATTCTGATACGGGAAGCGGACGATCCCATCGGTATCCCCGATGAATACGTATTGCGGATTGGCTCCCAGCGGGTAAAAGGCGATTCCGAAGGGTTGGTGAAGGCCCGTGGCAAAAATGGAAACCTGCTGTGGTTTGCCGTCTGCGCCGATGCCGCGAAAAACCCTGATGGTGCCGGTCTCGCTCTCCGCGAGGAAGAGGTCGCCATTCGGCGCCACGCGCAGCAGTCGAGGATTGTCCAGCCCAGTTGCGTACAGGTCGACCTTGAAGCCCTTTGGCGCCTGCGGCCAGGCATTCGCCGGTCGCGCCACAACACTGGGTCCGTTATCCACCGATTGTTCTGGCGCCGGCGCAGGCAGGTCGGCCCAGGTCAAATGCCGCCGCATGCCGGGGGATTCGTGCAAGGCATCGGTGAACGCGGATTGGCCGGTGAGAACGTTGTGAGAATCGGTTTGAGAAGCTGAATCGGAGGCGTGTGCGAGGGGGAGCGGCAGGAGGACAAGGGCACAAGCAAGAGCTGAAATCCGTGGGGAAAGGAACAGGTGCGAACGGCTCATAAAACCTCTCTGATCTTCGATGGGGATTTGGCTTATCGCCTAAGTTCGAACAAAATCGAAAATCACCAACGTACATCGATTGGTAATTTGGACGTTTAAAGGGCCCGGTTGGCTGCAGAATTTTTTCATGAAAGAACGATGAAGCGAAAATCTGAACGCTAAAAAGCTCCGAATCAAGCAGTTCTGCCAGGCACTCAATCGAACGCGGATTAGTGTGGAGCGGGAGCGGCTGGAACGACTGTCTGATCCGCCTCCGAGTCCGCCGCCTTGCTCAGTTGCGTGAGAACTGCCGGCGTCAGGTTGGCGGTGATGATAACGCGATGATTCTTCCGTGTCACTTCCGCGGTTTCGAGCGCTTGCTTGAGGCCCTCGTTTGCGGGGTTGACGGCGAGGGATGCTGTGAATCCACGAGCCATGGTGATGAGCGTAGCCAGCGCCGCCGCCTGGCTGGTGGCCACGTCGTCGGCTGGAGCAATTTCTTCAAGTTTCAAATTGACCGAGCCGGCATGAGCCAGGGTGGGCGCGGCGCTCGCGATGAGCGTTGAGTCGACATCGATGGGAACGGTGAAACCGAGGATATGAATTGCTCCGCTCTCAGAGAATGGAAGGGCGATCTGGCCAACGCCCCACGCGACGGAGAGAAGGGGAATGTCATGGTAGTGCTGGGTAAGCAGCGTGGACCCGGAAAACGGCACCGCGGCCGTGCGATGCCGGTCGAGCATGGAGTGGATCATCTCGGCGCCGGGGTAATTGGAGACGCCGATCATGTCGTAACCGATTTGCGCAACTCGCACGGTACGGTCCTGTGACTTGATGGAGTAGACTGTGTGGCCGTCATAGGACTCGCGGGACGTGGCTTGCTTCTCGAGCCATCCGTTGAATCGCGCCCCGGTGAGGTTGCCGACCAGAACCAGCGAGTAGGCGACAGGGCCGTTGGGGCCTTTGGGATCGGGCATGCGATGCAGTGCGATGGCGGCCTGGTCGAGATCGCGCTCCCAGTCGACGCCTGTGGCATCCACAAAATCCTGATAATCAGGGTCGCGGCGTGGCGGCTTCATGTCCTTTTTCAGGAATGCGCGGATGGGCTTGAAATTGACGTAGAGGATGCCATCGGACTCGGGAAGAAGACGAGCGGCTTCAGGCGGTGCTTTGGAGCGGAGGAAGAGAGCCGCGGCCAGCACAACCAGGACCGCGGCCACTACCCAGAGCGTTCTTCG
>PLTV01000010.1:0-923 GCA_003164635.1 Acidobacteriaceae bacterium
CGCTTGGCGGTCTTGGCCGGGTCCTCCGCGAAATAAGCCCGCCGGTAGTCCAGCTTCACGCCTGGTTCGCCGACCTTTACATTTAACTCGCGCACCCCGCCGTCATACACCTTGTTCTTGGGCGAATACACCACTGTGTAATAGCTCTCCGCAAGATCGCGAACCTTCGCCACCGCGAGTGAGAGTCCATTCGTGTTGTAGAAGGCGCGGCCACCCGTCGCTTCCGCCAGGTTCGTCATCGACATGTGATTGGCCGCCGCATCCATTTGCGCATTCAGTTGATTTCTTCCAAAGGTTCCGCCCATGCCTCTGCCGCCGTAAGGAGACCCGGAGTTATCTGTCGACCCCAGCGGATTGGATGTCCGCTGGCCGGTGCCGGCGATCGGTGCGCTATCGGCGCTAAATCCGGAATCGGCGTCCAGCGCATGCGCATCCACGGGATAGATGGCAACGCGCCCCACCGTCATCGTGTTCGCCAGTTGCTTCAGCGCGTCACTGTAATCCACGCGTCCCGTTACGCTCGTCGCCAGTGAGAAATCCGGATTGATTGTCCACGGAACCGAACCGGCAAACCAGACCAGGCTCTTGCGCCCAGGAATCGCCGACAGATAGATCGCCAATGCGTTCAGAGCGTCGAGTGTGTAGTTATTCACTAACTCCTGCGTCAGATCGGTAGACCCGTTCGACCAGTGCTCCAGGCTCGCGCGCACCGACGTTGATGTAGTGGAACTGCCCGCCATCAGCGAAACAAATTGGGGATACGAGCGGTTATCGAGCGCAGCCTTCAAAATGTTGGGGTCGCTCGTGAATCCCTGGATCAGTTGCAGCTTGTCGCTCAACGTAAAGATCGCCATCCGCGTGCCCGGCGGAATTGATTTCAGATAATCCAGCGCCTGCGCGCGCACATACGATTGAAGCGAGGC
>PLTV01000010.1:973-4260 GCA_003164635.1 Acidobacteriaceae bacterium
ACATCGATCACCACGTTCCGCACTTCCTGTTTCAGCGTGAACGTGCTCAAGTCCTGATACGAAGAGAGATCGATCGCGGCCGAAGGCGCAGTGGCCGTGGCTTGACCGAACAGTGCCGTCGCCGAAATCAACACGGAGCAGGTAAGAACAGAAGCTCTCATCATTGTGATTCTCCCATAGCAGCGTCTCTCGTTCCCGCCCTTCCATCCCTCGCTACCCAGACCCCATCGCAAGCGGCTTTCCTCAACGTTTCGCCGTCAGTTCCGCCGCTGGAATCGTGACCGAGCCGATGCGTCCCGAGTTCTCGTCCACGGCGACAACGCGCACCGTCGTCGTATCCGGCCGCACGGCGACTTTCACTTCAAATGGAACACCTTCGCTGAGCATCCGTTGATAAGTCGCCGGCTTCAGTCGCAATCCAAGCTGTTGTCCCGTCACCTGCGCGTGCAGCCCCGCATCGTCTCGCTGGATCAGGAATACGTCCAGCTTGCCCGACCACGTCTCCGCTTGTTGCGCGAGACCCAGATCGGTTGCGGCGATCCGGAGTTGAATCGTGGCTTCCTTCGTCGCAGGCACAGCGTGAGCCGTCAGCGCGATCTCCGTCAAGTCTGCCGGCCGCCACACCGCCTGCCGGAAGCGGTCCTTCATGGTTGCCGGCTCCTTGTCGTATTGATAGCCGCTGCGAAAGCGCAGCGTGAGATCGCGGCGCGTAGCGAGCTTTACCGTGATTAGGTGATACTTGTCGTCGGCCGGCTGGTCGGGGGTAAAGCTCAGCAGCCACGCCGCACGGCCATCGGCCACCACGCTATCGAGTTCATTGGCGATGCCTCCGGAACGCCGGAAGACGCGGCCGCCGGTGGCATCCGCCAATTCACGGAATGCGGGCTGAATGGGACGCGTATTCTGTTGCATCTCGGCCTTGATGCGCCCTCCGGGCAAGGAGGGCGGGGTCCCTTCTCCGGGCAGCGAACCGGTGATAGCCTTCACGCTGTCGTTACCAAGATCCGCGGTAACGACACTCGCTTCAAGTTGGGAAACGTCGAGTGGATAAATGCTCACGTTGGCATTGTTGAGAGCCTCTTGAGAACGCAGCGCAACTTGATCGACAAACGAGCTGCCCTTCTCTTCGCGAATGGCAATTCGGTTTGTCCAGTCCGCGAGAGCGTTGTCACTCGAAACCCAAACCAATGACTTATGCCCGGTAACAGCGGCAAGATGCCGTGCAATGGTCTCCAGAATGAACAGCGCATCACGCGTCGGATTGCTGCCCATGGAGCGGAGGTTCGCATCGGGCGGATGCGCCGCTGCTGCCGCATCCTGTTTGGCGCCGGAGTAGAAATTGTTCGGATCGGTTTCTGCATTGCCGTTCACATAGGCGAGATCACTCGCGCTATGCACCCAGTCAATATGCTGGCGATTGCGCTGTTCTTCATCCTGTGCGCGCGAAAGATCCTGCGCCGTCGGCATCCAGTGGCTCAGGGTAGCCAATAGTTCCGCATGGTCCGGCGATGGTTCGCGGAGAACCTCAAAACCATACGACTTCATGATGTATATCCCGATGCGCTCGTCCGCGGGAAGATCCTTGAGAAACCGCATCATCTCCGAACGCGCATACGAGAGATCGCCCCAGGCGATGTTTCCGGAATCGATCAGCAGGACGGTAATGTTACTTTGCTGGACCGCGCCTCTGAAATCGACATTGGTCGCGCGCCGGTTCGAGAAATCTCCCGGCGAAGAAGTCGATTTAGCGTCAGGTGTGGCATCTCGCGGCACCGGCGGCAAGGCGGCCTCCGTTCCGGCTTGCGAGTAGAAGCGAACCTCCTGCTTCCGACCGTTGTCGTAAAGCTCAAAATCCCCCGGCTTGAGATCGGTGACCGGATGCCCTTTCTTGTCGAACGCCACAACGCCCACATCCACCAGGCGCGCCGTTGTATGCAGAGTAAAGCCGCTGTCGGAGGCACTTGGATGGTTATTCGCCGGCATATCGGGCACGCTGTTCGCATCGCCAACCGTGATCTCCGGAACGGCAGGCTCGGATGAGGGAATCGGCGCCGCAACCGATGCCGCTTCAGCGGGCCGAGGCGTAGCCGCCACCTCTTCGGGTGCTGACGAAGTTGGGGTTGCCTCCGCCGTTGCCGCCGCAGGCGTTCGTGCTTCCTCCGGCGATTGGCCGGCACTTGCTGTATCCCCTGTGTTCACGGCGCGAACGCCAGGCAATCCCTGCCCTGTGTCGCCGGATTCCGCGGTAACAACTTGAGCCTCCGCGCGGAAGACGTGATATTGATCGAACCTCGCGTCGCTCAGCGAGTGTTTCAGCGGCTGCAGTTGATTCGCCAGTGGAAATTTGTAGAGCGGGTCAAACTGAATGCTCTGCCCAACCGCGCTTGACACGCTCTTCACAGGGCAAATGTAGGTGTTGCCGCCAATCTCAACCGAGCCGTACTCCACCATGATCGCCGCCTTTGTCACCGGCTCGCCCGTTTTGAGATCCGCCTCCACCACCAGGCGCAGAATGCTTCCGGTGCCTGGGTCGATCGTCATCTTTCCGCGATAACCCACAATGCGGTGATACGGGTGCATGTTCGCGACCACCGTTGCAGCCTCGGTTGCCACGCAGCAGTAGTTCACCTCGTAGTGCGATTTCTCCTTCGGAACTTCGAAGGCGAAGACCGCCTGCATGCCCGCCGGTCCCTGCTCCCAGTGGCTCCAGTTGAGTTTGCTCTGCGCCGCATCCAGCAGCACCGTTGCAAGAATTGGGCCGAAGACTCCGCGCGTATTTAATCCCTGCGACATCGGCGGCGGCTTCTTGTTCGATCCCGTGTCAATCGCCTCCTGGCCGTCGCGATATAGCATCGTCACATTCGACGCGGCAACCCGGTGAAGCGGCTGGTAGGGAATGAAGAAATCGTCCTTCTGTATTTGCGGCGTGTCCTCATACTGCGTAGTCCCACGCGTCGCAAAAAAATTCGGCAACTGTGGAATCGTCTTGCCGACATACGCAACCGTCAANNCGGCGGTGGATCAAGAAAAGCCGACGCGTCAGCAACCGCGGCCACCGCGCGCCGCGTCTCCTCGCCCTGCAAACCGGCCGCCAGCCGATCCGCATCCGCGGGGTTCAGCCGCTCAGTCAACTCCATCTCCGCAATTGCGCGCGCGGCCTCAACGTCGGGTTTGGCGTGAAGCGCCGTAACCGCCTGCTGCAATTGCTCGACCGTGACTTTCTTGGCGGCGAACGCTGGAAAGAGCAAAAAGACAAATACGAAGAAGACTGCGATCTTACGCATAGG
>PLTV01000039.1 GCA_003164635.1 Acidobacteriaceae bacterium
CATCAATCCGAGCTGCAAGAATGAGGGTCTTTAACTGCCTCCGGCGTGGCGCGCGATCTCTGACATGACTGACCTGTATAAGCCGTCGGAGTGAACGCTTTCGACAGCCTTGCGCAACGCCGCGTCGACAGCGGGGTCTTTGGAATAGCGGTTCGCAGCATCGAGCAGCACTCGCTCCTTATCTCCATCCGAGGAGATGCGCGTTGCCGACTGAATCGCGGCAATCACCACGGTGGTCGGAGCTCCGGGCTTGTCGAGAACTGTCGTCAGGACGCGACTGTGATCGCCATCCGAACTGATACTGTCTGCAGCCGAGAAGAAGTCGTCGCGGACAGCATCGATATTCGCGCCGGCGAGTTCAATCAGAACGCGCGCTTTATCCCCATCGGAAGAAATCCGCTGTGCCGACTTCGCAATTCCGGCAAGCGTAGGGGCACTGATTCCCTGCCTTGCAGCAAGCGCAACCAGCACCTGCTGATGATCGCCATCGCTGGCTATCGAATTCGCAGAATCCAGAAACGCCTTCCGAATCGGCTCGTCCTCGCTGAATCTTGAAACCGCTTCTTTCAGAACGCGGGCCTTGTCCCCATCCGAGGAGATTCTCCCCGCTGACCGCAGCGCTTGCGCCAATACGTTGTGATCGCCGCCATGTGCCTTCAGCACTGCGGAAAGAACGCGTGCATGATCTCCGTCCGACGAAACCGATTTCACCGCTTCGAAGTACTCAAGATCAAGCACATCATCGGTTCGGGAGGTGTTTGCAATTTCAATCAGCACTTCGGCTTTGTCCCCGTCGGACGAAATATGCCTGGCCACCTTCGCCGCACTCACAAGCGTGTCCGCATCTCCCCCGTCCTTCTTTACTATGTCGGACAACACCCTGCGTTTGTCGCCATCCGAAGAAATGCCTTCTGCGGCCTCAAAGAGATACGGGCGCATTTCTTTCGTGAAATACTTTCCGTCGACAGTGATGAGCACCTGGGCCTTGTCGCCGTCTGAGGAAATCGATCGAATCAGCCTGGCGGCATCCTTGAGTTGGGCGGTATCCAGCGTGGCTTGTCCAAAAAGCTGTTCCACATAAGTGCGCTTCGACCCATCGCTGTGAATGAGCCCGATCTCGGCAAGTACGGCGTTCGGTCCGCCTTGCCGCAGGAATCGAGCCACACGCGACTCCGCACCAACTCCGCTCTCGCGAATCATCTTCGGAAGCAACCGTTCCAGCCACGCGCGTCCCTCGGCGTCCAGCGGCCTCGCGGACTCACCTACCGAATAGGTTTTTGTCAGGTTCCCTGCTGAATCGGCGGTCACATCATAGGCCCGCCCTCCGGAGAGCCATTTCCCATCTTCCATTCGGAAATGTCCATGCGGAGAAAGGGACCTGACGTCGTGGTCGTCATCGGTGAATTCGATGACACCGTCCACCTTCATCCTGAGGAAGGTCGCCCCGTTCTGGGTTGTCATTTCCATGTGAGTTTCCCCACTCTGTTCTGCGACCGCGGAAGCAGCCGGCGAAAGCGCCGCGACTGCAATGCCTGAAACGCCCGGCGATAGCGGCGATTGCAAAGACGAAGCGTGCGCCGGGGAGGAGAGCGCCGCGATCTGCGCCGGTGGGGCCTGTGAAGCCGATGGCGCGGCAGGCACCGATGATTCAATCACCGTTTGTGGTGAATCGGGCAATGAGGGAGTGATTGGTTGTTGCCGGCTACTTTCGTGGGCCGAACTCTGCGCAAATGCCACTAGCTGCGGAGCGCGAGCGCCCACATAGATGAACGTCCCTATCGCGGCGATCGCAGCCGCCAGCGGGATGAGGGTGAGCTTTGGCGCTGCGTTGCGCGTGTCGTTCAGCATGTTCTGAACGCGGCTGAAAAGTTGCGAGCGGTTTCCTGTCGCACCCGCCGCCAGAATGTCCGCCCGTCGCCATTGCGTGATTTCTGCCACCTTGGTAAGCGAGGCCGCATAGGGTCTTGCTCTTCCCGTTATCGCGATAACCCAGTCATCGCATGCCATCTCACGCTCGATGCACATCCGATGACCAATCCAGTAGACGGCCGGCTGGATTGGAAGCATCGCTTCAATCAACTTCTGCGCAAGGTTGGTCCAGTCATCCCGGCGCCGCAAGTGCGCCAGTTCGTGCAGCACGACGTGTTCGAGTTCCGCATCTGAAAGCGTCTCGAATAGAGCTTGCGGGATCAGGATCGCTGGATTGAGAAATCCCAGGGACATGGGCGCTGCGACATGGCTCGAAACCAGAAGTCGTGTCTGTCGGGAAATTCCGTTGGCCTGGCTCGAGGTCTTCAGTCGCAGCTGCCACTCTGCCTGAGCCGGCAGTGCGCCTGCCTTCAACCTTCGCAGCTTCCGAATGCCAAGCCCAAGCCGCACCAGCAGAACGAAAGATAGCAATGCCCAAATGATCTCAAGCGCGACAAGAGCTCTTCCTGAGCGAATCTGAAGCAGAGGCTGTGCCGCGGCCGCAGCAACAGGCAATACATCGTGGCGCCCCGGATCCTGTTCCGGCTCTTGCAGCGAATAGAGCGCCTGCTTGGTTTCTGAGTGGGGTGACGATGAGTTTGGGGTGAAAGCAGGATAGGACTCAGCTCTCGGCGTCTGCCTGCGCGGGATAAGGATGGACTCCTGTTTTCTAATCGTGGCGGGCGCGGCAGTTGCTGATTCGTTTGCCGTTGTCGGCGCGTGCGATTCCATGCGCGCACGCGGAGTGAGCGATACCGACGCTAGCCTTGCGAGCGGCAACGCCACCACAGCGATCAGAGCCACCCACAGAAGACTAAAACGCGTGGTCGGATTCAAACGCGGGAACAGTTTCAAAAGCAGCAACATCGCTGCTGCCAGAAATGCCCCCTGCCAGATTCCGTCGAGAAGAGCCGTTACCAGAAAGTTGATATGCGTCATTTCCGCTCCACTACTCGCTCGTCGCGATCATCTTTTTGATTCGCTGCAGTTCCGCCCGGCCAATCGATTCTTCTTTCAGCAGGTTCATGACCAGGAGTTCATGCGAGCCGCCGAAGAAGCGACTCAACAGGTGCCCGACCGCCTTCCGGCTAGCCTCTTCTTGAACGATGACAGGTTCATAAACGAAGGCTCGCCCCTGCTTGATGTGCCGAAGATAGCCCTTGGTTTCGAGAATACGCAGGGTAGTCAGCACCGTGCTGTATGCCAGCGGAGGATCAGCCGGTAAAGAAGCTGCCACTTCGCCCACGGTCGCTTGTCCCTTCTTCCACAGGACCTCCATGAGCCGCAGTTCGCCATCCGTGAGGTTGGGTGACTTTTTCCTTGCCAACACTTCCTCCATACGACAATTAAGAAATTAATAGTTCGAGAAAGTTATACGGCGAATGGAAATCGCTTGTCAACTATGAAATTAATAGTTGAGAGATTTTGAGAGACTTCCCGAGCGTCGGCGTGCGGTCGGCGTGCCAACGGCCTCGACCGCTCCAGCGGACGCCGGAGCGGTCGAGTTCGATGATTCTGTTTCTTGTGCGATCCACTTGACAAACAAGTAGAGTCTGGCAGAGACTCTCGTCAGGCGGATCACTTGAATGTCTAGTAAAGAGAAGCGTTCGGCGCAGGTGCTGCAGGGAACTCTCGATTTGATCGTACTGCGTACTTTAGAGACGATGGGACCTCAACATGCTTATCAAGTCGCCAGCAGGCTGCAGCAGATGTCCGATCAGTCGCTGGAACTGAATCAAGGCACTCTGTACCCGGCCCTGGTCAGGCTGGAGCAATACGGGTGGATCAACGGCGCCTGGGGAAAGACCGAACGCAACAGGGACGCCAAGTTCTACGCGATCACGTCGGGCGGTCGAAAGGCGTTGGAGAACGAAACGAAGCGCTGGAGGAAAATGTCGGAGTTGGTGGAACGGCTGCTTCTGGATGGGACACAGGCGTGAATAGGTACATTGCTCAAGCCGTTGCCAAGTTGCGGAACCTGATGGCCGGCAGAAAGGCCGATGCGGATTTTGAGCGTGAATTAGTCACCCATCTTGCCTTTCTCGAGGAGGAGTTCCTGCGCCGGGGCTTGTCCCCTGCCGATGCAAGCAAAGCAGCGCAACTCGCATGCGGCAACTTGGAGTTGACGAGGCAATTGCATCGGGATGCTCGCGCGTTCCTGTGGCTTACGCAGGCGGGCCAGGACATTCGACACGCACTGCGGTCGATGCGCCTTTCGATGGGGTTCGCGGTGGCGGCGATTCTGACTCTCGCCCTGGGTGTCGGGGCAAACACTGCGGTGTTTTCCGTGATCGATGCCGTGCTTCTCAAGCCGCTCAACTATCCCGATCCAGATCGCATCGTGCAGTTTTTTCTCGCTTCAACCGGAGCCGCCAAGGGTGCGTCGATACCGGACTTTCGCTTCTATCAGGAACATGCTGATGCCGTCGAAGATATCTCTGCATTCGACTTCGGCCAATCGGAGATGGGCCTGACTTCCGGGACTCCCGAACAGGTACACGGAATTCATGTGACATCCAATTACTTCCATCTCCTCGGGGCTCCATTGGCTCTTGGACGCACGATCAACGCAGATGAAGACAGTTCCCATGGCCCAAACGTCGTTGTTCTGAGTTACGGGCTGTGGAAGAGCCGGTTCGCTGGAGATGACCGAATCATCGGCAACGCAATCTCGCTCGACAAGCAGTCGTACACGATCATTGGCGTTACCGGCGAGGGCTTTCACTCAGAGCCCGAAGCGCAACTCTGGATTCCGTTTCACTTCAATTTAAACAGCACGGATCAACTCCATTTCTTCGGCGTAGTGGCGCGCTTGAGGCCTGGCGTTTCGCTCGCGCAAGCCAATGCACAACTGAATGCCTCTTGTGAAGCTGCGCGTCGCGAATCGAAGTCGCCCGACCCGGAATTCCATTGTCAGCTCCGAAAATTCAGTGACGCGATGGTGAGCTACGTTCGCCGTTCGCTCCTGCTTCTCGAGGGCGCGGTGATTCTCGTTCTCCTCATTGCTTGTGCAAACCTGGCGAATCTTTTGCTGATGCGGACGACGGTCCGCAAGCGCGAGTTCGCAATTCGCGGGGCCATCGGGGCGGGACGCGGGCGGATCGTGCGCCAACTTATTGTCGAAAGCATGCTCCTGTGCTCCGCCGGCTGCGCGATCGGAGTCATTTTCGGCCTGGCTGGCGCGCACATTTTGCTGCTCGCAAACCCAAATGCGCTTCCGCACGCCGGAAATCCTGGTGTCGCGTTTGGGCTTGATTGGCGGGTCTTGATTTTCGCTGCGGGCATTTCACTGTTGACGACGTTGATGTTTGGCCTGCTGCCTGCGCTCGATATCTGCCGGGAGGGATTCGAGAACGTGCTGCGTGAGTCCGGCGCACGCCAAAGCGCAGGAAAGCGAACCAGGAGAGCGCAATCAGTGGTTGTGATAAGCGAAGTCGGCCTGTCCGTCGTTTTACTCATTGGCGCAGCGCTGTTGATTCGCACGTTTATTTCCTTGAGCAACGTTGACCCGGGCTTCGATAGCCATCATGTTGTGTCCATCACCATGCCGATCCACGGCGGTCATAATGACACTGCCGCGGGCGTATCGGGCATGGTCCGCGATGCGCAACAAGAGCTTATGGGCGTCGCCGGTGTGGAAAGTTCCGCGGCGACCTTCAGCGCGCCCTATGCCAGCCGGATGGGTCTGCCCTTTACCTATGCGTCGAATGATTCCAGTTCCTCCGGGGACGCCGAATGGATGGCAGTCTCGCCCGGGTACTTCGGCGTTCTCAAAATTCCGATCCTTCGCGGCAGAGACTTCAATTCGAATGACTCTGCAGGTGCGCCCGCGGTCGTTCTGATCAACCAGGCGATGGCGAAACAATATTGGCCAGGCCAGAACCCTTTAGGACAGCCAATTCTCATCGGCAAGGAATTGGGCCCAATGTTCAACGATCGGCCTCGTCAGATCGTCGGCATCGTGGGTGATACGCGCGATGACGACTTGAGCCGGGCGCCGGAGCCGACGATGATCATTCCCGATGCGCAAGAGCCTGACCCGATGGTCGAATTCGAATCTCGGTTTGGGCCAATGTCGTGGTTGATTCGTACCCGCCTCAAGCCGCAACAGCTGCTGTTGGCCGCTTCCGAGCAACTCCAGCGGGCAAGCGGCGGCAGGCCGATCGGAAGCGTCCGAAGCATGGAAGATGTTCTCTCGGCCTCGATTGCACAACAAAGATTCAACATGCTGCTGATATCCATCTTCGCGTCGATCGCGCTGCTGCTGGCATCGGTGGGCATCTACAGTGTCATGGCCTACTCCATCGCCCAAAGGACGCACGAGATTGGCGTGAGAATGGCCCTGGGCGCTGACCAGCACAAGGTTCGAAATATGGTTCTGCGTGAAGGCGTGGTTAGAGGCTTGGTGGGTGTCGCAGCGGGTATGTGCGCCGCCGCGTTCCTCGTGCGACTGCTTGCAAACTTGCTCTACGGCGTCTCGATGTGGGATCCCGCCGTCTTTCTCGCCGTCCCTGCGTTTCTGATTTTTCTGACTGCAGTTGCCGCCTGGCTCCCCGCTCGTAGAGCAGCTCGTTTAGATCCGGTGCAGGCCCTGCGCTTCGAATAGCTTTACTGCGTGAGCCGGCATTTCTGGCTTTTCGCAGGTGAGTCGGCCACCCCTAGACCTTCGCATAAAGGCTGGGCCACTCCGGCTTCCGCCGCTCTTTGAACGCCAGAATGCCTTCCTTGAAGTCCTCGGTCGACTTCTGGTGCGAATTCATCTCGATCGCGTCTTCAATCTCTTCGTCGAGGCGGCGCTTGGCGTGCTTCGCGAGAATCTGCTTAACCGCCATCATGGCCTGCGGACTATTCTGCAGAAGGCATTGCGCCAGCGCGCGCGCGGAAGGCATCAGGTCTTCCGCATCGACAATCTGCGTCACCAACCCCAGGTCCAGGGCCTCCTGCGCCTTCAGAATCCGGCCCGAGAGAAGCAGTTCTCGCGTCCGCAGCTCGCCCACCTGGCGAACCAGGAACGAGGCCACGATGGTGGGCGCAAATCCCACCCGCACCTCGGTGTAGCCGAATTTTGCTGCCGGCGAGGCCAGTGTAAAGTCGGGAATCGTCGCCAGCGCCATGCCGCCTGCGATCGCCGGACCATTCACTGCGGCGATTATGGGCTTGGGAAAGTCGTAGAGCGTCCGCAGCACACGGGCCATATTCTCTGAGTCGCGTCGATGCTCCTCGGGGGTACTGGCCTTCAGCGTCTCAAGGTGCTCCATGTCGAGGCCTGAGCAAAACGCCGGACCCGCTCCAGTCAAAATCACCACTCGGCACTCGCAGGTCTCGGCCTCGTGCAATGCCACCGTCAGCTCTTCTATCAGCAGCGGACACAGCGCATTGCGCTTCTCCGGACGGTTCATCGTGATCGTCTTGACGCCGTTCGATGACTCGGCAAGTACGTGATGGAATCGGCCCATGACAGTCTCCCCATTGGGAGCGCGTTAGCCTGCTCCCGCGAACAGCCTATCGTAGCGCATGAATTGTACGACAGGCACGTGACCGAAATCACATGACGGGAAAGTTCAAGACAGGGATCAGGGTTCAGGGGTCAGGGGTCAGGGGTCAGGGGTCAGAATGCACTACGAGCTACGCAGCCTGAAACACTTGACCGGGCAAAATTCTGCGCAAGGACCGTGGGGCGCTTTCGGCTGTGCGGTCCTCTGATCTCTGAAACCTGATCCCTGATCCCTGATCCCTGTTTAAATCATCGGCATTGAGCCCAATGCAACAATCCAGAGCACCAGTGCGCAAACAAAGTGAAGGCTCGGCACCGGACCAAAGGCCCGAGACAAGCTCTGTCCCCTTCGCAAGTTGCTGGCCACCAGCAGCCCTTCCAGCGGGAACTGAAGATAAAGCATCAGTTGCGGCATAGTGCGCGTCAGCTCGTCGCTCATGCCGATCTCGTGTAAACCGGTCAGTTGCACAAGCGGAAAGAGCACTCTCTGCCCCCATGGATTCCAATGTCCCACCAGCCCAAAAAGCTGTGGAGCCACCGAAGAGATCGCTATTCCCGCCGCAATCGGCAGCCAACTCGTCCATCGAATGCCCTTCGGCGCATCCGCCTCGGCGGCTTTCTCTTTTTCGGGATGAGCCGGCTTTTCCGGAGCCGCGCCGTGAAGTGCCACCACCGGCTTCGGGGTTTTCTTCGCCATCCCGGTGGACGGCGTCAAAATTTTGGATTGTCGCGTGACCTTGGGCCGCTCCTTCACCGAAGGCATCGTCGGCGCCGTCACCGTGCGCGGTCTGGCGGCTCGGGGGCGCGGCTGCGTTGCGAGTTCAGCCAATGCCTTCGCTGTCGTCCGCTTGGATGGCTTCGTTTCAGAATGATCGCAGGTCGCCGCCACCTTGCTTGGAACGGCCACGCTGGCCGGAACCGCTGCGGCCGCCAAAATGGTCGGACGCTTCGCGACTTTCGGTCGTTGTTTTACCGGGGGTATGGTTCCTGCGATTTCGGCCACGTTGCGAAGGCTCCTTGCGTTGGGGAGACATCACAATCTTTTCACGGGGCTGCTGCCTGGTAACTCCCACTTTCGTGCCAAGAAAATTCCATATGTGTCCAGCCGATGCCACTGCCCCCAGATTCCCGCATAACTCCAAACATCCCCGAGTTATCCCCAAGAATCAAAGCAGTACACACGAGGTGCGCAATGGCACGTCCCTATTGGTCAGGCCAGCTACAGATTTCGCTCGTTTCTTTCGGCGTCAGCCTTTACGTCGCCACCGAATCCAAAGCCAATCTCAGCTTCCATCAAATCAGCCGCAGCACCGGCGAGCGCATCCGCCACCAAAAGGTCCTCGAGAGCGCCGCCGAAAGTAGAAACTTTGAGCAAGCTGATGTCGTTGAGAAGGACGAGATCGTCAAAGGCTACGAATACAGCAAGGGGCAATACGTCACCATCGAGCCCAGCGAGCTTGAGAATCTCCGCGTGCCATCCAAGCACGTCATCGCTGTCTCGCAGTTCATTGACCAGGACGAGCTCAAGCCCGAGTATGTTGAGAAGCCCTACTTTGTCGTGCCCGAAAGCGCTTCGCAAGCCGAGGCCTTTGCCACCGTTCGTCAGGGCCTTTTGAATACAGGCAAAATCGCTATCGGCAAGATCTCCTTTTCTGGCCGCGAGCATATCGTGGCCATCAGCCCGGCTGACACCGAGGGCGGCGGGATGATGGCCTACACGCTCCGCTTTGAAAACGAACTGCGCAAGCAGGACGAATACTTCCGCAACATTGCAGAAGAGAAAATCAACGCCCATTCCCTCGAAATGGCCGAAGACCTCATCAAGAAATGGTCATCGAAATTCGATCTCGGCAAGTTTGAAGATGGCTACGAAGTCGCTGTGAAGGAATTAGTCGATGCCAAGCTGAAAAATTTACCGGTCCCGCGCGATGAAGCTCCCCGCGCCCAGCCTGGAAAGGTCGTCGACCTCTTCGATGCCCTGCGCAAGAGCCTAAACTCCGATCGCAAGGCAAAATCCGCCCCGGCCAAAAAGTCCGTAGTCAGCACCAAAGAGCCGGCTGCTCGCAAAGGCATGCGCCTGGTCAAAAGCGCCAGGCGAAAAACTGCCTGAACACACGGCGGCGCAGGAAGTCGAATTCCTGCGGATCGGCTGCGGTTGACGGGAGTTGCCTTTGGAAATCAGCGTGGCTCGGCCTATTGAGAAGAAACAAGGCCGTTTTCAGGATTGAACGAAAAGAATGCCGGAACTCAGGATTTCCTGGCTTACGAAGCCTGCCAGCGACGAGGCCAGCTCTGCGCGTTCGGCTGCGCCATCCAGTTTCCTTCGGCAATCGCCGTCATCGCCAGATCCCGCCGTTCCCAGTGGGATTCAAAGCAGATCACGCCAACCTTCACGTGGCAGCGCTCGTTCGGAGCGGCTTCGCATACAGGGCAGACGAATTTGAGAGACGGGTCGCGTGGAGCCATTGGGGGCCTCTTGATCACGTTTACATCATATCGAGTTTACGCCCCGCAGCCATCCCACTTTCGTCCAAAGCATGCTACAAATGGCCCATTCCGGGTCAAGTTTAACCTGGCTGCAATATTGGGAATCTCTCCGGCCCTTATTACTCACCCTCAACTTCCAACCGCCCTCAAAGACCCAGCTCGGCAGCCTTCTTTTTCATCGCGCCGATACAGAATCCGATGTGCGCGTCCAGCTCGACGCCTAGCTCCGCCGCGCCCTCAACTACGTCGGTCCGGTTCACTCCGCGCGCGAACGCCTTATCTTTCATCTTCTTGCGGACACTGGCCACCTCCACCTCGGCAATCGATCTGCTCGGTTTGACCAAAGCGCACGCAGTCAGAAAGCCGGCTAGTTCATCGCAGGCAAACAGCGTCTTGTCCAGATGCGTCACCCGCGGCACGCCTGAATACTGCGCGTGACCCAGAATCGCGGTCCGCAACTCCAATGGCCACCCCTGGCTCTCCAGTTCTTTCACCCCCACAAACGGATGCTCGTCCGGCGTCGGGTGCCGTTCGTAATCGAAGTCATGCAGCAACGCCGTCGTCGAATAAAGCTGAACAAGCGCGGCCCGCTCTTCGCCCGCCAGGCCAAGCCGCTCTGCCTCCACCTCCCCGCAGGCCACAACACAGGCTTCCACGGCCATCGCATGCTTACGCAGACTCTCGCTCTGGGTCCATTCCGTCAGGATCTTCCACGCTGCCTCGCGCGAGTAGGGAGCCGGCAAAGTCTTCCCTCGCGCCTCCTCCGGGGTTGTCCGCTCATTCATAAAAATAATTCTCCTTGTTGCTTCATTTGGTTCGTGCTTCTTCGGGTTTTTCGGGTTATGATGGGGAAATCTTAGGCGGGGTCCGGTTTTGAGCCTGAGTTTCCACTTGACAATTATGGTTCACATCCCCGAAAGTAGCAAAGATCGTGGTGCGAAAATGCACCCCGGAGAGTCCGCTCTGGCACTCCGCACGCGACCGATGGCAACCACACTAGCGAGCGTTGAGACGCGCGAAGTTGTGCGCTGCGACTACTGCAGCCTGGTCCAATACCGAACCACTAACTCCATTTGCAGAAAGTGCCACAAGCCCCTGGATATCGAGGAGCCTGCACGGCCCGCTTTGCAACTGGTGCCACACCCGTCTGCGCCTCCTTCCGCCGAAGCCGGCTTGCAGGTTGCGCATCAGGTGCGCGAAATCCGCAGGGCACGCCACTTGAGCCAGCGTCAATTGGCCGGCCGGATGCAGGTGCCCCGCACCTACATCTCCAAAATCGAAAACGGCAAGGCCATTCCGACCCTTGGCTCCCTGGAACGGCTTGCAAACGCGCTCGAGGTGGACATCAGCCAGTTGGTTCGCGATGCCCGCAGCGTGCGAGATGACGAAGTGAGCGCAATCTTCGCCGATCCGTTCCTGGCCGAGATCGCTTCGTTGCTACCCCATCTGGAACCCATGCATCGGACGCTGATTCACGGCGCCATCCGCGATGCTGCATTGGGTCGCCGCCGCAGCGCCTGATTCGCGCTGCAACTGCCCCCTCCGATTCCCCGCCGAAGCCCGGCGGGGGTTCTCTCCCTGCATAAACTCCCGCTTGGGGAGGCGGCTGACGCAGATCGCGCCGCAATCGATTGCGGCGCATTGGCGCTTGTGCTAGGGTCGATGGTGCTGCACCTTCGCTCGGGCGGGGAATCAGGTAGACACAGGACCGGCTTCGGTCGCCGCTCCTCCCTGGTGCACTTCCGTGCCACCCTGGGCCCTGATCCAAATCCTGCACGGGCAAAATCGAGGCGAGTTCTTTGTATCCTTCTGGCACGCTGCGCATTCATGAGCTGACCGCGGAAGAGCGCGCGACCTATGCGACGCTGAAACCCGATCGGCTCCCCGAACACGTGGCCATCATCATGGACGGGAACGGCCGTTGGGCCGGCCATCGCTCGCTGAAACGCTTCCTCGGCCATCAGCAGGGCGCCAAGAGCGTCCAGCTCGTCACCGAAACAGCATCCCGCATCGGCCTGCCCTGGCTCACGCTTTATGCCTTTTCTCTCGAAAACAACTTGCGCCGCCCCCGCGCCGAAGTCAACTTCCTCATGCGCCTGCTCAAAAGCTATCTCGAGAGCAATCTGCAGCGCATGATGGATAACAACGTCCGCATCCGCTACATCGGCAGAACGCACGAACTCCCCCCGGAAGTCCAGGACAAAATGGCGTGGGCTGCCGAAGCTACGGCGCTCAATACCGGAACCACCCTCACCCTTGCGCTGAATTACGGCGGTCGCTCCGAAATGGTCGACGCTTTCCGCCGTCTTGCCACCGAGATAAAGCTCAAGCACCTCAATCCAGAGCGCATTACCGAAGAAGACATCCATCGCCATCTCTATACGGCGCACATGCCTGACCCTGACCTGCTCATTCGCACCTCGGGCGAGATGCGGCTTTCCAACTACCTGCTCTGGCAAATCGCCTATACCGAGATCTTTGTTACCGAGCGCCTCTGGCCCGACTTCCGTGGCATTCACCTGCTCGAGGCCATCGCCGATTTCCAGCGGCGCGAACGCCGCTACGGCGGCCTGGGCGAAGGCTCGGGCGAAGTGGACGAGGAAGCTGAGCGAATCAAAATCGCCGCCAGCTAGGGCCGTTCAGGAATCGCCTGTCCACAAATCACAAACCAGAACCCGATTTCTTCCGCTAAATTTGGATTGAGCTCCGGCTCCTTGCGCTCGGACCCCGGACCTACTTCGCCGCCGCACATGTGAAATTCGCAGCGTCGTTCGTGTCGCCGCTTCCCTTGTACTTCGCCGCCTTCGGATATGCGCAGATAGGCCGCGTCATTTGCAGTTTGGCAGGATCTGCCTTCTCATCGAATTTCGCCGCAATCATGCTCTCCGGTGCTGAACCTTTTTCAACCCAGGCCTCAAGGGCCAGAAAGATATCGTGCTGGGCGTCGTCGGGGACAGCGGCCATGGGCATGCCGTACTGGTCGATGTCGTTAGCTCCCGGCCCGACGGCGAGGCAATGCTGCATGCCGGGAATCATGAATAAGCGCACGAAAGAATCGGCGCTGGACGGCCCGACAGTTGCACGAACGTCGCCGTAGTAGTTGATCGTGTTCAACGGGGAAATGCCAGGGTCGTTCCAGCCGTGATACAGAATCAGCTTGCCACCGTGCTCGGCAAAAGGCTTCAAATTCGGATCGGTGGCATCCAGCATCTGACTAGTCTTCGCGAGCGCCGCTTTATACGCATCGGCAATCACGGCATCCTTGTAGTTCCACTCTTTGTTTTCGTAGACCATGTTGATGAAGTAGCCGGTCGAGAACACATACATGGCGCTTGCGCCCGGCACAGGCCCGGTAATCCATGGTCCCCAACCCGAGTCTCCCAGCTCACCACCAGGCACATACCCCGGAAAGATCAGCTTGCCTGCCGCATCGTGAAGGCCGCCATAAAGAACCTCCAGCGTATGCGCCTGCGTGCCCGTGAGGCACGCGTCGCTGTCCGCACCCTTGCAGATCAGGGTCGCCGGCTTGAATTGGCACTGGCGCGGATCGGCGAGCACGCCATCTGTCACTCCATCGGCTGCATCGCACGCGGCTCGCACCGCCGCATCGATGGCCGGTAATTTTGTGATCGGAATAAAACCAGCCGGATCGCCGGTCAGCGCTTGTTGGTTGCGCAGCCCGTTGGTCATCAGGCCAGTCCAGTTGTTGGCAGGCGCGCCGGCAACGATTCCATCGTAGTCCGCGGGAAAGCGCTGTGCCTCCATAAGTGCCTCGCGGCCGCCGTCAGAGCAACTCACAAAGTAGTTATGCCTGGCCGCGCCCCCGTAGTAAGCCTGAACCACGGCCTTCGAGATCCTCGTCATCTCGTGAATAGCGCGATAGCCGAAGTCGATAACCTTTTCCGGATGACCCAGCGCCCAGCTCGCATCGCCACCGTTTCCAGAGTGTCCGGTATCCGTCGCACCGCTCGCATAACCCTGCATCAGTGCCACGGCAGGGCCAGAGTAATCGATGCTTCCTGCAAAGCCGCCATTGCCCACGCCGCGGAACTTCCCATTCCATCCCTTCACAGGCAGCCACACTTCAATGGGTATGGCAGAGTCTGTGCTCGGCGTGGCCAACACCTGAACGCGGCAAAACTCCGGCAGTCTTCCAAACATGGCCTTCTGCGCCGGCTGCTGCATTGCCGGATCGGGCGACGTGAATGTACCAGCGGCTACAGTTGCCGCAGAAACCACCTTCGCGCCAGGCAAAGGGAGTGACCCAACTTTTGCGCAGGTTTCGCTGCCGGCAGGCGCCTGCTGGCCTCGCGCAATCGGCAACGAGATTGTGCAAACAGCCACCATCGCCAAGTGTTTGAACACTGAAAACTCCTTATTCTGGAACGGCTTCTACTATACTCCGCCCCGTTATCAACCTAGAGTTCGGTCAAAGCGGTTTGAGAGAGGCTTGAAGCTAGGCAAAGCCCGATGAAATCAAAGCGTCGGAACCGAGAGTCTCGCACTTCTCCCGCATCCCTCCAAAGCGCCCTCAACTCCCCCAAATGTCTGATTACTTTTGATATTCGTTGCGGTGTATTTTGCTATACAGCGTACCGCTCCCCGAAGGATTCTGGCGGTCGTGACCTTGGAGGTCTTCAAGCAGTGACAAACACAAAGAAAGCGGCCAAGGAAGATTCTTCTACGGCCCAGGTTCAAAAACTGGCTGAACAAATGCGCTTCCGGTTGAAAGAAGCCATGGCCCAGCGTGGCGACTCCGAAGCCTTTCTGCATTGGCTGCAAACCGACAACGCCAAAAAAGCTTGAGCGGTCGCGCAAATCGGTCTCTCGGCGCCTCAGCGGTGTATCCTCAGCGTTGACAATGAAACGCATTGCCACCGCTGTAATCCTTATCCCACTCGTCCTCGCACTCGTTTTTCTCGGTCCGCGATGGCTCGTCGTGCTGGCAACCGCGGCACTCGCCGCATTGGCCGCGTGGGAGTTCCTCGGTATGGCGGAACAGGGAGGCCCCCACCCCCCACGCATCGCGGTCCTCGTCGCCATCGTCGGCCTCTTCGCCGGCAGCTTCTATTACCCCGATCAAACTCTCGACATCTTCGGCCTTCTCAGCCTGACCCTTCTGCTGTACTGCACATTTGGTTCTGCCAAAGAACTGATGATGCCCGAAACGGCGCTCTCCGTCTTCTGTTTCTTCTACACAGGATTGACTTTACTCGCCATACCCGCCTTGCGCGAACAGGCCAATGGACCTTCCCTTGTCACGTTTCTCCTATGCGTGGTCTGGGCCGGCGATTCCGTCGCGCTGTACGTGGGCCGCGCGATTGGACGCCATCCACTCGCCCCCAGGATCAGCCCTAATAAAACCTGGGAAGGCGCATTTGGATCCATCGCCGGAAGTTTAGCCGCTGCCGGCATCCTGCTGGCGATTGAACACCTGCTCACCGTGCGCTTCGACTCCGCCAAGCTTTCTTATCCAGAAGAGACCTGGTATTGGCTTGTTCTAGCCGTCGTCGTCAACGTTGCCGCGCAGGTTGGAGATCTCGCCGAATCGGCTTTGAAACGCTCCGCCGGCGTCAAGGACTCCGGAACCCTGCTGCCCGGCCACGGCGGTGTCCTCGACCGAATCGACGCTCTCCTGCTCGCCGCGCCCGTCCTATGGTATGCGCAGGTGATCCACCAAAGGCTTTAAGAGCGGCTCTTAGCTCTTGATTGAGCAAACGGATAAACTGAAAGCTGAAAGCTACTTTGAAACGCCTCGCCATTCTCGGTTCCACCGGCTCCATCGGCCAAAGCACCCTCTCCATCGTCGAGCAGTTTCCNNGCGGCGGGTCGTAACGTCGACGAAGCCTTCGCCCAGGCCCTTCGCTGGCGGCCGCGCATGGTCTCTCTTGCTACCGAAGAGCTGGCCGCCGCGCTTTCCGCTCGCCTGCGTGCCGCGGGGATCTCGGGAATCGAAGTCGTCCACGGCACTGAAGGCACGG
>PLTV01000259.1:0-244 GCA_003164635.1 Acidobacteriaceae bacterium
CTCGGAACTCTCTCCGCGCCGCGGCCCGAGTCTCAGGGCACCGGCTGCATAGGGGTTGACACTCACAACATTCCAGACCGGCAAACCGCAAGCGCCGGTCCCCACCCGTGATTCCGCGAGGTAGCCCGGCAAAGTTCCGCAGGGTTCGCTCACACATCACACATGCCAAGGCTGTTCCGGGAGTGTCACGACAAGAGAACGATTTGGGCATTGCCGCGAATCCGGCAAGTGCGCTAGACTGCGC
>PLTV01000259.1:277-2321 GCA_003164635.1 Acidobacteriaceae bacterium
CTCGCCGATCCCAAAGCTCGCTTCTGTCGCTCGCTCGCCAACCGTCAACTTGATCCTCGTCCAATCTGAGGCATGTCGTTGACACTAAGGCATTAAACTACCGCACGCAACCGCCGCCGGAGATGCTTGGCTCAGCTCCGGCTTGCCCAATTCTCGTGCCCACTCCGTTTTGTTCTCAAGACGCGTTGTCCAGCGCCGCTCCATTCCTTCAGAAACCGAAATGAGCCGGAAACACGCGCAATGGATATCTTAGCGCGTTCCGGCCTAGCATGCAAGCCGGCACCCAAGCTTCTCCGGCGAGGCCGGCCCGTTTTCCGGACCGGCCATGTCGAACTTTGAACCTGAGCACCTGGCTGGCGTCTTTCTTCGACCCCGACTACTTGACTTCGATGGTCGCGATGCCTTCGAACTTCTTCTTGATCGCCTCAGCCTCTTCCTTGGTTGCGCTTTCCTTCAGCGCCTTGGGGGCACCGTCAACCAAGTCTTTGGCTTCCTTCAGGCCGAGCGAAGTCACTTCGCGGACAGCCTTGATGGTGTTGATCTTGTTGGCGCCGAAGTCCTTGAGAATGACCTGGAATTCGGTCTTCTCTTCGGCCGCCGGAGCCGCCGCCGCACCGCCGCCGCCCGCCGCTGCCACCGGGGCCGCTGCGGCCGCCGAAACGCCGAGACGCTCTTCCAGCTTCTTCACGAGAGCCGCTGCTTCGAGCAGGCTCAGAGATACAATTTGCTCTTCCAACTGTGCCAGATCCGCCATTTTTTCTTCTCCATTCCGATTCGATTGATATTGATGTTCCCGGCCGTTGTTTCAATCTGAAAGTTTCCGATGCGCCAGACCCGCGCACTTTCAATTTGTCTTACGGCCAAATCCCTTAAAAACAGTGATCAGTTGTCAGTCGCCGCTCACGTTGGCCACACTGACAACTGCGCGGCTATGCCGCGCCTGCAAACTTTTCTTTCTTGACGCCCTGGCCGAGGACCACGGCCAGATCGCGGCCAGTGGCATTGAGAACGGTCGCCAGGCGCTGCGCCGGAGAATTAATAAGGAACAGCAGCTTCGAGAACAGCTCTTCCTTGCCGGGCAGGGTCGCCAGAGCCTTCACTTCGGCTGCGTCAAGCAGTTTGCCGTCGACGATGCCGAGCTTGAAATGGAACTCCGCATTGTCGCCCGCCCACTTGGCGAAAACCTTGGCCAACGCGACGGGGTCCCCGGCTGTAAACGCCACCGAATTCACGCCCTTCAGGCCTTTCAGCGCGGCTTCCACCTGGGTTCCCTGGCCGGAAACGGCAGCCAGCTTGTTCTTCACGACGCGATACTTGCCGCCCGCCTCGCGGATCACTTTGCGCAGCTCAAAATCCTTGGCCACGGTCAGCTTTGCGAATGTTCCCACAATTGCCGTGGTCGAACCCTCGAGTTCCTTGGCCAGCAGCGCCACTTTCTCGTTTTTCTTCGCCTTCGAAATTGCCATTGTTGCGCTCCGCGCAGTGATCAGTGATCAGTTTTCAGTGGTCAGTAATTCCGACTCTCTGATTCCGATCTCTAATCCCCACTCTTTCGCCCTCAGCGGGCTACTTTTCAAATTCGTCTTCTACAATCACTCGGTCAGGCACGAAGCCAGCCAGGCCATAAAGCAACCTGACCACTGCTTTTAGTGCTTGCCCGCTGCGTCGGCGACGGCCGAATCGAGCGGCACACCGGGGCCCATCGTCGAACTCAGGGTCACGCTCTTGATGTACTTGCCCTNNTGCCCTTGGCCGCCGAAGGCTTGGCGCGCACGATCGAATTGATCACCGTGGTCGCGTTGTCGACCAGCTTTTGCGGCTCGAAGCTCAACTTGCCGACCGGCACGTGCACCAGGCTGGTTTTGTCGGCGCGAAACTCAACCTTACCGGCCTTGATTTCCTTTACCGCCGCAGCAACATCGAGGGTTACCGTTCCGGTCTTCGGGTTCGGCATCAGGCCCTTGGGGCCGAGCACCTTGCCGAGCCGGCCAACGACCTTCATCATGTCGGGGGTCGCAATCAGCGCGTCGAAGGCGGTCCAGTT
>PLTV01000259.1:2344-4890 GCA_003164635.1 Acidobacteriaceae bacterium
GTCAAGTCGACGGTTTCGTCGAACTTGGCGTATTTGACCTGCTGGAGCAGTCCGACCGCTTCGGGAAGCGGATACGCCGACTTGATGACAGCGGCGCGCGCCTTCGTAATATTCTTGGAGTCTTTTGTGGCCATTCAATCCTCGTCTCCCACCGATTCTGCCAGTCCCGCCTTGCGGGAGGCCTGGAGGTTTGCATGGGTAAACGGTGAAAATACCGCTGCATGCAATGCCTCGAACAGGCTCAGAAACCGTGGTGCTTATGACTGCCCAGGGAAATCCCTGGAGCACATCTATTGAGTCTACTGGAATCCGGTTTGGATTGCAAACAGGCACGGTGTGGGCAGGTTGATGCCCCGCCTGCTAAATGCAGATGCGATGGGCCTCTACCGATTCAACGAGTTATGCCTACCAAGGGGGAAGACAACCGCTATTCCCTTGCGGCGCTCCGGATGAAAACTCTCAGGAGGGGTCATCCGGCCGCAGGGACGCTAAAGGTTTGCCGACCGATTGCCACTGATCAGGCGCAAGATCCATGTAAGGATGACCGCGCCAACAACTGCAATCAGAATGCTGACGATCAGTCCGTGCTGCCCGGTTCCGCCGAGGCCGAGGTGGCTGGATAAAAACCCGCCGATGAGTGCGCCAACCAGGCCGACCACCATATCCATGAAGAAGCCGAAGCCGGAGCCCTTCATGATTTTCCCCGTAATCCAGCCGGCCAGTGCTCCAATAACGATCCAAGCGATGAGTCCATGTCCCATAGTGTCGATCTCCTTTGCTTTCTTCGATGCCGAATGATGATCGATGACGAGACCGGGGCGCTGTCAAGCCAAAATTTTTGGGCTTGAGGCTGCGGGAGACCGCGCTAGTTGCGGAAGGCCTTGTTTTCCCTGTAGAACTCCATGCGCGAACGGATGGCGCCGGCCATGGCGGTGTCGCCCTTGCTTACCGCCAGGTCGAGCGAGCGCTGCGCGGAGGCGACGGCCTGCGGGAACTGGCCCTTTTCTGCATAAGCCGCGGCTAGCGTGTCGAGGACCGTCAGATCGGCGCCTCCCGAAAGATCATTCGCTTTTTCAGCAAGCGTGACGGCTTCGGCGCCATTGCGGAGCGAGGCATTGGAGGAACTGGCCAAAACCCGTGCCATACCCACCAGAACCGACACACTTTGGGGCGATTGCGCCAGCGCCTTGCGCCAGTGAACGAGCGCGTCGGCATCCTTGTGCTGCGCAACGTAGGCATCGGCCAGGGCCTCTTCGCCAGACGGGAAGCGCGGATCGAGATCGAGAGTCTTCTCAAGCTCCGGCACGGCTTCGGCTGCGTTGCCCTGCTCCATGAGCATGGCCCCGAGATTGAAGTGGCTGTGGGTCAAATATGGATTGATCTTGATGGCCTGGTGCAGATGCTCGATCGCGCCGGCAGTATCGCCGTTCAGGTAGAGATTCGAAGCCAGGTCGTTCTGCACACTGGCGTCGTCGGGCGCAAGGCTCAGCGCCTTCTTCCAGACGGCGAGCGCGTTGACGTAATCCTTCTTTTCTTCGAGCGCGATGGCCTGCTCCATCAAGCGGTAGACATCGATCGCGGGAACCTTGATGTCTTCGATGGGATCTGTGGGTGTGTTCACGAACTCGGGCAAGTTGACGGCACGATTGGAAGCCGTGGCGTTGTCGATGAGAATGCCCGGACTGTCGCTGCCGTCCGCATCGATGTGGGTGAGATACATCTGCGTATAGGGTGAGCGTCCCTTGGAGGAGAACACCAGCCAGCGGCCATTGGGCGAGAAGCTGTGCCACGAATTCATNNACGATGTAGAGCTGGCTGTCGGGGCGCATCACTTCGCCGTTACGGCACTTGACGAAAACGATCCAGCGGCCGTCGGGCGAGACCTTGGCGAAGTTGTTGCTCATACCGTTTTGCGACGCGCCCTTGACCGGTTCCGGCGTTCCGCCGCGGCCGTCGTTGAACGGAATGCGATAGAGGTCGTACTGAATCTGCGTTTCGTTGGGATCGTTGGCGTGCAGCGCTGGGGNNTCGGCGCCGGGCAGGGGCAGACGGCGACCGGCGGCTCTGCTATACCACTGCAGAATTCCCTTGGTGGGATAGAAGACCTGGAGGAAGCGATAGTCCTTGAAGTTGACGGTGTAATAGCTCTGCGGAAAATCGAGCGACGGCGGCGCAAAGGTGCTAACGACGTAGCGGCCATCGGGCGAGACCTGCGACATGAAGCCGACGCGGGTTTTGCCAACGCGGCCGTCGGTGTTCCACTGCACCACGTTGCGGTTTTCGATGGAGATGCGGCGCGAGATCGGCGTGAGCGCGTAAAGCCCCTTGTCGTTGTTGGGACCGTCAAGATCGATTCCCATCGTCTTGCCATCCCGCGAGAACGAGTGGCAGTTGAGGCAGGTGGGCACGTCGGCGAGGACGGTGTGGCTCTCGGGCTTTGTGATATCGCGCATGCGCCAGTGGATCAAATGAATGGCGGCAGCAGAGAGCGGCTGAATGATTCCATCTTTCCCTTCGCTGGGCATGAGCGGAACATCGCGATAAAA
>PLTV01000135.1 GCA_003164635.1 Acidobacteriaceae bacterium
CTTCAGCGGATGCGGGTAGATAAATAGCCATAAATCCTACGCTCTATTGTCTCAGGCTTTGCCCGGTCGCGGAGTCAGAGGCGGATCAACAGGGCTTGATCAACTCACCGCATGGTCTCGGGTGATAAAACGCCAATCCTCCGGCGGAAACACCCCTGATCCAATGGGTCTCCNNTGGTGTAAATGCAGATTTCGCCGGCAATCTTCATCGCCTTCTCGGCAATTTCCCGCGCGCTCAGTTCCGTATTCTCAAGTAGCGCCCGCGCAGCGGCCGTTGCGTAGCTTCCGCCCGATCCGATTGCCGCCAGCGGCTCATCGGGGTCAATAACGTCGCCCGATCCAGAGATCAAAAATGTCTGCCCCTTATCGGCCACCAGCAGCAGCGCCTCAAGATTGCGCAGCATCTTGTCCGTGCGCCAGTCCTTGGCCAGTTCTACCGCGGCACGATTCAGGTTGCCTGCGTACTGCTCCAGCTTGGTCTCAAATCGCGCGAAGAGGCTGAACGCGTCGGCGGTCGATCCGGCAAATCCCGCCAGAATCTTGTCCTGATAGAGCCTGCGAATCTTCCGGGCCGAGTGTTTCAGCACATGGTCGCCGAGCGTCACCTGCCCATCCGCCGCCATCACGACCTCGCCGTTGCGGCGAACACAGATTACCGTCGTCGAGCGAATCGGATTCCGCCTTCGGGGAGCTTGGGCCGCTTTGGAACTCGTCTCGGAAATCAATCCAAATCCTCCAGAATGAGCCCACCCACAAGGAGCAAACTCGTTCAATGTGCAGTCAAGAGTATATCGCAGCGTCAATGCACGGACGGCACTCCCTCCAATGTGGAATATGCCCGCATTCCACCTGAGGTATCCTTGAGTTGGAGCCTAAATCGGGAGCCCCCGTCCGCTTATGAACCTCCGAAGCGTCAACCCGTGGGAGTTGGCAGCCAGCCTCGTCGTCCTTGGCGCCGTACCGGCGGTCGTCTTCTTTTATTCCAAGCGCAAGCGCCCATCCGCCGTTGAGTTGGAGACGGCTCGCCGGGCTTTCCTGGTCCAGTCAGGCCGCATTGTCGACGGCACCTTTCTCGATGGGGCTGAAGTGGAGGCCGAAGACGGCCGCACGCTGAACATGCTGCTCTTCCAATACCGCATCGGTGGCGTCGACTACCAATGCTCCCAGGACATCACGGAACTGGCGGAACTGATCGACCTCACCGAGGTGCGCAGCGGCTTTCCGTGCTCCATTCGCTATCAGCAGGGAAACCCCCAGAATTCCATCGTGGTTGCAGAACGGTGGAGCGGTTTGCGTGGCAGCCAGACGTTGACTCCTGAGATCCGCAATCTCGACCCGCTCAACCTGACCCACCTGCCAGGCAGGGGATAAAGCGACTGCCGCAATTTGCACCCTGTTGAGCGGGTTGAATCTCCTGCTTCGGCGCGCGCGGGTTTTGCAAAAACACCACATACCCGCGAAACCATGGGGTTTTCGCAATATATTCGGGCGCATCCCAATTGCCACCCTGGATGAGGCCAATTTTGAAAGGCAGAGTCAACCGGCTCACCCGCGGCAAGTAGTCGGCGTAGTTTTCAATCGTTCCCCGGCCCTGGTACGTCTGCACCACAACCTCGTCCACAATCCCCCGCAGTTCGTTCACCTGGTCGGGATCGGCGCGGCTGCTCCAGTCCAGAATCCCCGTGATGCCCAGGTGGTACTTCGCCGGCAATCGCTGGCGAAATTGCCTGAGGAATTCGACGTACTCATCCAGGTGAAGTGTATGGGCATCAAAATCAATCTGCACGCCGACGACATTGTTTCCAGCTTCGCGCCAGCGATCTAACTGCGCCAGCAAAATCGCGTTGGTGCGCGGCGTCCAGTGCAATGTATGAACACGATAAGCCAGCCAGACCTCGGTCTGCTGATGCTGTGGAACCGTTCCGCCCTGGGCAATAAATCGCGCAATTGAAACATCGTCGCGGCTTGCCTCGATCTGCCCTTGCAAAATATAAACGCAGCGCGCCTGCTTCAATACAGGCTGCGGCCGAACTCCGCTCCACAGCCAGAATGAATCGTACTTCGATGCGTCCACAGTCTGCGCGATCATGCCGCGTGCGCTCACCAGTACGGCCACGCAAACCAAAAGCCAGCGTCTCAAACGGCTCACCAGTAGTACTTCAACAATGCTGTCCAGTTGCTCGTCGGATACTCCTTGTGCAACATCTGGAACCACGCCTTGCGCGTCCCTTTCGGAATATCCTGCTTGCCGCACTCGTTATAGCCCGCGGGCGCATAGCACTCAACGGCGCGATACAGCGCATAGGCTCGCGCCTCGCCATCTGCCTGCTTGTCGGCAATCACCTTCAGGTAGCCATCCATGCGCGAGAATTCCATTCCTGGAAACAACGAGTCGCTGCCGCCAAGGTCCGACGTGGGCGGCAGCAGTCCCTGTCCATAACGTACATCGTGAACCCGCACCAGTTCGCCCACGCAATTCAGGCTCTGCGCATCGTTTCCTTCGCGCTGCAGTTTCGATGCAACCGCGCGCATCGCGGGGCAATGGTAGCCCTCGCTCGAATCGCCGCCGCCTGCAACAAACGGAGCCAGCGCCTCTGATGGATGTGCCGGCACCAATGCCAGATCGGCCTGAAAAGCCTGGTATTTCCCGTGGATGAGTTCCTTGTACAGCAGCGAATACAACGCCGCATCCACTATGTCCGCGCTCTCTTTCGGATCCTTGATGCGCTGCCGCAGCATCTCCGCGCTCGCGATGTACTCGACCACCAGGGCGCGTATCGCCTTTTCACGAACCGCCGAGTCGGCTGCGAAAATGCGATCGGCATGCGCGGTACGAACCTCAAGCATGGCCAGTGCGAGCTGCACCTGCTCCGGCTCCTGTGGCAACGACGCCAATGGCAGCATCTGCAGCAACAGCTTGCGCTCCTGGTCGTACTGCTTGCTCGCATCCATCGCCAAAACCCGCAACGTCTGCTGGCTGAAGGCAAAGTAACTGAGCCGCGATCCAGAAAGTGCCGGCAGCAGCGCCAGCGCCAGGTCCGGCTTGTTATCCACGTAAACGTGATAGGTCGCCAGCAGATACTGGTAAAGCTCCGGCCTCGCCGCGAATTTGTCCTTTTGTGCTTCCAGGTCGGCAAGCGTCAGTCCCGCCGCGACAGGCGCTCCAGGCGTCGCCGGTTCCAATGTCCGCATGCTCATCAAATCGAGAATCGTCAAAAACTGTGGCGATTGAATCTGGTCCGCCGTCAAAGAGTCGAGCAGCTTGGCCTCGGCCTCCTGCACAAGCTCAAGCACGGTGACGTTGTTCTCATCCTTGCCCGCGGCGGATAGCGCCCGATCGAACGCTTCGGCCAGCCGCGCTTTGTCATCGTCCAGCCAATACACGCGACGCAGCAATCCCCGCGCCGATACTGTGTACAACCCATGCGGAAAGTTTTCGAGATAAGCATCGAAAGCGTCTTCGGCGCCCTTCACATTTTCCTTATCGACTTTGGCCTGCAGGAATTCGCCCCATTCGCCAAAGGCCTTGCGCTGAGCGCTGTTGAGCAGCGTCCGCCCAACCATGTAGCGCGACGTCTCTTTCAACCAGGAGTTCGGGCTGTTCTTGAGCGCGTTGAAACTCTCCAGCGCGGCAGCGAAATCTCCGCCGTAAAATGCGTTCGCGCCCGCAATATAATCCGCGAACTCGCGACCCTGCCTCGAACGAATCGCCTCCGGTGCTTTCCACTCGGCGTTCGTCTTGGCATCGCAGTTCGGCTTCAACGCCCCGCGCGCGGCAATCAACGCCGCGGCCTCTTCCTTGGTCAGCCCGTTGGCGGCGTTCACGGCCGTGCTGAACGCCTCCTCGCCTTCGCCGGCGCTGTTACAGCGGCTCCCTCCTCCTTGAGCCGTGTCGCTTGCATTCGCCGCGCTCTCCGCGTCGGCGGTTTCCGCGGCTCTGCCGGAACCCGGTTCGCGAAGTTGCCAATTGTCAAGATCGAACGGAACCAGCAACTGCGTAAGTTCGGGCGTCAGCGTATGATCCGTCGACAGTTCCAGCGTCCCCGTCAGCTTGCCGGCGTCGATCAGCAAAAGTTCCAGGTTCAGCCGGCTATCGTTTGACGGGCTCAGGAAGGGAACACTGTTGCAGTGATCGTGTGAGCGAAAGAAAATGGAGCCGCGCGGTAAACCGCAGCCGAAATCCCCGCTCGCGTAACAAACAGAGCTGAAAAAAGACAGGAGAATAATGCCCCAGACAACCCGGTTGCGCAGCATGGAATCTCTTTCCCTTCCAAACAACGATTGATCGCCATCGACAGGCCAAACCGCCTGCCTGCCTTCGGTTTCATTCGATTTCCAAGATTACTCTACCGCGAAGCGCATGTCGCCAAGGAGGAGCTTTCTTTCGCTGCCCGGCGCAAAGGTGCGCATCGCTCAAGTCGACGAGCCGGCGCATTGCAGCGTATACCCACCCCCGGTATACTATTGCCATGCATGTTCACGCCGCACCCGCTGCCCCGGCGGGGAGCCGAGCCAAATCTGTTTTGTCTTTCTCGCTCGTGGCCACGCTGGCGTACGTCGTTGTTACCCTTGTCGCCGGCATTCGCGCCCATTCGCTGGCGCTGCTCTCCGAGGCCGGCCATAACGCTTCCGATTTCCTGGCGCTGCTGCTCAGCTTTGCCGCGGTGTACTTTCAAACCCGCCCTGCCACAGATGCCAAGACCTTCGGCTACCAGCGCGCTGGGGTGCTGGCCGCCTTCATCAACGCCGCTACGCTGATCCTGATTTCCGTCTGGATCGCCATTGAAGCAATCCATCGCCTTTCGGCGCCCGTCGCCGTGCAGCCGCGCCTGATGATGATTGTGGCCGCCGCCGGCGTGGTTATGAACGGCGTCATCGCTGCATTGCTTTGGGGCGTGGCGCGCGATGTCAATCTGCGGTCGGCCTTCCTTCACATGGCCGGCGACACGCTGTCCACTGCCGCCGTCATTGCAGGGGGCGCCGGCATCCTGTTTACCGGCAGAAACTGGATTGACCCTGTACTTTCCCTGGTGATCGCCGCACTCATCTTCTGGTCCAGCCTCGGCATCGTCCGCGAGACTCTGAACATCCTCCTCGAAGGCACGCCGCGCGATTGTTCGCTCTCTGAGATTCGCGCCGGCATGGAAGATGTGGAAGGCGTTGTGAACGTCCACGACCTGCACGTCTGGAGCCTCGGGTCGCAGTCGCGCGCTCTGGCTTGTCATGTTTGCATCGCAGACATTCCACCGTCAGAGAGTGCCTGCATTCTGGTCAAGCTCAACCATGTGCTGAAAGATCATTTCGGAATTGCTCACTCCACAATCCAGTTTGAGCATGTCGGCTGCCACGAGCTCGCAGGTTGTGTCGTCCCCATCGAACAGATGGCATCTGCCGAGCCCGCACACCACCACGGCCACTCCCACTAAGGCGCCTGAGAAATTCATTCCCTCATCGCCCGCGCGTCCCACTTCATCTTTTATGCGACGATTCCGCCGCCCCGAGCGAAATTGCGAATTGCAGCGCCTGTTGCTCCCCCATAAATTGGCTCACCAATTGCCCGCCCCCTCGTCCATAAGCGCAGAGAAATCAGGAGGATAACGCGATGAATTCGCCGCTTGCGCGGTCGCGCACCCGTCTGCTTCGAGCCACTCTGCCCGTTGCAGGCTTCATGATCTTCGGTACCACCATCGCCCTCTCGCAGCTTCCCGAGGAACCCCGCCCTCAAAAGACCTTCACGCCCACGGCGGACGTTTCTGTCGGAGTCTTCGGCCAGCTCACCGACACCCGCACGCCTGTCACTACCCTCTTCGACTCAGCAGTTGGAAATACAATCCAGCAGACTTCGCAGGGCCCCTCGCAATCGCCCGGAATTTTCGCCACATTCCATCAGTCGTTCAAGCCCTGGCTCGGTTACAACGTCAACTTCGGGTATACGCGGCTTTCTGAGAATTATTCGTCCGGGTCTGCCTTCGTGCCGGCTCCAGGTTCGGGCCCTGCGCCCATTTCCTCCTTTGCTCATGGGTCCATCGGCGCAAGCGCGTATGAACTGACAATTGCTTATCTCGTGAACGGTCCACGCTCTAGGCGCTTCAGCACATTTGCGCAGTTCGGCGGCGGCGGTCTTTTCTTCCGTCCTTCAGAAAGCGAACTTCCGGTCAGCTTGGAACCCGTCCGCGAGCAAACTCGCCCAGCCATGCTCTTCGGCGTGGGCATGAATTACCGTCTCACCAGCCATCTCGGCCTTCGGGCCGAATATCGCGGGCTCTTCTACAAAAGCCCTGATTTCACGCTGCCGCCCTACGACGGTTTCAACTTTCCGATGTCCCGGCTGTTCACGGTTACAAATGAGCCGGCCATCAGCCTCGTATACCGTTTCGGAGGCACGAAAAAATCGAAACCCGTCGATCATTCCCGCTGAAATCCGGTGCAAGAGGATACGGCTACGGACCGCTTGTATCGCCTGCGATCCACCTGGGGAGTTTGACAATAAGGGTGCCGGGCAACCGTCCTCAGCGCCCAAATTTTTCCCCTCCCCGTTTGCATGTAATTTCGGCTCGTTCATGCACAATTAAGCCAGATTCGTGTCTTAACGCGATTTATTCGCAGAATAGTCGGCAAATCGGGCTCGTAAGTCCTTATCTGTCTAGATTCTGCAAATAAGTCCTTTAGAATCTAATTTTTAGAAGGATACGCCCGCTGTATCTCTCTGAAAATGAACAACTTCTTTACAGAGATACCCTTTTTTTCTTTTTTTTAAGGGCCTTGAACGAATATTTGGGTGGCCGAATCTGGAGAGCAATGCGCCAAAGTCGTCGCTACCAACATAAAGTTGGCGATTGCAAACTGAAATCAGAAATGCGCTCTGTCACTTGAAACGCTGCCCCCGGGTTTGGCGGCGTCGAATTGCGCTGCTGGTTTACTGTTGCTTCTGCGAAGCCAGTAGCTGCTCGAAAGCGGGAACGCCGCGCAGGCTGGCGAACTCGCTGTCGGCCTCGATCTTTTTAGGATCGGTAAAGCCTTCATTCAGCGCCATGCGCAGATAGTCGATAGCGCACTCCTTCATTCCGGCTCGCACACAGCCTTTGGCCATGTAGAAGTTCATGGCTCCGCGCTCTGTCACCGAAGCAGGGTTCTGCACGCGAGGGCTCGAACCGTTCTCGAAGATGTGAGGATCGATTTCCAGCGCAACCTTATAGGACTCCCAGCCCTTCTTGTACTTGTGCTGCGCCAGCAGGTTGGTTCCCAGGTTCTTGTAGATCATGGCGGAGTGCGTATCGAGCTTGATGGCCTTCTTGTAGACGCGCTCGGCGTTGGCGTACTCCTTCATCGAATCGTAAACAGTGGCCAGGTTATTGAGCACGCGTGAGTTTTTGGGGTCGGACTTCAACGAAGTCTGGTAGCAATGCTCGGCCTCATCGAGATTGAACATCATCTGGTAAGCAATGCCCATCTTGTTCCAGAGCTCTGGAGAAGGATGCGGCTCTTTGCGGTAAGCCGCAATCGCAGCCTGGTAGCGCTGGTGCGCCATCATCGAATCGCCCACGTCTTCGGGCGTTGACGGCGTTGCCGGAATCACCAACGTCGCAGGAGCCGGGGCCTGTGCCGCGGCCGCTTCCGGCATTTCTTGAATAGGAGCCGCGGGGTTTGGCGTTGCCTGATTCGGAACGTTGCCGCTGCTTGCGGCGGAAGGCTCAGGCGATGGGGGAATTTGCGACCGAAGCGCACAGGAAGTGACAACCATGGCTGCGCAACATGCGAGTGCCCGCAGCCGGCAGGGCCCGGAAGTCCAAAACATGGTCCCTCCTTAGCCAGGAAGGGAGGCGACGAATCGCGCGCATCGCTCTCCTGCATCAGACAAAATTATTAGAACACTGTTGGACCTTGGAGCGTCCAATTAATTCGGTGAAGCGCAACCGGTTAGCGACAAGCCGAAATGCCCGGATTCGGGTTAGACTGAATTCCCATGCGGAGGGTAACCCGATGATCGCACCCAGTGCTTGTTGTCCTACAACCGATCTTATTGCCCGATTCAAGACCACGCGGCATCGGACACTCGCACTCTGCGAGACACTGACAGCCGAGGACATGATGGTTCAGTCCTGCGCCGAGGCATCTCCGGCCAAATGGCACATCGCCCATACCGCCTGGTTCTTTGAGTCCTTCATTCTGCGGGAGTTCCTGCCCGGCTATCGCCTCTTCAATCAGGATTTTCCATGGCTCTTCAACAGCTACTACCAGAGTTTTGCGGCCTTTCCTGAAAAGCGTCTGCGGGCCTCGTTTTCCCGTCCCGGCCTCGACGAAATCCTCACTTATCGAGCTCATGTCGACGCCGCAATCGAGAAGCTGCTCGAAGAAAACACCGTCCCCGAGGTTCTTTCTCGGCTCGAACTTGGCGTCAATCACGAGGAGCAGCATCAGGAATTGCTCCTCACCGATATCCTCCACGCCTTCTTCACCAATCCATTGCGGCCCGCCTATCGTTCTGCGCCGCGAACAGGTGGACTGGCCGATTCCACTTCCAGTTCCTGGGATGGCAACCCTTTGTCTGGTCTGCCGAACGATGCAGCGTTCGAAACCTGGCAGGATTCAGTTGACCACGCGGATGCGCCCTGCCGCGCGTCCAGCACCGGATCCATCCCTGCCCTCAGGTTCCATGCCTTCGAAGGTGGTTTGTGCGAAGCCGGGCACAGCGGTCCAGGTTTCAGCTTTGACAACGAGCGCGCCCGCCACCGCGTTTGGCTTGACCCGTATCGCCTGGCCACCCGTCTGATCACCTGCTCGGAATTCGCTGCATTCATTGCCGATGGCGGCTATCGCCGTCCCGAGCTTTGGCTTTCCGCGGGTTGGGATGCAGTAAAGATGAATGGTTGGCGAGCCCCTCTCCATTGGAGCGAAGTCGAAGGCGCATGGCACATCTTCACCCTGCGCGGAGAACTACCACTGGCGAGTCTCGAAAACATCCCCGTCAGCCACGTCAGCTACTACGAGGCCGATGCCTTCGCACGCTGGTCAGGCCATCGATTGCCCACCGAAATCGAATGGGAGGCCGCTGCGGAGCCCCAGGCGATCGCCGGCAATCTGCTCGACTTCGGCCGCCTTCTCCCCGCTCCTGCTCCGGAAATCCTCGAAAGCCAGGACCCCATGAATTCCTCGGAAGGCCCCGCTCAGTTCTTCGGCGATTGCTGGGAATGGACGGCCAGCGCCTACCTTCCCTATCCCGGCTTTCGTCCTCTCCCCGGTTCATTGGGCGAGTACAACGGTAAGTTCATGAGCGGCCAAATGGTACTTCGCGGAGGCTCCTGCGTCACACCCGGCCCACACATACGCGCGAGCTATCGCAACTTCTTCTCGCCTGAGACCCGCTGGCAGTTTTCAGGAATTCGCCTTGCGGGGTGAACCGCGTAATTCCCTTCGGTAACTGCATCCTCGCAGCAAATCCGACCGCCGGCGTAACCGGCGCAAAGCCCCAGGCATCCAATCAACTTTATGACGACCATCGCTCTTCCGCAGATCACTGTCCCCGCTGGACTTCGCATCGCTTCCGCCGTTCGCGATGGCCTTACCGCGCGCTCGAAGCGCCTGCCGTCGTGGCTCTTCTATGACGAGACCGGATCCGATCTCTTCGACCAGATCACACGGCTTCCGGAGTACTACGTCACCCGAACAGAACGCCGCATCCTCGACGCACACGCCGCGGAAATCGTCGCGCAGGCCGCCGATCCACGTACGGGATCGCGCCTGCGGATCGTCGAACTCGGCGCCGGTTCCGCCGACAAGACCCGCCTTCTGCTCAAAGCCGCGATCGACTACCAGGGAACCGTTGTGTACGAGCCCATTGACGTCTCGCCCAGCGCTCTTGAAGCCGCCCGCGAGAGGATCGAGCGGGAGATCCCCAATACCACGGTATGCCCCTCCGTCTACGACTACACCCAGGAATTCGATCTTGAGTCCGCCGACCCTGGCATGCGCCGCATGGTCCTTTACATTGGCTCGAGCATTGGCAACTTCGAGCCGCGCCAGGCCCACAAGCTTTTGAATGCAGTGCGATGCGCACTTGATCCCGACGACACCATCCTGCTTGGCGTCGACCTGCGCAAAGACGTTCGCACGCTGCTCGCTGCCTACGACGATGCCGCCGGAGTTACCGCGCGGTTCAACCTCAACCTGCTGGCTCGCCTCAACCGCGAACTCGATGCCGACTTCGACCTGGACGCCTTCGGGCATCGTGCGGTCTGGAACGATCTCGAGTCGCGCATGGAAATGCACTTGGAGAGTTTGGACGCTCAGTCTGTTCGGTTACCAGGGCTCAAGTTGGAGATAGCCTTCCGCAAAGGCGAGCGCATCCACACCGAGAACAGCTACAAGTACGAAACCGGCCAGGCCGAGGAAATGCTCGCCGATGCCGGTTTTACGCCGGAGTCTACCTGGACGGATGAGCGAAACTGGTGCGCCGTGTGCCTGGCGCGCGCGCTGTAACAAGTCGCGACAGATTCGTCCTTGGAAGTCAGGCTCTCACCCCGGCATTGTTTTTATGCCAGGGTGAGACAGGAAAAACTCGGCAAGCCCCAATTACTTCGGCGCGTTAATCCGAACCAGCAGAATGTCGTGGCTGGCAATCTCAATGGGCATATGCTCGGTGAGCGTGACGGCCTTGCCTGTCCACAAATCCTTGCCCTCCTGTGGCCCATGCAAGCCAAGCTTGGCCAGGTCCAGATGGAACGGGTGCGTAGAGAAGCGGTTGTCTCCCGCTGCCAACACCGCTACGGCGAGCGCACCGCCGGAGAGATGCCGGGTCCAAACCTCAACCTCACCGTCTGAATAAACTCGCTCGCCCTGCTTACCCAGCTTGTCCTGATCGATGGCGATCACGTCTTTGTTGGTGAGGATCTCCTTGATCTCCGGCTTCATGTTGGGCAGATCGTTCCCCGCCAGCAGCGGTGAGGCAACCATCGCCCACATTGAGAAGTGGCTGCGATTCTCCGCCAGGCTCAATTTGCCGTTGCCGACTTCAAGCATGTCGGGATCGTTCCAGTGCCCCTTGCCCGCATACTTCTCAAGACCTTCCTGTTGACTCAAGATCGCATAGATGCGGTCCCAGTCCGGCGAAATGTCGCCCGTCGTCCGCCACGAGTTNNCGTCCCAGCCATACTGGCAAAGCGAGAAAACGATCGGACGGCCGGTTGCTTTAAGCGCGCTGCCCATCTTCTCGTAGGCCTTGAACATGATGCGCATCTGCTCTGTCTTGTCGTTGGGCGCCTGTTTTTCCATCACGTCGGGAATAAAGCTGC
>PLTV01000173.1 GCA_003164635.1 Acidobacteriaceae bacterium
GCAACCGGATCAGCCGAGAGCGCAATCTGCGTCGCATCTTCCGGCTCCAGAACAGCCTCCTGGAACCGATCCTTGATGGTGCTCGGCTCCGCGCGGTAAAAATACCCCGTCCGGTAGCGCAGCGTCACATCCTTGCGTCCTGCCAGCTTCATCGTAATCAGGTGATACTTGCCGTCGGCTGCCTCTGGAGGAGTAAAGCTCAGCAGGTACGTCGCGCGTCCATCGGCCGCCACGCTGTTGAACTCGGTCACAATGTCGCTCGCGCGCCTGAATACTCGCCCACCCGTCGCGTCAGCCAGCTCACGGTACGCACCCTGAACGGGATGTAGATCCTGTTGCATCTGTGCCGTCATACGCCCGTTGCGCAGGTCGGACTGACAGGTGGTAATGTCGCCGCCGTTCGTCAGTTCGGGCGGCGTGGTTTGCCCCGGCGCCGGCTGGCTCACGACGCCGCATCCCCTGATCACGGCCGGGTTCGTCGGATTCAATTGCACATTTCGATCTGCGATGCTGGCGTCGATCGTTCCACCCTCAAGCCGCGACACATCCATCGGGTATACGCTTACGTGTGCGTCGTTCATCGCCTCCTGTGCGCGCAGCACCGACGATTGAACAATGCGGTCGCCCTTGTCGATATTGAGCGAACCGTTCGTCCAGTCCGCCAGCACATTGTCGCTGGCGATCCACACCAGGCTCTTGTGTCCGGGCGCCGTGCCCAGATGCCGCGCCAGGTTCACCATCACTCCGAACGCATCCCGCCCAGGATTATCCCCCAGCGTGCGCAGGTTGGGGTCGGCCGCATTGAAGTTCCCCGTTGGGTCCGTTTGTGTATGGCCGTTCACGTTGAGCAGGTCGTCGACACCGTGAACATACTCCATGCTTTGCCGGTTCCGCGCCTCCTGCTCCTGTCCCAGCGAGATGTTCTCCGCGCTCGGTGTCCACTTCGAAAGCGTCGTCACCAACAGCGCATGATCCGTCGTTCCGTCCTGCAGAATTTGGAACCCACCGCGCCGCATTACATAAAGCGCCACGCGTTCCTCACCTTGAAGCTTGTTCAGGAACGTGCGCATCTGCTCCCGTACATTCGCAAGATCGTCCCATGAAAGATTGCTATCGATCAGCAGGATAATGGTGCTTCCCTGTGTGTCGTGCGAAGCCGTCTTCGCCGGGCCCGAGTTGCGATTGGAATAAGCGTGCGCTTCGCCCGGTTCGTTTGTCTGCGAAGCCGATGCTGTCGTCGCAACCGGCGTCGCTCCGCCTCCAACTGCGGGAACAAACGAGCTCAGGCTCACCTTGCGCCCCTCGTCGTAAATCTCCAGGTCCTCCGCCTTCAGATTCGTAATCGGCCGGCCCTTCTTGTCCAGCGCCACCAGCGGTACGTCCACCAGCCGCGCATTCAGGCGCAACGTCACTGCGGAATCAGCCCCCGCCTGCGCCAGCGTTGGAGCGCTCGGCAATCCGGTTGCATCCGCAACGGCAATCTCCGGAAGAACCGCCTCGGAATCACCGCCAACAGGTGGTTCCCCACCCGGCGTCGTCATCGCAACCGCCGTTCCCGACGGTGGCTGTGCCGCCAGCGTGCTCGCATCCACGGCATTCCGTCCCGGTTGCGCGACAGGCGCGGCCGCCTCAGGGGAGGGAACTGGCAACTCCGCCGTATGCGTCCCAGCCTCGCCCGCTTTGCCGCTCATCACCCTCGCCTCGCCGCGAAACAGGTGATACTCGCGGAATGCCACGTCGTTCAAGAGCTCTTCGCGCGGCGAGTCCGCAATCGAGCTCAGACTGGCCCGCTGCAGCGTGGCCGCTGTCCCGCTCACCCCCGTTGGCATAAGCGCCTTATGCAAGGTTTTCAGATCCGGTGTTCGCGCCAGGGCGATTCCCCGCGTAGGGCAGAAATACGTTTTGCCCCCAATCTCCACCGGCCCATATTCCACCGCAATGTCCGCCCGCCCAATCGGATTTCCCTGGCCAATATCGGCAAGCGCCGTCAGCCTCAGGATGGTCCCGCTATTCGGGTCCACCGTAATCTCGCCGTGGTAGCCCACGCGCTCTGTCACCACGCTGATATCGAACCCATAGTTATCGGCCACGCAGCAGAAGCGCACATCGTAATGCGACTTGTCTTTCGGCACTGCGTAATGGAATACGCCCTCCAATCCGTTTGCGCCCATTTCCCAGTGGCTCCAGGTCAGGTGGCTCTTCGCCGCATCAATCAACACCGTTCCCAGAATCGGTCCGAACTCGCCCCACGTTGTCAGGCCCTTGTCGGGAGCGTGCGCCTTCTTGTCCTTATCCGCGCCCGCATCCACAAACTCGCGGCCGTCGCGATAAAGAACCGTCACGCGCGATCTACTGGCCTCGCGGAGCGGGCTCTCAGTCATCCCTTGCAACGCATCTGGCCTGCTCTCGAACCGCATCGTGTCGCGCGCCGCAAACAAATTGGGTAGCATCGGCAGCGTCTTACCCAGATACGCCACCGTCATGGCCATCATCCGCTTCTGCGCCGCCATATCGGGCAATGCCGTCGCCGGCATCTCACTCGCCGGCAAATCCACAAACGCCGCCGCATCCGCCACCGCAATCAAAGCATCGCGAGACTTGTCTCCGGGCAGCATCGTCTCCAGCTGCTCTAGCCTTGCCGTACTCAGCCGTTCTTGCAACGTCAGCCCCGCAAGGTCCCTGGCTGTCTCGGCGTCGGTCTTGAATTTGCCTGAAGCCACGGTCCGCTCCAACTCGCTGACCGTGATCTTCCCTTGAGGAACGGCATGGTCCCCACCCCATGCCGGTAGCCCGATACTCGCCAGAATCACGCACAGTGCCCACGTTCGCATGGCAAACTCCTTGCAAGATCCAAGCCCCACCGCATTTCCCGTCCCGGCTTCGGCAATCCCCACTCGGCCCGTTGAAAACCGGCAAACCCTGGTGCTCGATCTCTGCGCCATTAGACACCCAAAGCGCGTCGCCCGTTATGCCTATCGCAGTTTCGGAATTGGTGTAATCCGGAAGCACACACCTCAAGTGGCTTTTTCCTCAAGAAAAAGCCACCTTCACAGCGATTAAAAAGTCTACGTGTATTCCGAAACTGCTCTAATGCACGTCGATATCCCCATCCGCGTCCACAATCAGTGCATCGCCCTGCACCTGCACCGAGTGAATCTTAAGCCGCTCCAGCGTCACCTTATACCCCGAGGTCGCCGTCGACCCCTCCATAGCCTTGCGCAGCAGTTCCGATGCATTCACTTTCATGCCCGAGGGAACCTGGTTCCGCAGAAAAGGGGAGAGCACAAAATTCAGCTCCTCGTGCGCGCTTACCTTTTCCAGCCGTGCGTCACGGAATCCGATCGTCTCGCCTTCTCCGTCCGGCGCCAGCGAAACTTCCGCCGGTAGCGAAAGCGCGATCCCCACGCACGCGCCGGCCACCGTCGTGCCCAGCCGCGCATGCGTCTTCAGCTCCACAACAATCCGATCGCCGTCAAAGCGCAGTTTCGGGTCTTCGGCGTAAACGTAGCAGGCTGACTGAGGGCTGCCCTTCAGGTAATACCGGCCGTTCGGGCCCCCAAAAAGCTGTGCCTTCAAGGTCCGATCCACCGCCTCGCGGCTCACCTT
>PLTV01000041.1 GCA_003164635.1 Acidobacteriaceae bacterium
CGAACTCAACGACGGAGTAATCGAATTCGCGGCGGCAGATGAAGTCGAGCGCCGTGCACTCGTTGAGGGCGCGGTCCGGGTCGGTGGTCACGGGCGGGCCTACGAAAGCGATCTTGATGGCCGGATTATTAGCTTTAATTGTTTCAGCAAGGCGCTGATCGCCTTCCCAGCCTACCGTTGAGGTGAACAGGACCAAGAACTGATAGTCCTTGGCGATCTTGATGGTTTCGTCGGCGGAGACGTGGTGCGGTGGCGCGTCGAGAAGGCGTGAACCTTCGAGCAGACCAGCCGGATAAGCAAGCCAGACAGGGTACCAATAGGACTCGATTTCTCGGGTAGCGGGCCAGCGCGAACTTGCGCCTCCGTCAAAGTTCTCGAACGAGGGGGGATTCAGAAACAGCGTTTTCAAAGGCATAGGCATCCCCTCAATTCTACCATTTGGGTTAGTTTTTTAGACTAATTCCGACCAATTTGGTTCTATTTAGCGTGGACCACCTTGGTTCTATTTTCCGTGGAGTTCATGCAGCCAGTCGTCCATGTGGCCGAGGGCGCGGAGAAGGCCGAGACGCGCCTTGGCAAGTTCCAGGGAGGCATCAAGGGCGTCCTCATATTTCTGGCGCTCGTCGATGCGCGCAAGCTGCTCATTCTTCGGGTTGAGCTGGGGGGTAGAGCCGGGCCCGACGGCGCCATTGCCCGATTCGAGCTGGGTCAGGACGGCTTTGAGCTGGGCATCGGCAACCTGTTGCTTGAGGCCGGCGACTTCGGCTTGTGCGTCAAGCTCGCGGATGCTGCCGGTAAGGGTGGCGATCTGGACGTCATTCTGCTTGCGGGCTTGTTCGGCTTCTACGGTGGCGCGGAGGGCTTCAGCGGCGGTCAGGCGGGATTTGGCGCGGAGGGCGAAGTCGAAGAATGGGATCGTGATCTGAAGGCCGAAGCTGACATTGTTCGGCGTGAAGTTTTTGTAGTAGGTGCTGTAGCTGTTCAGCTCGTTGGAATCGTAGTTATAGACGGCGCCGAATCCGATGAGCGGGCGCTTCCAGGCAAGGTCGTCTCCTTTGGCCTGGAACGCCTTGGACCGAGCAAGTGCGCCTGCTGACTCAATACCGGGGAGATCGGCTGGAATTTGATCAGCGGTGATTGCAGGAATCTCAGGAATGCTGGAATGATCCGGAAGAATAGAACCGAGCGGTAAGCCGGTCAGCACAGAGAGTTGCTTGGCCAGCGTAGTCGCGCGGGATTCCAGATGAACGCGCTGGAGTTTGAGCTGCGCGGCTCTCAGGCGCGTTTGCAGCAGGTCGAGATCGGAATCGACGCCGGCCTCNNTGGAGGTGTCGAGGGCGACTTGCTCTCTGGCATCCTTGAGGCTTAAGTTCGCCGCCTCGACTCCGGCACGCGCGGCCTTCGTGTACTGGCGCTGCGAGTAGCTGAAAACAAGCGACTGCATGCTCGCGCTTCCTACCGAGGGCTGACCGGTGGGGAAGCCGTGCGAGTAACCGACATTTGAACCGATCTGAAAGTTGGGGATGTAGGCGTCTTGTGTTTGGGCGAGGGCAGCCTGGGCTTTTTTAACATCGGTTTCAGCGAGGCGAACAGTAGTGGAATTGCGCTGAGCCAGGTCGACAACAGTGGCCAGAGAAACTTGCGCCCCGAGCGGGATAGAGATGATCGCGCAGAGGGCCGCGAGAAGAGCGAGGCACGGCAACCACCGGGCAGTGCGCGGATTGGAGACAGATTTCGCGGGCATATGCACGGTCAAAGGTTCGCTTGCTGTGATTCCGGGTTCGGAGTCCGTCGGCGATCGGCGTCCTGGAGTTTGAAGTCCTGTGCAGGCCGGTAATCGCGGGCCAGGGAGAGGGCGGCGGCGCGCTCCTGCTGGGCGGCAGCCGGGTCGCCGAGCGCGGCTTTTAAACGGGCGAGGCGGACAAGTGCCTTGAAGGCAGGAGCTTCTTCAGATTTGAACGAGCTATCCAGGTACGTCTGAAGCAGGTTTGCAGCGAGGACGGGGTCGGCCTTGGCCTCAATCAGGACTCCGGCTCCGTCGTAAAATGCAACGGCCGCGTACTTATCCCGGCTGGCGAACGATTGTGCGCAGTGCACAGCGGACTCCATGTCGTCGAACTGCTTGCGGCGGGCAAAGTAGCCGGCGAGGGTCGTCCAGCGAAGGGCGGGGTGGGTATCGGCGGCGATGGCTTGGCGGTATTCGCGCTCGGCGGCCGAAAAGTCCTTCTGATCCTCGGCGATGTGGCCAAGAAGCTCGTGAGCGCGGGCGCCGTCGACCTTCTGAAGCGATGCGGCAATCTGGCGGGCTTTATCGATGCCACCACCAACGACGCTGGGTGCCTGGGTATAGAAATCGCCCAGATCGGCGAGGGCGGGAGCGTTGTGCGGATTGAGCTGGACTGCGGTTTCGAATTCAGCGCGCGCCTGCTTGGCCAGGGAAAAGGCGGTCAAAAATGAAGCGTGGCCAGCCTTTTCGCCCAAGGCACGGCCGAGCCACATGTGGTAGTCCGAGCTCTGCGGATCGAGGTGAACGGCTGCGGCGCATTCAGTGGCGGCGGCGTCCCAGTGGCCAAGCGAGAAGCGGACCCGGCAGAGGAGGTTGTGGCTGAGTGCGAGGCTGGAGCCGTCGGGCGGTGGGGAGGCAAGGAGGGCCAGCGCCTTGTCCGCTTCGCCGGCTTGCAGCGCTGCGGCGGCCAGATCGAGCGGCGAGTTTGACTGTGGAGCCGGCGCGGCGAAGGCTCGAAACACCAAGGGCAACGCGAACAGCAAGGCCGCGAGGAGAGAAAACAGAAGGCGCCGTTGCTTCACTGCATGTTCCTGATCGGCTCACCCTCTTGCAGGGGAAGCCCGTTGGTGGTGCCGGTGGCAACCACGTCGCCCTCTTGCAAGCCGGCAAGGACCGGCGTCAGGACCAGGTTGGAGGTGCCGACGGTGACGGGCGTGCGCACCAGGCGATCGCCCACGACCTTGAAGACGAAGGGCTTGCCGTTTTCAACGTGAAGCGCGTCGCGGGCGACAGTCAACACGTTTTTCTGGCTGGCCGTGGTGACGGTGACGGTCACGTTAGTATCGGGCAGCAACTCGCCATCGCCGCCGTCGACATCGACAACGGTTTCGCCCACGGTTCGCGACTTGTATTCAAAGACGGTGGTGGGGACGCGGGCAACGTGGCCATGCCAGACCTGCCCGGGCCGGGCGTTCCAGGTGATGGAGACGGCTTCGCCCACGGCGAGCTGTCCAATATCGGGCTCGTCGAAGTAGGCAACCACGTGCATCTTGTGCAGGTCGGCTATTTGCAGCAGGAGCTTGCCGTCTTCGGCAAACTCGGAGCGGCCGGCGTTGAGGGTGTAGACGGTGCCGGCGAATGGAGCCACTGGTCGGGTTTGGGCCTCGATCTCGTTGGCGGCGGCCAGGCCGGCTTCTGCTTCATCCAGGGCTGCCTGGGCGCGGGCGAGGTCTGCTGGTGCGTACCGGCCCTGGGAGGTCGTTTCAGCGGCATGCAGAGCAGCGTCGGCGGTGTCGAGGCGTTCCTGGGCGGCAGAGACTTCACTGGCCGATGCGGCGCCGGTGGCTTTCAACTTGGTCAGAGCGTCAAGGCTGCGCTGAGCTTGGTCGCGGTCGATGCGTGCCCTGGACAGGTCGGCCGCCGCGCCTTGGCGCTCCTGAAGCGAGCCATTGTTCTTTGCAGACTCTAGGGCGGCCTGGGCGGCTTTCACTCCGCTTTGGGCGGCGGCGACGCGGGCGCGTGCCTGCACGTCGTCCAACTCAAGAAGCGGCTTGCCGGCATGAACAACGTCGCCTTGCTGCACGTACACGGCCTTGACCGTTGTCGCAAGCGGGCTGTGCACCTCGTGGTTGACGATGGGCTGAACGAGACCATTCGTGCTGATCTGGTTGACGAGCGATTCACGCCCCACGCGAGCTTCGCGGATGGGAAGGCGCTCGCGGGTCAACGACCGCGCCGCGAAGAAAACAATGATCACCACCACCGCTGCGCCCAGCCAAAGCCACAGCCGGCTCGCTTGCTTTTTCTCTTCCATTCGATCAACCAAGAGTCAGTATATAGGACTCAAAACAAGGCCTAAAGGATCGAAAAATTTGCATTTGCAATGGAATAGAGTTGCTCCTGAACCTGGATTTGGATCGGGATCGAGCGCTCGCTACAATGAGGTATGGTCACCCAAGCGCGCTACACCGACGAACACGCCAAGGCGGGATTGGACTTTGCCTTTCCCGCGATCGAGACCTGGGAGAACCAGTTTCCCGGATATGAGATTCTGATCGACGATCCGGAGCTGACTTCAGTCTGCCCCAAGACCGGGTTGCCGGATTTTGGCGTGCTGACCATCCGTTACATGCCGCGCGAGCGCTGTCTGGAACTCAAGTCGCTGAAAGAGTACCTGTTCAGCTACAGGAACCTGGGAATCTTTCAGGAAAACATTGTGAACCAGGTGCTTGAGGACGTGGTGAAGGCCTGCGATCCGATTTGGGGTGAAATCAGGGGAGTGTTTCGACCGAGGGGTGGGATCGGGACGACGGTTGTGGCGAAGTGGCCCAGACCGACCACCTGATAATGACCAGTCCATGTCCTTCCTTTTCGCTTGAAGCGGTCATCCTGAGCGAAAGGGGCCCGCGAGTTTTTCAGCGTGGGGCTGGTAAGTCGAAGGATCTGCTTTTCCTACATTCGCCGTCCCGCCTTCGCAGGCGAGTACCCGACATTGTGTACACTCGCTCCAACAGTTCGCGGGAGACTGAGACCGTTTGCCGACTTCGACCCTGTTCAGGCGCGCACGATGGAGTCCAGCGGCTGGGACGCTGGCGCTGCTGATTGGGCTGAACCTGCTCAACTACATTGACCGCTACATTCTGCCCGGCGAGGTTTCGCTGGTTCAGAACGAATTTCATTCGACCGATCAGCAGATGGGTGCGTTGACCACGGCCCTCTTTGTCGTCTATATGTTGGCCGCACCCCTCACCGGCTGGCTGGGCGACCGTTTTCGCCGCAAGCCGCTGATCGTTGGCGGCGCGGTGCTCTGGTGCCTGGCAACGCTCGCGACGGCCTGGGTACATGATTACTGGACGCTGTTCATCCGGCATGCGCTAGTGGGCGTGGGCGAGGCCACGTTCGGAATTTTTGCGCCGGCGGTTTTGGCTGATTTTTATCCCGAGCGCGACCGAAATCGCGTTCTCTCAATCTTTTATCTCGCGATTCCAGTGGGCGCGGCGCTGGGATACCTGGCAGGCGGCGAGATTGGATCAGTTTGGGGCTGGCGTGCTCCGTTCTTCATCTGCGCGCTACCCGGCCTGGCAATTGCCGTGCTCTATGGCTGGCTGGGGCGCGAGCCGGAGCGTGGTGCCAGCGACCATGTCCAGGCGACGCCGAACCGAAGCACGGTTTCAGGCCTGTTTCGGAATCCCGCGTTTCTGACCGCAACCTTTGGGCTGGCTACCCTGACCTTTGCCATGGGCGGCATTTCAAACTGGATGCCGACGTTCCTCCACCGATTCGCCGGGCTTTCCGTGGGCAAAGCGGGGCTCGCTGTGGGCGCGATCACCGTGGTGGATGGAATTGCGGGGACGCTGACGGGTGGTTGGCTGGCGCAACGTTGGCTGCAGACGAATGACCGAGCGCTTTATCTTGTTTCATTTTGGAGCGTGGCGCTGACGTTGCCGTGCGGCGTGCTGGTGTTCTTTGGCCCGAGTACGTGGGCGCTGCCGGCGCTGCTGGTGACGGAGTTTTTTCTGTTCCTGAACACAGGACCGTTGAACGCGGCGATCGTGAACTCGGTTTCAGCGCCCGTGCGGGCCACTGCGATCTCCATGAACCTGTTCTGCATTCACGCCTTCGGCGACACGTTTTCACCCACGATTATCGGAGCCATCTCCGACAAGACGAATTTGCGCATCGGGCTTGGAGCGACGCTTATTTTTCTGGTGATTTCGGCGACGATTCTTCTGGTGGGTGCTCGGTTTGCGCCGAAACTCGACAAGATCGAGACTGCATCCTCCGGCGCAACGCAATGAATAAGGCTCCTGACGGATTGGGATCATGACGCACGCGCACCTTATCTCGATGGTTATTGTGGTGCTGACATGGTGTCTGGCGGCGGTCTGGCTCTATAAGGCGACCCGCGCCCTTTTCGGCATGCGGAGCGTTCCCGACCTGAACGAGCTTGACTTCACCACGCTCCCGGCGCTGCCAACGGGCACGGGGCCGCACCTGACCGTCGTTGTTCCCGCATGCAATGAAGAGGGATCGATTGCGAACACGCTCGGTTCGTTGCTGGCGCAAAAAGGAATTCGATTGCAGATTGTCGCGGTCGACGATCGATCGACCGACTCCACAGGGGAGCGGATGGAGGCGGTCGCTGCGCGGATTGAGGATGGTTCGCCCCATGTGCTGGAGGTGATCCGCAACCGCGAGTTGCCGGCAGGCTGGCTGGGCAAACCCCATGCAGTCAGCCTGGGCGTGGCTCGCGCGGTCGCACAGTGGATTCTGCTCACCGACGCCGATTTGAATTTCGCTCCACAATGCCTGGCAAAGGCCTTGCGATTGGCTGAGGCGCGCCGCGCCGACCACATGGTGCTGCTGCCGACGCTGATTCAACGGAGTTGGGCGGAGAGCGCGATGGTGGCTGTGTTTCAAGTGTTAGCGCAGTGGTCGATCCGGTTGTGGAAGGTGGAAGACCCGAAGGCGCGCGACTTTCTGGGCGTGGGCGGCTTTAACATGATTCGCGCGTCGACGCTCGAGGCCATTGGCGGAGTGGAGGCCGTACGGCTCGAGGTCGTCGAGGACATTTCGATCGGATGGCTGGTCAAGCATCACAAGTTCCAATCGGTGGTGGCCGTAGGTCCGGGTCAGGCTTCGATCCGCTGGTTCGAAGGCGCATTCGGCGTGGTGGCCAATCTCGAAAAGAATGGGTTCGCTGCGTTTCGCTTCGCGTTGCCTCTCATGGTCGTGGCGCTGGCATCCATGGGATTGCAGATCGCTTTGCCTTTTATCGCTCTGTTTCTCGGATGGACGGGGGTCGCGGCTGCGGCGGCTATGTATCTGGGTATTGCGATCGGGTATCGCGCCAATCACAAGGTCAATGGCGTTTCGCCCGTTCTTGCGGTTGTCTACGCTCCTGCGCTTGCGGTGTTGTGCTGGGCCTTCATGCGGTCGACTGTGTTGACGCTGCGGCGCGGCGGGGTCTCGTGGCGGGGAACGTTTTATCCGCTGGCGGAACTGAAACGCGGCATGGTCCCGTGGCGGGCGTGGTGAGGCAGCCTCGATGAGGGCTTACGTTTCCAGGTAAATGCCGCGGGGAACGAAGCCAATTCCTACGGGCCGGCTACGACAAGTCCCGTTGCTCCGACCGAGTATGGAGAACCAGCAGCTTCTTCAACGCTCGTCGTGGTGACGGTGTAAACATGCACCTTGCCAGCCGCCCCGTTGATGGCATAGAGATGATTGCTCTTGTCCCACTGCATGGTGGTGATGTAGCCAGACGATCCGATGATGCCCGTAAACTTCGTTACCGGACCGGCGCCATTGAAATGGAAGAACTGGATACCTGTTCCCAATGCCACAGCCAACACCTTTCCGGAAGGCGAAATGCTCATGCTGCTCGGCATTTCCTCGATCACAGGCATGTTTTTGGATGTGTTGGTGGTGATAAGCGAACCCTTGCTATTCGGCGTAAAGCTTCCTAACTGTGGCTGAGTCGTGTCAGAGCTGTCCTCGCAATCGGCATCGGTTGTCGCGTACATGGCAAGCACGATGTGGTCGGTCGAGTCATTCGCGAGAGCGGGTGGGGCAGATGTAATCCAGGAGCTGTACCCAGATGGCAGCTTGGGAAGGGAAGCTATCGCCGGCGTGGAACTGTAGTGGAGAATATTCTGGCTTCCTGAAAAGAATAGGTTCAGGGTGGAATAACAAGAACAATTGTCATAGCCGCAGAACAACTCACCGTAACCGAACTTTCCGTTGCCCGTCGTGGTCGGCAAGCCAATCGCGAAGTTTGAGCCGGTACCTACCGTTGTGTCGCCCTTGAATACAAACTGTCCGTCGCCCGAGATTGCATAAGTCTGGATCGCATTGCAATCAGTATCTGCATAACTCAGGAGCACATATACGTTCTCTCCCGTATATCCAAGCTCGCTGGCATGAGTGGGGGCGTCGCATCCTGAGCCACCGTAAGATTGCGTGTCTATCTGAAAGGCTTGTTTGTCGATTCCACCATTCGCGGCGACAGGGTAAGAATGCAGATCACTCGCGCCGAGCATGATCAGGTATTTCCCGTTGCTTCCAACCAGTATCTGGCCCGGACCGGAAAGCTGGAACGGCGAACCCTTGACAAGTGTCAGCTTGCCGGCCGAACTGGCGTCGTACAGGTTGATGCCGCTTTTCGTTTGGGCATACACGTATGCGACAGTTGACGATGAAGCAGTATCCATCGTGGACTGCTCCTGCCCAAACAAAAGCGCGCCGCATGCAATGGCGAGAAGCCCGAGGAAAACGCTCTTGAACATGGACGCCATATCAGAAACTCCTTATCGAAGGTCTTCGCGGCGCTAGAGGGAGGATTAGGGGAGGCTATGCCCTTCATGCAGATTTGGCAACATCTTTCTGTATGCCAAAGCGGGGACTGAGCTGAAGCGGCTACTTTGGGGACCGGGGCTCCTGGTCCCGCGAGTTCATGAAGGCGCGTCCGGCGCCTTGCGGTCGAAGGTTGGGGTCGTTGACGGCGGGGCGGCTTTGCTCGCCAGAGAAACCGCGGGCGAGGGCCGGGTTGGGCTTGAACTTCGGTGGTCCCCCGTAGAACTGACGCGCATGGCTCAGGACCATTCCGGCGCGGCCGTGCATTGGCTGAACCATGCCGCGGACCTGTACATCCATGTCGCGATATTTGAGAAGTTCGCCGACCTCACCGCGGTCTTCCCATAGGCTGACGATGGTGAAATGGCAGGTCTTATCGGGTGTTTGCGGGGCGCAGACGTCGAGGAAGCGCGTGCCGTCTTGAAGTTGGACGACGTCGTAGATGTGGGCAGAGACGCAGACGTCCTTATTCAGCTTCGTGGATGCCTGGTCGGCCGGGACGCAGGGTTTTGGGGTCGCGGCCGGCGAAGGAAGTCTCGCGAGGAGAAAGTAGACGGCGAAGGCGAAGGCTGAGCGTGTCATGAGTGACCGGATGAATCGAGGAAATGCTAACGGAACGGGTGGAGCGCGGGAAGTGTGTGCATCACAGAGGGCGCGCTGGCGAGCGCGGCAGGATTGCGATACTCTTGTGCGTATTTCCACCTGTGCCATGAATGGAGGCAAACCGTGATGAAAGGCTTCTGCGGAGGTCCGCTGCTGATTCTTGTGTCGATCGGGATTTGTGGTGCAGGTGTACTCGGAGCGCAGCAGGGAAGCTTTCTCGCGGCTTACAAGGGAACGCCCTATCAGGACAGCCGCTACACGGGCGGCGCACAGGCGATTCCGGGCAAAGTGATGTGCGCCTACTACGACCTTGGCGGAGAAGGCGTGGCCTATCACGACACGGACGCAGAGAATCACGGCAGCGGCGAGCTGAACAAGGATGACGGGAGCTATCTGAACGAGTTCCGCATGCACGAGGGCGTGGATACGTCGTATACCAAGTTCGGACGAACGCCGCCGATCGACGATAGCCCGTTCAATCAGGTGAAGCCGCCACCGGACATGATGTATGTGGGATGGACGGAAGCNNGCGGATTTGCTGTACACGTCGAACCGCGGCGGAGCCATTCTGCTGGATGTGAACGGCGAGCCGGCGACAGGGCCGCTAAAAATTGTTACGACATTCGACCAGACAGAGCCTCTTGAATGGCGCCAGTACCACCACTGGAACGTTCTAAAGAACTTTGTGGATATAAAGCTGCCGGCGGGGAAGTCGGTGCTGACGGTGCACATTCTGGCGGAAGGGCACATGAACCTGGCCAGCTTCGACTTCCGGAAGATGCAGTGAAGCACCTGCGGTGCGGCAGACGCTCGCAGGGGCTCGCACTGAGTTGGTTGCGGATCGCCGAAGCGGAGTTGAGCCCCGCGCTTTCCCTGATCCGCAAATGCGATGGACCAGGGCACTCGGCTATGGCGCACCCATGGCGTAGATGGTGGGGTGGGACGGCGACAGGGCTCCGACGGTGACGCCTATGACGGTGCCGATCACAGCTCCGACGGCGGCACCGTCGCCTTTGTTGCCGAGAAACCCATTGGATTCCCAAACGCCAGCGGTGACGCCTGCTCCGGCGCCGGCGCCGATGCCCGCTCCGATGAGGGTGTTGCGCAGGCCATGGGTGTTTTTGAGGATTCTCACGCTGCGAATGTCCTGCTTGCGGATGGTCTGCGCGCCGGCTTTGTTCTGGACGGAGAGAGAGTCTTCGGTGGCGTTCTGGAAAGAACCGGAGATGGCTTGGTGGTCAACCTCGAGGATCTGAATCTTGTCGCCCTCATGCAGGGCATTGAGGTTGGTCCACGACTTCGGTTTGCTTTGGGCGCAGGAAAGACAGGTGGCTCCCAATGCACAGATCAGAATCAAGGCACTTCTCATGCTTGCTCCTATTCCCGATTGGTAGTGGAGGACAGGGCGCAATCATTTCATTTTATTTTCAATGTGTCTATTGGGATTGTCGGGGAGCGGAATTTTCGATCAGCGCACGCCGACGAGTTCTTCGCTCTTGGCGCCTTGTCCATAGTGGCTCACGACGTAGTTGTCCAGAATCTGCTTGAACTCGGCAACGATGGTATCGCCATGGAGCGTTTTGAAGAGCTTGCCGTCGACGTACACGGGAGCCTTGGGCTCTTCAAACGTGCCGGGAAGGCTGATGCCGAGGTTGGCGTGCTTCGATTCGCCAGGGCCGTTGACGACGCAACCCATCACGGCGAGCTTGAGCTCTTCGACGCCTGGGTATTGCTTGCGCCACTCGGGCATCGAGGTGCGGAGATAGCTCTGGATCTGCTCGGCCAGTTCCTGAAAATAGGTCGATGTTGTCCTGCCACATCCAGGGCAGCTCGTGACCTGCGGCATGAAGCTGCGGATGGAAAGCGATTGCAGAATCTGCTGCGCGGCCTGCACTTCTTCAGTGCGGTCGCCATGAGGCTTGGGCGTGAGGCTGACGCGAATGGTGTCGCCGATGCCGGCAAGGAGCAGCGGAGCGAGACCCGCGGTTGAAGCGATGAGTCCCTTGGCGCCCATGCCGGCTTCGGTCAGTCCCAGATGTAAAGCGTAGTTGCAGCGCGACGCGAGCGACGTGTACACGTCGATGAGGTCGCGGACGCCGCTCACCTTGGCCGAGAGAATGATCTGGTCGGCACGCAGGCCGAAGTGCTCGGCGGCCTTGGCAGACTCGAGAGCGCTGACGACCATGGCCTCCATCATCACGTCGCGTGCGGGAAGGGGATTGGCGAGCTTCGAGTTCGCATCCATCATGCGCGTGAGCAGGGCCTGATCGAGCGATCCCCAATTGACGCCGATGCGCACGGGCTTCTGATTTTCGACGGCGCACTCGACCATGACCTGGAAGTTGTCGTTATCTTTTTTGCCGATTGATGCGTTGCCGGGATTGATCCTGTATTTGGCAAGAGCGCGCGCGGTGGCGGGGTATTTCTTGAGCAGCAGGTGACCGTTGTAGTGGAAGTCGCCCACGATGGGGACATGAATGCCGCGCTCGGCTAGTCCATCAACGATGTAGGGCACAGCAGCAGCGGCGTCTTCGTTATTCACGGTGACGCGCACGATCTCAGAGCCGGCGAGGGCCAGGGCCTGGACCTGGTCGATGGTGCCGGGGATGTCGGCCGTATCGGTGTTGGTC
>PLTV01000318.1 GCA_003164635.1 Acidobacteriaceae bacterium
CGGTCGAGGATGTCGGCCACCATCCCCTGGCGCTCCTTGGCCGGAAGGTTCTTTTAACTCAGTGGTAAGTCGATGTTTTCGGCCACGGTAAGATCGTCCAGCTGGTGATAACTCTGGAAGACCATGCCGATGCGCTGGCGGGCCAAGTCGGCGCGTTGCTTGCGATTGAGCTTGTGGGCGGGCGTTTCGCCGAACCAGTATTCGCCAAGCCAACCGTCGTCGAGCAAGGCAAGCACGTTCAGGAGCGAGGACTTCCCTGCTCCGGAGGGTCCCATCACGGTAACGAATTCGCCTTCGTTGATAGTGAGGCGAACCTGGCGCAGCACCCACGTTTCGGTGTGGCCGGTCTTATAACTGCGTTCAATGTTTCTTAGTTCGATCATGGTTTTGTTTTACTCCGATCTCAAAGCGATGATGGGGTCGACGGCAGCGGCGCGGCGTGCGGGCAGCCATGCGGCGAAGAAAGATGCAACGGCGAGCAGTGCGGCGACGGCGGCAAAGGTTGCGCCGTCGTGTGCGTTGACTCCCCAGAGGTAGCTGGTGGCGAGCCTGCCGGCAAACCAGGCGAGCGTCGTTCCTAATGCCAGGCCGGCGGCAATCATAAGCAATGCGCGGCGCAGCACGAGCGAGAGAATGTTGGCTTGCGGCGCGCCAAGGGCGATGCGCAGGCCGATTTCGCGGGTGCGCTGGGCAACCGTGAATGAGAGCAGGCCGTAAAGGCCGACCGAGGCGACCATGAGCGCCAGTGCAGCAAAGGTCTCGAGCATACGCGCGATCAGAAGTTGGCTTCCGAACGAGTCTTCAACAGCTTCGTGAATGGTTTTGACCTCGGTGGTGGTGGCGTCGGGCGCAACCTCGTGCAGCACTTTGTCGAACTGCACGCGCAGCAGGTCAGCCTTAACCGAACCGCGAATGGCCACCTCGATGAATGCCGTGGCAATGCCATAGAGCGGAGAGCCGGGCTCAATTTGCGCGAGGCAGAAGTAAATCTCAGGAACCGTTTTGGACGTGAGGCTTCCCTGCTTGACGTCGCCGATCTCTCCAACGATGCGCGCGTCAGCAAAGCGGCCTTTGCCCATTCCGTAAATGTGCCCGATGGGATCGACGCCGGGAAGATATTTGTCGGCAAAAGCCTTATTGATGACGACAACGACAGGCGCACTTGCCGTGTCGTCATTCGAGAAAAAGCGTCCGCGCAGCATGGGGATGCCAAGGGCCTCGACCATGCCGGCCGAGGCGAGGCGTCCGTCTGCGGTGGCGGCCTTGTCGCGAGGCAGTTCTTTGTGGTCGAGGTCTCCGCCAATCATAACCGCGAACTCCGAACGCATGGGCAGCACGGAGCTGAGTGCGGCCTGCCTTACGCCGGGGATGGCGCGAAGCCGGTCGAGAAGGGGCAGATACATTGTGCGAACGAGATCGACCTGACTAGCCTGGCCGTTGTTAAGATTGACGGCGCCGTTCAAAATGACGCCGCCCGTGAGCACATTCTGTTCTGAGAAACCGAGCGGCACTTCGCGCAGAGCATTGATGGTGCGGAGGAACAGGCCCGCTCCCACAAGGAAGACGAGCGTGAGCGCAAGCTGCGCGACCACGAGCAGTTCACGCGTGCGAGACTGGCTGACCGACGCCGTGCTGTTGACACCGTGCAGCGACTCCTGCACTGTGCGGCTGGAAGCGCGAAGCGCCGGGATGACGCCGGTGATTGCGGCGGTGAGCAGTGCCAGCGCGGTCATGGCCACGGACACGCGCCAATCCACGTGGATGGTCGATGTCATGGGAAGGAGGCGATCGATCTCATGCCAAAGCAACTTGATGGTGCTCTGGCCGAGCACCATGCCGGCGGCAGCGCCCAGTGCGCTTAGCAATAGGCTCTCGAGGATTGATTGTTGGAGCAGGCGGGCGCGGCTGGCACCGAGTGCTGAACGCACGGCCTGCTCGCGCTGGCGACCTACGGCCCGCACAAGCAGGAGGCTGGTGACGTTGAGGCAGGCAAGGGCCCAGATGCCCGCAACCACCGCATACAGAAGCAGGATGGGCTTGCGCACCTCATGGTTCATCGACTCCTGGTAGCCGGTCACTTTTACGTGCATAGGAAAATCCGGCTGACCGGCCACTTCTTTGGCGATGCGCGCCTGAGCGCGGGTAAGGATGTCGGCTAACTGCGCAGTCGTCATGCCGTCGGGCAGCCGCATGGCCGCCGAATTGATCGTGAAGTCGTTGCTCATGGACGCTCGCGCGGCGGGCGGAATCTCAGCGGGCGACCAAACCTGGGCTGCATCGCTAAACGGGAACGAGAATCCACGCGGCATGACGCCAACGATGGTGTACGCCTGTTCGCGGATGGTGAGGGCCTTGCCGAGGACGGAAGGATCGGCGTTGAACAAGCGCCGCCACACGGGGTCGCTGAGGATGATTTCGCGATTGTGGCCGGGCTGACTTTCTTCGGTGCGGAAGTCACGGCCGAGTACGGGCTGGACACCCAACATCGAAAAAAGGGCGGGATCGGTTTCGTGGCGTTCAATCTGGACGCGCCCGGCGGGACCGACGACGCTTGCATGGGCGTTTCCAAACGTCCCTGCCGCGCGGAGACCTGGACCAGCTGCATCACGCAGCTGCAGCAGGTTGGAATAACTCATCATCGAATCGAAGAAGCGTGCATCGTTGCTGGGTAGCTCGATCATGACGATGCGATCGGGCCGCGCGTAGGGCAGCGGGCGCAAAAAGATGCCATTGAGGACGGTGAAGACGGCGATGTTGGCGCCCAGGCCCAGTGCCAGTACGGCAACGGCCGAGGCGGTGAAGGCAGGCGATTTACGCAGCTGGCGCAAGGCGAAACGCAAGTCTTGCAGAATCGATTGCATCGTAGGTCTCCCTTCTCGCGCGGGTGTTCTATTCGTTGCGCAGAGCGTTCATTGGTTGCACCAAGGCGGCGCGGCGCGCGGGCAACGCCGCGGCGAGCACCACCATGACGGCGGTAAGAAAAACAGCGCCGCCGAGGGTGATTGGATCAAACGTAGTGACGCCATAGAGCTGGCTGCGGAAGAGCTGCGCCAGTCCGACTACAGACGGAAGAGCGACAATAACGGCGATGGCGGCGATGAACGCCATCTCGCGTACCACCAGCAGAACGACAGTGGAGCGCTGCGAACCAAGCGCGAGCCGAACCCCGATCTCCCGTGTTCGTTGTTGCGTCGAATAGGCGAGCACGCCATAGAGGCCGACAGCGGCAAGCAGCATAGCCAGGAACGAAAAGCCAATAGCGAGAAATGCAAGAGCCTGCTCGTCAGACGCGCTGCGGCTGATCTGCTGATCCATGGTGCGCAGGCCGTCGACAACCAGCGTGGAATCGAGTTGATGAATCACCTGGCGAATTGATCCCTCGATGGCTGCGGGAGCCTGCGCGGTTTGCACATACATCACGACGCCGGTGGGATGGTTCTGTTGCAGGAAGGGCATGTAGACCGTTGCGCCCGCAGGGGTACGCAGGTCGCTGTGCATGGAGTTGGCTACCACGCCGACGATCGTCACATCGTACTTGATGTTGTCGCCGGTGCCCTCCGCAAGAGCGCGGCCCAGCGCGTTCTGTGGCGTGCCAAAAAACCGCTTCGCGAAGACCTGGTTGACCACGGCCACGTTGGGTTGGCCCTTGACGTCCGCGACGGTAAATTCCCTGCCCACCAACATCGGCTGCCGCAAGGTGGCGAAATAGGCGGGTGTAATGCGCGGCTGCTCGAAGTTCATGTTCTCTTCTTCCGAAGCCTTATATCCCTGCACGGAAAAGTTGGAGGTGTTGTTGTTGCCGGCGAGTTCCGGATCGGTGGTCGCCGCGACGGAGGATACGCCAGGAATAGCGCGCAGTGCGTCGATTGAATTGGAAATGATCTGGGGAGTGCGGTCTTCGCCATAACCGGAACTCGTCGGGTCAAGGAAGAACGTGGCCAGGTCAGAAGTTTGAAAACCTACGTCCTGATGACGGAGATTGTTGAGCGTGCGCACAAACAGCCCTGCGCCACCAAGCAGCATGACGCTGAGGGCAATCTGCGCGCCCACCGCGAGTTTGCGAAAACGCTGCGAAGACTTGGAGGCGGTGCCTACGTTCTGCCGCAACGCGTTGGCCAGGTCGGGACGCAGGAAGTGGAACACTGGAGCAAAGCTGAACAGCAGGCTTGCCACAAGAGAAATAGCGAGCGTGAAGAAAAGAATGCGCGCATCGACGGTGGTTGAGTAAGGCTCGCTACCGGGGTCGGAGGAGGTCATGATGCGCACCAGCGTACGCGCCACGGCCGGCGCCAGCCCAAGGCCGGCCAGAGCGCCGCCAACGCCGAGAAGAGCACCTTCGACGAGCAACTGCGAGATGATGCGGCTACGCTTGGCGCCGAGCGCGTAGCGCATCGACATTTCGCGAACGCGGCCCATGGAGCGCAACAGCAGCAGCGTGGCCACGTTGATGGCGCAGAGGGTCACGAGAAGACCCGCCATGCTCATCAGGATGAGGAGCGGCTTTTGCAGATCGAGTCGGCTGGGATTGAAGCCTTTGGAGTCATCGACAACGGTGAAACGCGACTCGTCAATGAAGCGCCTGCGAAAGCGTTCCGACCGCGATTTGTAAAGCTCGAATTCCGCAGTGCGCAGCGCACGCCAGAGAGGTCCCATGGCAGCTTCAGCCTGGGAACGGGACACATCGGGTTTGAGCCGCGCCACAAGGGTCAGCCAGACCGACTGATGATTGTTCAAGTCGTCGCGCGGAGCCATCCACGGCATGGCGATCTCGACCATACTGATGGGAACGAAGACCGCGGGTTTGTAGCCGCCGATGGCCGAGTCAAAGTCCTCTGGGGCTACGCCGAGAATGGTAAACGTGTGCCCGTTAACAAGCACAGTCTGGCCGACGATATCCTGCGCTGCGCCGAAGCGGCGCTTCCAATAGTTGTAGCTGAGCACGAGAACGGGATTGGCGTTTTTCGCCGTATCGTCCTGCGGCGCGAGCAGCCGGCCCAGCGCGGGCCGCAGGCCGAGCACCTGAAAGTAGTTCCCCGTGACCACTTCCGCATCTTGCGCTTCCGACTGATTCCGCCACGAGATACCCACTTGCGACTTGTCGGCGCCGATCATCCCCGCGAAGACCTGGTTCTTATCTCGCAGATCCTTGTACATGGGATATGAGAAGTAGTTGTGATGATCCTTCGTGTCCCCGCCGAAGCTGCTCATGGAGCCGGAGAAGGCTCCGTTCCACTCGAAGCGCACCAACTCTTTCGGCTTTTCGACGGGCAGCATGCGCAGCAGCACCTGATCAAAGAGCGTGAAGACGGCGGCGTTGGCGCCAATGCCCAGGGCGAGCGTGACGATCACGGTGAGGGTAAAGGCCGGCGACTTGCGCAACTGGCGCAGTGCGTAGCGNNGTAGCGAATGTCCTGAAGCAGCGTGTTCATCGAGTTTGTCCTCCGTCGTCATCAAAAAGCGGACCGCATCGTTCGCGGCTGTTGGTTAATTCGTGCGCAAGGTTTCAATGGGGTCGAGCCGCGCGGCTTTGAACGCAGGAATCAGGCTGGCGAGCGAAGCGATCAGAAGCAGTCCCAAAGGCACGAGGGCGAAGACCCAGGGGTCATTGGGCTTGATCTGAAAGAGCATGCCGGCAAGGAAGTGGGTCAGCAGCGCAGAAGCTGCGAGGCCGATCGACAGGCCGATGCCCGAGAGAACCACGCCGCGTTTCAGGATGAGCCCAAGCACGTTCGAACGCTGTGCTCCAAGGGCGAGGCGCAGCCCGATCTCCGGCTTGCGCAACGCCACGATGTAATTCAACAAGGCATAAAGTCCGATGGCGGCAAGCAAAAGCGCGATGGCCGCAAAAGCGCTAAGGAGCACGGTCTGAAAGCGCTGTTGCGCGGTGGTGCGGGCAAGATCCTCTGTGTATGCGCGCACGCGGTACACGGGCAGGGCGCTATCTTCCTGGGTAACCGCGGCACGCACCGTCTGTTCATAGGCGGCCGGATTGCCGTTCACACGCAAGGCCACAGCCGGCGCGGTGATGGGCGCCTGTTCGATGGGGATGTAGTACTCCGGCTTGTCGGCCTCGGTAAGATTCGACCGCTTCACATTCCCAACCACGCCGATAATCTCGCGCATGGGCGGAGTATCGCCAATGCCCAGGCCGGAGCGCATGTGCTGGCCGATGGCATCGGTCGCGCCGAAGTATTTTTTCGCGAATGCCGCATTCACTATGACCACGGGCTGCCCTTGCCTGCTGTGCTCTTCGCTGCGGAACCAGCGGCCGCGCACCAGCGGGACTTGCAACGTCTCAAAGAATCGCGGCGCAACCACGCTGACGCGCTCACTGGGCTCATCACCCGCAGCCACAGGCTGACCCTGAATCGAAAAGCCGATGCGGATGTCGCCGCCGGTAAGCGGTAGTGGAAACGCAGCGGACGCCGATTGCACGCCCGGCAGCGCGCCCACGCGGGCGAGAATACGATTGAACAAGGCGATGCGCTGCTCATCGCTGTATCGCTTGTCAGGAGCGGAAACGCGGAAGGTCAGCATGTGCTGTGGCGCAAAACCGGGGTTCACCCGCAGCACGCGATCGAAGCTGCGCATGAGCAATCCCGCGCCGACAAGCAGGATGAGGCTCAACGCGGTTTCAGCGACGACCAGGGCGCCCTGCAGCAGATGCTGCCGCCGGGCTCCCGTCGCGCCGCGGCGGCTCTCGCTCAGCGCCAGTGCAGGATCGAGTTTCCACACGCGCCGCGCAGGAAGAACTCCAAAAAGAATTCCGGTGATGAACGCCGAAGAAAAAGCAAAGGCGAGCACGCTGCCGTTCATTGCGATTGATTGCGAACGGACGAGTGTAGCGGGCAGAAACCGCGGAATCACCTGTAAAACGAGAGCCGCGAGTCCCGTGCCCAGAACGCCCGCACTGAGCGAAAGAGCCAGTGCCTCCAACAGCATTTGGCGCAGAATGTTTCCCCGGCTCGCGCCCAGCGCCGTCCGCACTGAAAGCTCGCCGATGCGCGTGTTGACGCGGGTCAGAAACAGGCCTCCGGCATTGGCGCAGGCAATCAAAAGCAGCAGGCCGACTGCCGCAAAAAGAATGCGCAAAGGCTGGCGAACGTCACCAACCAGCACACTCATTTCAGACTCCACGCCAACTAAAGTCATGTTCTTGTCGTCATCGGGATAGCGCAAGGCGAGCCCTTGCTGGATTGTGCCCAGTTCGGCGCGAGCCTGCTCCAGGCTGATTCCGTCCCGCAACCGGGCAACGACGTCGAGCTGGTTGTAGCCGCGTTGCGTTGCGGAGGCATTCGCCCCTTCGGCATCGCGTGCCGAGGTGACCCACAACTCGGCATCGGGAATTGAGAGTGGGAATTGAAAGCCGCGCGGCATCACGCCGACAACGGAATAGTCTTCGTCGTCAAGACGAACCGACTTGCCCACCACATCGGCAGCGCCGCCAAACTGCCGGCGCCACAGCTCGCTGCTGAGAACTACGGAGCGATTCCCGGCTGTTTCTTCTTCGCGGCGAAAACCGCGGCCCAGCGCGGGTTGAACGCCGATGGTCGCAAAGAATTCGGAACTGACCATGATGCCGGTGATGCGCCGCGCCGCGCCCCCCGCCACACCCGCAAGCGTGAATCCGTTCGATTTGTAGGCTGCCATCGATTGAAAGCTTTTTGCCTGCGTGCGCCAGTCGAAGAAGTTCGGGTACGAGGTGTCGTTCACGCGCGTAACGCCGCCCGGCATGTTCTCGAGGCTTTCGAGTTCCACGAGTTGGCTGGAGTGCGGAAACGGAAGCGGCCGCAGAAGTACGACGTCGACGATGCTGTAGACAACGGTTGTCGCCGCGATGCCCAACGCCAGCGTGACGATCGCGGTCAGCGCGAAACCGGGTACGCGTCGCAATTGACGAAAGGTGCGGCCGACATTTTGGACAAGCGCGATCATGGCCTGGCTCCTCTATTCAGTGCGCAATGCCTGTATGGGATCGATGGAAGCAGCGCGGCGAGCGGGCAGCCATGCCGCCACGGCGGCCGCGATCGCCAAAAAGGCAAGTGCGGCCACGATGGATGTGGCGTCGAGCGGGCGCACGCCGAACAGAACCGATGTTTCAAGGCGCGTGACAGCGAGAGACAAGACCGCGCCGAGGACTAAGCCAACAGTGGCCATGCTCAAGGTATCGCGCAAAACCAGCCACGCCGTTGCCTGCCGCGTTGCACCGAGAGCCATCCGAATGCCGATTTCGCGTTTGCGCTCGGTAACGCGAAATGCGAGAAAGCCGTAGAGGCCGACCACGGTGAGCAGCAGCCCAATGAGGCCCAGCACGGTGACCAGTTCGGCCATCATCTGATAATTGCCTGCCGAGTAGCGGATCAGCTCGGGCTGCGATGTGACCATCATGGGATCGAGCAGCGGGTTGATACGGACGAGTGCCTGGCGAACGTCTTGCGCCATTGACATTGCGTTTGGCCGCGTGGCAAGCACGAAGGTAAGCTCGCCCATATTCTGAATGTGCGCCTGATATTGAGCGAACGGCATGTGGATATAGGGCTCGGGCAACTCGCCGATCTGGTTGATGGGTGCGTCTTCAGTAACGCCAGCGACGCGCGCGTCCACACGGCCTTCGGCGAGATGCACGACCTGACCGAGCGGGTCCTGGCCCGGCCAGTATTTCTGGGCCATGGTTTGATTGACGAGAACAATGACGGGCGCATTCGCGGTGTCAGCATCAATGATGCCGCGTCCACGCACGACGCGTGTTCCGGTGACCTGAAGAAAGTCCGGGCTGACGGCGTTGAATTTTATCTCGACCGGCTGGCGCAGCTCGGGGTGCGTGGGAAAGAGCGCCTTGACGGCAATGCCGCCTTCAGAGGGCATCAGCGGCGAGCGAATGCCGTACGCGACCTTCTGCACGCCGGGAAGAGCGCGCAAGTTGTCGCGCACAGTCGTACGCAGTGGCTCGTCGGGGTCCTGCGTAAAAGCTACAAGCACCTGCTCGCGCGTCAGGCCGATGGGCCGCGTGCGCGTGTTGAGGAAACTGCGCACGAGCGCGCCGGTTGAAACCAGCAACGCGAAAGAAATGCCGATCTGCAGCCAGACGGCGGTGCGGCGGCCAATGGAATTGCGCGCGGTGACGCGTGAGGCCTGAGCCTGGCGGAGCGAGGGCAGCAGTTCGGTGCGCGCGGCTTGCATGAGAGGAACAAGCGCGAGCAGCAACATGGTTGCCAAAGCGAGACCGCCGGCCAGCACAAAAACGCGCCAATCGATCTGGAACCGCGTGGCGGCCCCCATGGACACCAGCATGGCGGGTTCAGAGACGAGGAGTCGCGGAAGAATTGCCGCAATAGCCGTGGCGAAAGCGAGACCCGCGGCCCAGCCTAGCACGCAGAGCACACAGTTCTCAATGAGAAGCTGGCGAGCAATGGAGCGGCGTGTGGCTCCCAGCGAAAGGCGCATGGCAACTTCCGGTGCCCGGCCCAGTGCGCGCGCCATCAGCAGATGTGCGACGTTGACCGTCGCGAGCAACACGACGCCGCCCACAATGGCGAGCAGGACCATGCCGGTGGTTCCGGCATTGTTCATGCGGTAGCGAAAGTCTGTGACAGCGCGTGCACCGCGATCGTGATTGTCGGCAGGATCGGCCGCCTGCAGGGACGCAGCAATCGCGGCCACCTGTTCGTTTGCCTGCGTGGCGGTTGCGCCCGGCGCGAGGCGGCCAATGAGATTGAACCAGCGGAATTGTTTCGAGGTGAGTTCGGACGCGTTGCGTAGCGCAGCCCAGCTTTCAGCAGGAATCCAAAGATCGCGATCGCTATTGACATCGATATCGCGAAACTCCGGCGGAAGAATGCCCCAGACGTCGACCTGGTTAACGACCTTCTCTCCGCGGCGCAACGGAATGGCGCGGCCCACGATGGACGGATCTCCGCCAAAGGTGCGCTGCCAGCAGCGATAGCTCAACAGAAGACCGGGATGCACGCGGAGCGTCTCGGCATCGGCCGGCGTAAAGACGCGGCCCATGAACGGGTGCACGTCAAGCACACTGAAGAAGTTCGAGGACACGACGTTGTTTAACAGCAATGTCGATGTGCCGTCGGGGCGCGCAAGCAGGGAGCCGCGTCCTCCCGCAGCGACGAGGCCCGCTGACGCTCCTTGAAACGCCGAGGTGCGTTGAGACATGGTTTGGAATTCGGGGTAGCTGAAGGGACCTTGCTGATCCTGCGCAGTGGTGGAGAAGACGCGAACGAGCTGCCCACTGTGCGGCACCGGAATGGGATGCAGCCATAGCCCGTCCATGAGGCAGAAGATGGCCGAGCTCGCGCCGAGGCCGATGGCCAGCGTCGCCACCGCGGTGACAGCAAATCCAGGCGAACGCCGAAGCTGACGAAGTGCGTAGCGAAGATCATTCAAAAGGTTGTTCATTCCGCTCCTCCTTATCAGAGCGTTCTGGTTGCATTGCTATTCGGTGCGTAATGCCTGCATGGGTTCAATGGAAGCGGCGCGGCGCGCGGGAATGAAGCCCGCGGCAGCCGCACAGAGCAGAAGCATAAGCGGCGCTCCCGCGAGTGCCTTCCAGTCATAGGAGCCCACACCGTAGAGCAGGCTCTTCATCAGATAACCGGCATAAAGTGAGGCGGGAATACCAAACAAAAGTCCGATCAGCACCTGCCATAGAACTCCGTGCATCACCAGGCCCACGACGCTTCCGCGCGATGCACCGAGTGCCATGCGAATGCCGATTTCGCTGGTGCGGCGCGCCACGAAGTACGACATGACGCCGTAGAGCCCAACCGAAGCAAGAACAAGCGAGAGAATTCCGAAGAGGCTGCAGAGTTGGGCGACGAGGCGGTCCTGGTTGAAGTTGCCCGCTACCTGATCGCCAAAGGTGCGCAGATCCAGGACGGTGAGATTGGGATCGACGGCAGCGAGATTCTGGCGGATCAGGGTATCGGCATTCTCCTGTGGCCGGTTAAATGCGAGGATCATCGCATTCATGAACATCGACTGGACTTCTGTCGAAGTCATCATCGGCTCGGTATAGCCGGGGAACTGCTGCGTGAGCGGACGAAGATAGACAGGGCGAACGTCTTCGCGTGGATTGTTCAGCTTGAAATCGGCAAAGACACCGACGATCTCCCAGCTGGCGGAGTATTTGGGAAGATCGATGCCGAAGTGCTGTCCGATGGGATCCTGGTTTGGGAAGAACCGCTTGACGAACGCCTGGTTCACAAGCACGACCTGCGGCGATCCGGGTGTGTCCTGGTCGGTAAAATTGCGGCCGCGCACAATGGGCACGCCAATGGACTCGAGAAAGTGGGTGCTGATGCGATCCCAGGACGAGCCGCAATGATCGCCAGGGCGGGGTGCAGGATGACCCTGCGGAATAACGCACTCGCCCCAGTTGTCGCCTTCGAGCGGGCTGTACATGGCGAGGCTGACGTTGGTTACGCCGGGCAACGACGAGAATCGGTCTTCAATTTGCCGATAGAGCGCGGGCAGTCTCTCGATGGTGTATCCCGCGCCCGCCGGATCGAAGTGCAAAACGTAACGATTCGTGGTCGTGACGCCGAAGTTTTGATGCTCAAGGTTGATGAGCGTCTGCGTCATGAGAATGGCACCAGCTAAAAGCACGAGGGAGAGAGCCGCCTGAAAAATGACAAGAGCTTTTTGCGGCAACGAGGAACGGTCGCGGGTGGAGCGGTTGGCGCCGCGCAGCGCTTCGGCCGGTTGCGCGTGAGAGGCCATCCAGGCGGGCGCGGTGCCGAAGAGTACGCCGGTTATGAGCGAAACGAGAAATGCAAATCCGAGAATAGCCGGCGACGGGCTGGCGTCGATGGGCATGCTGTGCGCATCGGGAAATGCAAGCGCGAGGATGGTGTGCGATCCGAGGTATGCAACAGCGAGGCCAAACAGGCCGCCTATGCAACTGAGGAGCACGCTCTCTGTGAGCACCTGGCGCGTGACGCGGCCGCGGCCGGCGCCGAGCGCCATACGCAGGGAAATGTCGCCGCGGCGTGCGGTTGAACGCGCCAGCAACAGGTTGGCGATATTCGCGCAGGCGATGAGCAAGACGACCGAGGAAAGGATCATCAGCATCTTGAGTCCCTTGCCTGTCTCCTGCTGAAGACTCTGGATGCCTCCGCCGCCCTTTGTTAAAACGACATGCATTTTGGGAATGATGTTGTTTCCGCCATTGGCGGTGAGCACGGGGCGCGTATAAAGCCACTGGCGCAGCGACGTGGTGATCTTCGCCTGCAACGCGGGGATTGAAGTTCCAGGCCGGACGCGACCCAGCAGATACAGCCAATGCGACTCCTGGTGATGCAGAATGGAGCCATCGCCGCGAATGTAGGGCTCGGTCTGCACAGGCATATAAACTTCAGGCGGATTGTCGGAGACGCGATCGCCGAAGAAGCCCGGCGGCGTAATACCGATAACCGTGAAGGGTCGGGCCTGGATGTAAAGCGTGGACCCGACGATGGTGGGGTCGCCGGCATATTCGCTCTGCCAGGTCTTATAGCTCAGCACGGCAGTGGGCGCGGCAGAGGGGGTGTCGTCGTTGTCAGAGAAAACACGGCCGGAGTAGGCGTTGATGCCGAGCGTAGAAAAATAATTGCCCGAGACAAACTCCCCATGAACGGCCTTCGGCAAGGCGTTGCCGCGGCGCATGCTCCACGTCCATTGACCCGCCTGGACGGCAGCAAGCTGCTCGAACTCCGGGGTAGCGGCGCGCAGATGGTCCGCTAGATCAGTGGAGAAGATGGTGAAGTCGCCGGTCTCGCTGGCGTCGCCGGGAAACCCGCCCTCGACACAGCAGTCGTCGTTATCACCAATGCGATAAAGCGTGGAGGGATCGGTGACGGGGAGAGAGCGCAGCAGGATTCCATGCACGAGCGTGAAGATGGCAGTATTGGCGCCGATGCCGAGGGCCAGCGTGATGATCGCGGTCACAGAGAAGCCGGGCGACTTGCGCAGTTGGCGAAGTGCGTAGCGAACATCCTGGATTAGTTGCGTCATCGTGTTCTCCGTGGCACTTGATTCGCTTCGTCTACTCGGAGCGCAAAGCCTGCATGGGTTCAATGGATGCGGCGCGAACCGCGGGAATGAGAGCGGCCAGCAGGCCAGCGACGATCAGCACCAGGGCGAGAAGCACAAATCCGCCTGCCTCTTTCTGCGCTTCGAAATAAATGACCATGCCGATAAGCTTGCGCGCGATAAAGGTGAGCACGAGTCCGGCGGCGGCCCCGGCCGCGAGCATGATCGCAACACGGCTGATGACCATGCCCAGAATGCGATTGCGCGTTGCACCCAGGGCCATGCGCACGCCGATGT
>PLTV01000185.1:0-15209 GCA_003164635.1 Acidobacteriaceae bacterium
CTGGCGGTTACGGTGGGTGGGCAGGATTACCTCATTGAGTCGATTGCCGCCAACGAGGCCTTCGGCCAGGTGTATCTCTACAGGTTGCTCTTGCGTGAAGCGCGTCAGCAGCCTTTATGAGACAGGGAACGGCAGAACGACGGCGGGTCCAGCTTGCCTGTTTTTGCAATAGGGCTATACGGGAAATCAGCACCGTCCGGCGAACAGTTGAAGGAGCAGCACTCGATGCAGAATGCAAAAGACTCGTTTTATATGGCGCTGCGCAGCCGGCTCGCGGCCATCAATCCGGGAAGAACCATCCTGCTGCGCGGAACGGTACGGCCGGGAATCCTGGTGGAAGAGGCTGAGGCGACCTTCGCGCAGCTTCCCACCGATGTGTTTGTCGTTCGCTGGCTGGGACTGGCGCTGGATATGGACCTCGCGTTACCGATGGCCGCAGAAGAATGCGAAATTCTCTACCAGACGTGCGGAACGCAAAGCTTTGGCGGACTCGACCGCGGGCGATGCTTGAGCGCGATGGATGAGGAACTCAAATCGATGTTGCAGCCTTTCTTCACGCCCAAGCTCAGCTACACGGCGACCCCGCCCGCAGCAATGTTGACGAATGTGTTCTGGGATGAACCCGCGCTCGCGTCTGCTGTCGTGCAACGCGACCAGTTGAGCCGGTCGGCAAAGGTAACGGTTTACAGCTATCAGGAGCAGGGGGAGTAATGGCGACAACCTGGTATTGTGCTCCGGCCCCGGTGGCGCGGCGCGTACGCGCGTATTTTGCGCCCGTGAATCGAGCGAGCTCGACGCCGACGCTCTTCGATCCATCGCAGCAAGGCGGTTTCAGCCTCAACAGTCCGCCCACGCCGTGGCTGAGCCTGGGGTGGATTCAGGATTTCGCGCGCAAATCTGCGAGCAAGTCCTCCGCTGTGAATGCGGGGATTCCAGCTGCGGCGCTGGAACAAGTACGCGAGACATTGCAGGCGGAAGTAAGCTGCGAATTTCTCAGTTGGACGAAACTAACGATGGCGCTCGCAACAGGAGCGCAGCACATGAATCTTCTCAGCGCGGCAAGCGGCGCGGCTCTGGCCGCGGATGGCGCAGCCGCGGCGCCGGCTGTTGTGGTGCAGAGCGGGTCAACGGGATCGTCGATCGTGCTGGCCGCGGCGGACGCGGCGAAATTCACAGCGGGCTCGATGATTGCGGTGGACGCCGACTACGCGGGCCAGACCGGCTATGTGGGCACGCCCATTGCAGGCGCCTACGTGCGCCAGCCACTGACCGATGTGGACTACATCCGGCGCGTGACATTCAACGTGGGACTTGTTGCGCAGGTGAGCTCGACAGGACTTACGCTGGCGGAGCTGTTGCCGGCGGGTGCTCCAGCGGCGGGCTGGAAGATGCAGGCGATTACCGGGTTCGTGGATCGCGAAGGCGGAAGTTTCTATCAGGAGTGGTCTGCGCTGTTTGTGATGGAGGGAAGCCAGGGCGAACGAATCTTCTTCCATTACCCGCGATTGCAAAGCATGATGGGCGCGGAAGAAGCGTCCCTTCCGCTGAGCGTCAAACAGCCTTCAGGACAAGCAAGGATCGCTTTGAAGGGGCACTTTCTCGCTTTGCCCGTTGCGGACCCTCTCGACGGTGAACGCGTGGTCTGTTACCGCAGCTTTCTTCCCGCCGCGCATGCGCTGATTTAGCGGTCAGGGCGACGAACCCGTAAATAAGTGAGTGATTGAGCATGAAAATTACGATTCAGGGACAGGACTATACCGCCGCGTTCGATGGTGAGCGGCCGCTCACCATCGAACGAAAACTGAACGCGCCCTCTGTGTGCCGCCTTTGGCTTAGCCTGCCTGCGAATTCGAACCTGACACCGCCTTCGCGCAATCAGGCTGTCGCCGTGGTCGGCGACAATGCAACGGTCTATTTCACGGGATACATCGCCGTCTCGCCACTGCCCGAGTTTGTTGGGGTTAGCCTTGAGGGTCCGCGCTATCGAATCGCGATCGAGGCAGTGAGCGACGAACTGCTGCTGGATCAGCTGCTGATGCCACCAAGCGCAGGCACCACCAACGCTGTGGCGGGCGCGCTGCTAGCGTCATTGGTCACCCACGCGGGAACGTCGGCGCTTTCAACACAGGGAGTCTCGCTGAACGTAGCGGTGAACAATGTTGCTCCGCAACCTGGCGCATCGTGGAGCGAGCGAGCGGCACAAGTGGCGAACCAGGCGCGGGCCGCATATCGCGCCGTCAGTGGAGCCCTGACGCTGACGAGCGCCGAATCGACGGTGCATCCGCTGAATGAAACGGATGGAAGTCTGAACCTCGCGGCCCTCAGTTTCAGTGCAACGATCGATCGCGCGCTTGCCAACGACATAACAGTTTGCGGCGAGCATGAGCCGGTGGCCTTTGTAACCGAGTACTTTCTCGGCGACGGCGTCACGACCCAGTTTTATCTTGCGGCCGATCCATTCTTTCTGCCGGCTTCGAAGTCCACGATTCTCAGTGAGCTGTTCAATGAACCTGCGATCAATGCATCGGTGTGGGCCAATACGGGATTGAGTGGATACTTGAGCCTCGGCGCCGGTGGCCTGGTGATGAATGGCGGAAACGGCACGGATGGGCAGGTGGTTCTGAGCTGGATTGATTCTGTAGAGATGGGTGGGACGCTGCTGCTCGAGGCCGCAGGCCTGACTCTTTCGCCGGGCAGTATGGGTGTGGTGGCGGGTTTTTACAACGGCCCGCAATCGCAGGCAGGTTGCATCGCAGGATTTCAAGTTACGGCGCAGCAGGGCACCGGTGCGGTGACGCTGCAGCCGCTCGTGCAGGGAACGGTTGCGGGGTCGTCCTTCGCCATCAACCCTGCAAACCAATATATGCTGCGCGCGCGCGTGCATTGTGCGGAGATGGAACGGGCTTTGTCAGTGTATCGATCGTTTGGCGATGCCGGAGCCACTACAACCGGCGGGCAGACGAGCGCAAGCCCCGCCAAGGTGCAACTTGAAATTCAAGAGTACGTGAATGGAGTGGCGGGCATGCCGGTGACGCTTTACGACGGCGCCGTGGCCAGCTTGCCCGCTACATGCACGGTAGTCGCAGCGAGCAGCTTTAACCTCGTCGGTGCGCTGCGCTCGATTCGGTTGACGAGTCTTGGATCGGGATGGGTGGTGAGCACGCCGCCCAACGGTGGCGCGTATACGCGCCGTGTAGGAACCACGGCGGAGTCTGCAGAGTGCCACGTGGAGCGCACCGGCAAGCTGGTGTTTTACACGGGTTCGGCTCCGGTTGCGGGGGAACAGGTTGCGGTGAGTTATCGAACCGTCGGCAGGGCCGTGGGCCGCGCGGTGAATGCAGCCAGCCAGGCCGCGCTCGCGCAGGCAGGCACTCCCGCCGTTGCCGCATGGATCGGATCCGTGAACAGTCCCGCAGCGCGAAGCTCGGCAGACTGCCGCAATGCCGCGCTGGCCATGGAACAGGCGTCCGCCGGCGTAAGCGCGCTTTGGTGCGGCGCCTACACCGGAAATAACTTGAGTTTTGCCGCCGACGTTTGGCCCGGCGACGCGCTGCTGTTGAACGCGCCCTCGACCAACTTGAATGCGCAGGTTGTGGTGCGCGCGGTAAAGCTGAGTTACGCGGCGAGTATTCCGGACCTTGTGCAGTACACGATTCAGTTTGCGAACGACTGGGCCGAAGACCTGGCCATTCAAACGAGCAAGACCGTGCCAGCCGATGCGTGGTTGCCGGCGCCAATCGCTCCTGCGTATCTGCCCAGCCTAGCCGGGCTAACGGTGACCGCCTTGAACGGAAGCGCAGTCACAATTAATACGGGAGTGAATCCTCCCACTGGCGGCGGTTTTGAGATTCGCCGGCGCGATTTCTGCTTCATGGCGGGTGAGGATCCGGGCCTGGTGGCGCGCGCCTCGTTGCCGAATGTGACTTTCTCGCGCGAGACCGCCAACGACCGGTTCTACATCAGGATGTNNATGATGAATGAATTCGAGGCGCAGGTATTGAGCGATCTGTGCGTGCTGAAATCGCAGATGACGAGCCTGACCGGAGACGGCAATGGCGGACGTATCGGCGACCTTGAGCGGCGCATGGACCGGCATGAGCAGAACTGGCAGCGGGCTAAGGGGTTTCTGGCTGCCGTAAGCGTGGTCTTCGCGGCGATTGAAGTGGCTGTCGAGGCGTGGCACCGGCGGTGAGACGAAGGGGATCAGAATCCCGCATGCCAATCGTCTTGAATTCCATATAATGAACCTATGATCGCTAAGCCATTGGTCGGCGTTGTCATGGGCAGCAAGAGCGATTATGAGGTGCTCGCGGCGGCTGTTGAGGTGCTGCGTGCACTCGATATTCCCTACGAGGCGCTCATTGTGAGCGCGCACCGTACGCCGGATCGGCTCTTCGAGTATGCGGCAACGGCGCACGACCGCGGTTTGCGCGTGATCATCGCAGGGGCCGGTGGCGCGGCGCATTTACCTGGGATGCTGGCTGCGAAGACTCTCGTCCCTGTGTTGGGAGTGCCCGTTGCCGCGACGCAGTTGAACGGGATCGATTCCCTGCTCTCGATTGTGCAGATGCCCAAGGGCGTTCCGGTGGGAACGTTGGCGATTGGCAAACCGGGTGCGGCCAATGCAGGGTTGTTTGCGGCTGAGATTCTGGCGGCAACGGACACGCAGCTCTATGATCGGCTCGCCGCCTGGCGTGCCGCGCGCACGCAGGAAGTGCTCGACCAGCGGCTTGACGAGGGTCTACCGTCTTGACGTTCTCTGAATCGGGCTCACCCAAAAAAACTGACGTTGTGAGGCCTGGCGGCCTGATCGCTATCCTTGGCGGCGGCCAGCTTGGGCGCATGACCGCGATGGCCGCGCGCACCATGGGCTATCGCGTGCGCGTGATGGACCCGGAAGCGGCATGTCCGGCCAGCTTTGTCGCGGATGAAACGATTGTGGGCCGATGGGACGATGCGGCCGCGGCACGGCGGCTTGCTACTGGCGCCGACGCGGTGACGCTGGAGATTGAGCAGATCGGGGTAGACGCTCTTGCCGAAGTGGCGAAGCTTGCGCTGTTGCGGCCTACCGTCGAGCCCATACGCATCATCCAGGATAAGACGCTGCAGAAGACGTGGCTTGCGGAGCATGGTTTCCCTGTCGGTGCATTTCGTGTCGTCCGCAGCGAAGCGGAACTGCACGAAGCGGTGCCTGCGCTCGGCGGCCGTGGCTTCTTGAAAATCGGTCGAGGCGGATACGATGGGCGCGGCCAGGCGCGCATAGGGTTTGAAAACCAAGCTGCTGCATCAGAGATCGCCAATGCGTGGGCCGCGCTCGGCGCCAAACCTGCCGTTGCCGAGAAGGCGCTTGATCTTGATTACGAAATCAGTGTGATGGCCGCGCGCAATCCCGCCGGCGAAGTCCGCAGCTTTCCCGCCGCGCGTAATCAACATGAGAACCAGATCCTCGCGTGGAGCGTGCTTCCCGCCGACATCCCCGCCGATCTTGAAGCCAAGGCCGAAGCGCTTGCATCTGCGATCATCGCCAAACTCGATCTCGAAGGCCTGCTCTGCGTGGAGATGTTTGTCACCCGGCAAGGGGAGCTTCTCGTCAACGAACTCGCGCCTCGCCCGCACAACAGCTATCACCAGAGCGAGCGCGGCTGCGTCACCAGCCAGTTCGAGCAACTCGTGCGGACCACGTGTAATCTTCCGCTGGGCTCAACCGAGCTGATTTCCCCCTGCGCGATTGTGAACCTGCTGGGCGAGGTCTGGCTCGACGCACCCGGCGGTGAGCCGAACTTCGCCGCCGCGCTGAGCGTTCCCGGAGTTCGTCTGCATTTGTATGAGAAACACAGTGCACGACGCGACCGCAAAATGGGCCATCTCTCCAGCGTCGGCGCAACCGCCGAAGAAGCGCTGCAGCGGGTGTTGGAAGCAAAGGCGCTTCTCTAACTATCGAGCGCAAACGCGACCCGAAGGAAGACAACCCGCCAAGTCCCATCTACTCTCATCCTATGTTCCTCATTTTATTGAACATTAGGGCATACCCAAAATATCCCTTGACATAACAAAATAGTTATATAACTATATGTTTATATTAATCGCCGATATGCAAAACCTCGACTCTACCTTCGCCGCCCTTGCCGATCCCACCCGCCGCGCCATCCTTGCCCGGCTGGCGCTCGGCGAAACCACCGTCATGGAGCTGGCCAAACCCTTCGAGATGACCCAGCCAGCCGTCTCCCGCCACCTGAAAGTGTTGGAAGAGGCAGGCCTCATCGTTCGTCGCGTCGACGGTTCCAAACGCCCCGCGCGGCTGGCCCCATCAGGCATCGAAGCCATCGACCAATGGCTCGGAATGCTGCGCAATGCCCTGGCCCGCAACTACGACCGGCTCGACCAGGTACTCGCAGAAATCAATCCGAATCAAGGAGGAAATCCCCAATGAGCAGCACACATACCGCCAATCCGCGCATGACTCTCACCACCGAGGGCGACACTCACGTCGTGGTCACCCGCCGCTTCAATGCCAGTCCTGAAGCTGTGTATCGCGCCCACACCGAACCCGCAATCATCCAGAGATGGCTGCTCGGCCCCGATGGCTGGACCATGCCCGTCTGCATTCATGAAAATCGGCCTGGAGGAAAATTTCGCTACGAGTGGTCTAACGGCAAAGGCCAGGGCTTCTACATCACCGGCGAGCTTATCGCGCTTGAGCCGGGCAGCCGCATCGTCCACGTGGAGCGCATGCACCTGCCTGACCCCACGCCTGACAACCACATTGAAACCACCTTTCGGCGCGATGGCAACGGCACCCTCATGACCATGCGCATGACGCTGCCCGATGCCAAAACCCGCGCCCAGATGCTCGCTACGGGCATGGAACGCGGCATGGAAGCCAGCTACGTTCGTCTCGAAGGCCTCCAACTCGACTGAGAGGCCATCCTGGAGCAGTTTCGGATAAGCGTAAAATTCCTTCCGGTCTACACCAATTCCGAAACTGCTTCAGTTGCCAAGCGTAACGCCACTGTGAGCGAATAGAGAGCGTTCCCCTTGAGGTCAGCCATGAAAGTCTTCACAATCGTCCTCGCACTCGCCCTTCCCTTTGCCGCCGCCGCCCAGGACAAGAAGCCGCCCACCACCCTGCGTGGCGTTCTGCTTGAGCAACTGCACACCACGCACGATCAGGAAGATTGGTTCGTCCCGGCTACCATCGCTGTGCAGGGCCTCACTGCTGAGCAGGCCATGTGGAGCCCGGGCAAGGGGAACCACTCGGTTGGCCAGCTTGCCTATCACATCTGGTACTGGGATTCGCGCGAGCTGGCGGAGTTCAAAGGCGAAAAGCCCGCGCCCTTCGACGGGAACAATAATGAGACCTTTGACAAGTTCACCGCCGCGCAATGGGACGACCTGGTGAAGAAGCTCAACCAGGTGCTCACCGATTGGGATACAGCAGTTGCCGCAGCCGACGACGCGACGCTGGCCAAAAATGCATCCATGATCGCGCACGTGGGAGCGCACAACGCTTACCACATCGGTCAAATTCTCTACGTCCGCAAGCTGCAAGGCGTTTGGGATCCTGCCAAGGGCGTCAAATAAGCCCATCGGGGCGTACCGGACGCGCGCCATTTCGGCCGGGCATGTGCGGCGACTCCGTTGCCATGCCTGCAAACCGAGCTATTTTGCGTCCGCGGTCAGTGCGCGATAGGCGGCCATCAATTCGGTCACTGGAACGCCATCAATCGTCATGCCCACGACGAGGCAATCCGTGATGGATGCGCCTCGCAGGTCGGCGCGATGGATGTCGATTCCGGCAATATTCGCGTTGCGCACTTTCCAGCCCGACAGGTTTACGTCTTCGAATTGAGCCCCCGCAAAATTCACGTTCTTGAACGTTGCGCGGGAAAGATTCACGTCGGTAAAGGTCGAACCCGACAGGTCCGCATCCTCCGCTTTCACCCATCGCTTCGTTCCATGCACTTCAATCGTCTCGTCCGCATTCATAGGTGTGCCTTTCTTTCTCGAAAGGTAAATTCCATGCCGCAATCCCCAGGGAAGGTTCCTGTCAGTCTACCTGTCCTTTGCCTGCCGGTCGCTCAAAAAACTTAAATAACCTGCGAACGATTGGCGTTTGGTCGCGCTCTTTATGATTAGCAGCGACGAAAGACGGGACCCGACGATGATTGCTCCGCGGGAGATTGCGTACCCAACCGGTTCTCCGATTGAATCGCCGCCGTGTCAGCATGCGGCTGGTGGGGCAGAAAGGCGAGAGCGGTTGCACGAGGCAGCGCACCATCCGGCGATTCAGCGCATGATCGACGAGCACGCGCGCCTGGTGTATCGCGTGGCTTATTCGGCGCTGCGCAACTGGGCCGATGCCGAAGACGTGGTGCAGGAGACGTTTTTGCAGCTGCTGCGGGCCAAGCCGGAGCGGTTGCGCGAAGGAGAGATTGGTGATGAACCCGCGTATCTGGCTCGTATCGCATGGCGTCTGGCGGTCCGGCGCAAACAGCGCCCAGCGCCGGACGATCATTCGCAAGAGATCTTGGAGCGGGAACCCTCGATGGACCGAAGTCCGGAGCAGGATGTCGCGGACATGAACTTCGAAGCATGGCTGCATGGGCAGATCGACTCGCTGCCGGACAAGCTGCGCCAGCCTTTGAGCCTGGCTGCGCTGGGCGAGTTCACGTCACCGCAGATTGCGGCGGTTCTTGGGATTCCCGAGGGCAGCGTGCGGCGCCGCATTCACAGTGCTCGCCAGATTTTGAAAAAGCAAATGGAAAGGAGACAAAGATGAGCGAACGAGTTCGGGATTCAAGCAACGAGACATACGATCTGGAAGCCCTGCTCGACCGCGGACTGGCGACGTATACCCCTGCCAACGCGCGCGATGGCCTGGAAGATCGCGTCCGCGCACGCATCGCCGCCGAGCCTGTTCCTGTTCAGGGCTCCGACGTTCGCTCGTGGCGATGGATATGGGCTGGAGGCATCGCGGTTGCCGCTGCGCTTCTTATTTTTGGCGTGCTGCACCTCGTCATCCATCGTGCGCCGGTGTTGCCCAACACCGCGCATACCGCGCCGGTGCATCCGGCGGTGCAGCGGCCCATGCTTGCTGTCGACACCACAAAGGCGCACGTTGGCCGGCGCCTGACTTCCACCAAAAAGCCAGAAGCACTCGAACGAGGTCCCAGCCAGGAGCAACTCATCGCTGAACTGATGGCCAATAATCCAGGAGCGATCGCGGTGATGGCGCGCGGGCAAAATCCCGCCGGCAATGATCCAGACAAGCCGATCGAAATCCGCCCGCTCGAAGACAAGCCGCTCGAAATCGAACCGATCCAGATCAAACCACTTGATGAAAGCCCCGCCACGACCGGCGGCAGATAAGGAGAACTTATGCACGCCACAACTCGACTCACCCTCGCCGCCGCGCTCGCACTTCCCTTCTTGACGCACTCTGCGGTCGCCCAAAGCGATGCCGTCACTACCGGAAATACAGGAAAAGTGGTGGAATCCTCGAATTCCAACAATGGAAAGCCGGAGCCTGAGCCCTTCCTCCTAAGCCTCACTGTGAAGGAATCCAGCTCCGGGAAATTCGTTCAGGAAAAGAATTATGCGCTCACAGTGGTCGCCGAAGACCGACTTCATCAGGTGCAGAACTTGCGTGATGGGGAGCGAATTCCGTATTCCGAAAAAGATGGACAGAATTACCAGGACGTAGGCACCAATATCGACGTTCAGCAACCGACACGCCTCGGCGATTCTCTGGTCGTCACCGTACAAGTCGACAGCACTTCGCTGGTGCCGACCCCAAACTTCAGTCCTGGGAATCTTCCTCAAATCAGCCAATGGCGCGTCCACGTAAACGCGGTTCTCCCGCCCGGAAAGCCGACGGTCATCTATTCCGCTAGCGATGGCATATCCAACCATAAGGTCGAGATTCAGGCCACGGCCACGCCACTCAACGCAAGGTGAGCGTCTGCTAACCATTGGCGCAAATCGCCAAAACAAACGGGCGTCCGCGACCCGGACGCCCGTAGGACACATGAAATCCCAAGCGACTAATTCGGTCTGACCTCAAGGCTCATCGGTTCGAGCCGCTCGCGAAACTGCTTCATCTGCTCGCGGAGTTCGTCCATTTGCTTTGGATCGATTTTGAAATCGTCTGCTTTGAAGTTAAATTGGTCTGGTTTGAAATTTTCGCGGAACTGCTCCATTTGTTTCCGTAACTCTTCCTGCTGTTGGGGATCGATTTTGAATGGTTCCAGCTTCAGTTGATTTTTGAGCTCCTCGGCCTGCTTGCGAAATTCTTCAGTCTGCTCCGGGCTGATCTGGAAGGGCTTCATGCTTTGTATCTCGTCCTTCATCTGTTCAGCCTGGTCGGCTAGCGCCTCTACCCGTGCCAATGAATCCTCGCCAAACAACAGGGCTGCATCGGGGGCCAGTTCTGCCAACATGTTGCAATCGCCACCAGGGAAAAGCTCTTCCATCTGCAGCGAACTCGTCTTGTGCTTCGAATCCACCTGCAAGGTCAGCGTCTGTTGCTTCTTGTCGCGCAGAACCGTCACCTGCACTGGCTTGCCCTGGTTCGAGCGCAGCGCGCGGTCCCAATCGGAGAGCGTCGTAATGGCGTCGGGGCCAACCTTCAGGATCACGTCAAAGGCCTTCAGTCCCGCTGTGGCTGCTTCGCTTTTCTTCGCGACCTGCTTAACCATCAGTCCATTCTGAACGCCGAAGTAATCGGCCATCTGTCCCGTCAATGGTTCCACCAGCGCTCCGACGTTCAGCGTGCTGCCGAAGATCGGCATGTGGAACATGCCCGGCAGCGGCGCGTCACCGCCCCCCGGCAGCAGACCATTGCCCGGCGTCTGGGAACTTGTGTCGCTGTGCGTGCCCAGCTTGTTCCACACATCGTGCGCCATCTGGCGGTGGTCCACCAACTCCACTGAGGTCGTCTGCACGTTGCCGTCGCGGCTAAACTCAAGGCTCACTTTGCGACCCGGCGGAATCTCTTTCAACATGCGCCGCAGTTGCTCCGCGCCCTCGACGTTTTGCCCGTTCAGTTGCAGCACAACGTCGTTCACGCGCAGCCCGATCTGCCCTGCCGGAGCGTCGTGGTCGATGAGCGTAATCACCGCTCCGCGCACTTCTTTCAGCTTCAGAGCCTGCGCCTTGTCATTGTCGATGTCGTCTACCCACACGCCCAGGTACCCCTGCGAGCTTGAGTGCAGCAGTGGGCTTGTGCCCTGCAGCAGCTCAAGTATCTGCGTGGACTGTGCCGCCGCACGGACTGGGATGGCAACCGTCCCCGCGCAGATCCCCAGGGCAACGACAATTTCAACTCTGCGATACGGCCTCAAAAGGTGTTTCATTTTGCTCTCCGAAAATCTCTTGCTTTGCGGTCTGCACTCTTTCCTGACGATGCAGTTACCTGAAGTGTTAGCAAGCTTACTGAATCTCTGGTACCCGGCTCAAGACTTCTCTTGATGCGGTGCGAATATGGGAATTCTGATCAGAATTGGCGACGGTGTGAAGTACCTGCTGCACAGTGGTATCGGCCTCGACGGGCTCAAGAATATTGATGGCCTCGGTGCGAATCTGCGGATCGTTGTCGTTCATCAACGCTTCAAGCACAACATCGCGAACGCCGATGTCCGAGGTCACGTATGGCTGCAGGCCATCCAGCGCCTTGAGGCGCACGCCAGCATTCCGGTCGTAGCGCAGGGCCACCATCAGCGCGTCGCGAATTCCGGTGCCCTGACAGCCATGTCCGCCGCGGCAGGCGGCCGCCAGAAGATCGATTGAATCGTTGCGGACGCCTGCGGAGGCCGAGTTTTCCGACGCGACCATCAGCAATTCGCGAATCTTAGGATCGTCGAGCGAGCCTTCAACCTGGGAGGGAACCACCTGGTTATACCGGACCTCGACCATCTGGCTGTTCGGCTCGCGCACAATGCTTGAGATGTTGCCGATTTCCGCGGAGGGCTGAGCGTCTGCTCGCGCAATCGCTGCCGGTTGCGCCGCTGCGCGCGCGGCATGGCTCTGGCTGTAGAGGAAGCTTCCTAGAATGCCAGCCCCCGCGCCCACCACAAGCAGAAGGCAAGCTGCCACCGGGGCAGCCTGCAGGCTGGCCACGTTGTTCATCATTCGCTGGGTCAGGCGCTCATACCAGCGTTTGGGCGGCAGCGCATCCAGCGCTTCTTCAAGCCGCAGACGCGACCGCGCCACCAGATTCGCCGGCGGCTCCATTACAGGATGCGCATCCGCCAGAATCTTCAACGCCAGTAGTTGATCCCGCTCGCAGTGACAATCCGGGCAGCCCGTCATGTGCCGCTCCAGCTCATGCAGATGTTCGTCGGATAGCTCTCCGTACGCTGCCGTCACGATCCGCTCGTGTGCCAGTTCGCAATTCATCGCTACGTCCTTCCAGCCTCAAAAAAAACCAACATGCTCAAAATCCGCATTCCATTCCGGAATTGCCTGAGCCTGCCTATCTCAACTCAGCCAATTGCATCCGGAGCTTCTTGGTCGCCCGGAACAGTGTGTTTTTGGCTGTTTCTTCTGTTGTGTTCAACATTTCTCCAATGGTCCGGAGACGTAATCCCTGGTAATGCTTCAACTCGAATACCACCCGCTCCCGCGGGGTCAGCTTGCCCAGTGCGGACTGAATCTTCGCTCCCAGAACCTTCCGATCCAGCTCCTTGGCGGGGTTGGAAAACGACCGGTCGTCGGAAACCGAAGCCAGCACATCGATTTCGTCGCCGGAGTGATCCACCAAAACCGCATGGTCCTCCCGCCGCGTCTTTTTCCGCCGCAGTTGATCGAGGCAAAGGTTGGTGACAATGCGGTAGATCCACGTGTAGAACGAGCACTCGAAGCGAAAATTGCCGATGTACCGGTAAGCCTTCAGAAAAGCTTCCTGGTAAATGTCTTCGGCGTCGTGCTCCGAGCCCGTCAGATGCAGCGCCAGGCGCAACACCTGGTGTTCGTATTGGCGCACCAGCGCATCGAACGCGGCCCGCGAACCAGACTGCGCTTCCCGGATCAGGTCCATCTCCGGTGCGCGCGCCTGCAGCCTGTCCTGCGCGCTCTTCGGTCCGTCCATTGCAGTGGTCGCAGCCATACCTGCCATGGATTGTACCCTTCTCGCGGATGGCCATGGAAAGGCCGTCGAGTTCGAGGCCGGGAAAAGGGTTGATCTCACCGCATCCGTCGCCATGCAGTTTCTGCTCCGGGAGTTTTGAGTAAACCGCTGGAGAACAGACGCTTGGCGTTGCTGTTTGTGAGCAGACGGGCATTGCGACCCGAGATCGAGCCTTTGGACTTGAAGAAAAAGAAAGAAGTTCAGGTTTAAACGGAGTGCCCGCTGGATTTTGGACGCCCCAGGTTTCGATCTCGAAACCTGGGGCGCAATCCCTTCACTGCCTATCCGCGCTTACCGCCGCTTCCAGGCCGTTTTCCGCCCGGACGGGGCCCTGTGCGCCTGCCACCAGGCCGGCTCGATGCCCCCTTCGGGCCGCCTTTCGAAAAGCCGCCGGACTTTGCGCCAGGCCGCCCCGCGGGCTTACCCTTGCCGCCAAAAGCTGGTTTCGGCTTCCAACCCGTCCCGGTCCGACGTTCCGGCCGAGCCTCTTCACTCCGCGGCCGGAATCCTTCCCGTTGCGATCCAGGCTTGCTGCTGGGCCGTGCCCCACCGGCACGCGGCTTGCCGGTGCTCGTCGTAAAGGGCCGTGCCAGGCCGCCTTGCGAACCCAAAGGCCTTACCCCACTGGGGCGCTCACCTTGTGGCCTCGAGCCTTCCGAACGTGCGCCGCCAGAGCGGTCAAAGGAAGGCCGACCCGGGCTTGGCCGATCCTGACGGGGCCTGTCTGCCGGTGGCCTGCCCTGAGCAGGCCGATCCTGTGCGGCCCTGTATGGTCTGGCCCGATCCGGACCCGTTCGGTTGACCTGGGGCCGCTCAGCCCGTTCAAAGCCTTGAATCGGTTCAATTTGTAGACGCGATGGCCGCTTCGGGCCCCGCTCTTCAAAGTCGTCAGCCGGCGGCCGCGGTGCCGGGGGTCGCGGCGTGAAGGGCCGCTTGAATTCCGGCTTCGGTCGCGACTCACCTTGCTTCCACGCCGGTTTGGGCGGAGTACTTCGCCCCGCGCCCGGCCTGTCGCCGAACGGACGGCTGCCCGATGACCTGGGAGGGAATGCTCGACCGGCGGCAGGTCTCTCGCTGTAAGGTCGCGATCCAGCCGACCGAGTTCCTGCGGGCCGAGCCTCCACGGGCCTGGGTCCGAATTTCTTAGCGGCAGGCCGTTCTCCGCCGTCTTCTTTTTTCCAGCCTTCCTTCTTCTTCCAGGAATCGCGCCCAGCCGGTCCAGCCGCACTCGGGCCACGCCCGAACTTCGCCGGCCCACGCTCCTCGCGGCCACGCGCATCCCCTTCAAACCGCCTCACCGGCGTCCCGCCCCGGCCGTCGCGGAATGCCGACTTCTGCGTTCCCAGGGAGTCAATCCGATTCTGCCGGCGCACGTCCTTGGCCTTGGGCGTTCGCAGCTTCCCATCCGCCGCCTTGCGCAGTTGTTCGAGCTCCTGCGCGTCGAGTTCGCGCATGTTTCCCGGCTCCTGATCCAGGATCAGCGGCCCATAACCCACGCGCCGAATCTTCTCGACAAAATGGCCAATTTCTTCGAACATCTTGCGCAGTTCCCGGTTGCGCCCTTCGATCAGCACCACCTCGTACCAGGGATTGTCGCCCTGCCGCACCTGGCGAATTCGCGCCGGCGATGTTCTCACCTTCTCGGAGCCGGGCTTTCCCTTCTCGATGGCCACTCCTGCCCGAAGCGTCTCCAACTCGTCTTCGGTCGGCACCCCGGCGACTTTTACCAGGTACGTTTTCTCTACGCCCGCAGACGCCCGCGTGAGCTTGTTGGCCAGTTCGCCGTCGTTGGTCACCAGCAGCAGGCCCTCGCTCATGTAGTCGAGGCGCCCCACGGGATAGAGCCGTTCGCGCATCTTTTCGAAAAACTGCATTACCGTGGGCCGGCCCTCGGGATCCTTGACCGTGGTGACATAGCCTTTGGGTTTGTTCAACACAAAATAGCGCTGCCGCTCCGCACCGTGCAGCAGCTTGCCGTCTACGCGAATGTGGTCGCGGCCCGCGTCAGCTTTCGTGCCCGGCACGGTAACGATTTTGCCGTTCACCTGCACGCGGCCTTGCTCGATCATCTCCTCGGCCTTGC
>PLTV01000185.1:15257-25270 GCA_003164635.1 Acidobacteriaceae bacterium
TTTCGTCGCCGATCGGGTCTTCAACGTCCGCTTCCACCGGCTTCGGGATCTCGGGCTCAATCGGCTCGGGCCGCTTTTTCTTACTCATGGAAAACCGCCTCATCTTCTTCCTGCTCGGGTGAGACGGAGGACGCAGCAGGCGCGCCCTCTCCGTTGGCCGTCTCCGCAGCCGTCGGCTCGACGGAGGCTTCCGGATTCAACGCTGTCGCAGCTTCGGGGGCTTCCTTCACGGCTGCCTCGTGCCGGGTGCCGCGGCGCTCCCCATCATCATTTGTCGTGTCGGCCTGGTCCTCGACCCCAACTGCCTCGCCGCTCCCGGCTGTGTCTGTATCAGGAAGGTCATCGACCTCCACCTCCCCGCTCGGCAATTCTGTCGCCGCCGCTTCCTCTTCGAACTCCAGCTCCGCCAACTTCTCGAACTCTTCCATCGACGGCAGGTCCGCAACGTCCTTCAATCCGAAGCGCAGCAGAAACTCCTTCGTGGTTCTGTACAGAATCGGTCTTCCAATCACCTGCTTACGTCCCGCCGTCGCAATCAGCTTGCGCGAAAGAAGCGAACCGAACACTCCCGACGAATCCACGCCGCGAATCTCGTTCACCTCGGGCGCCGTCACCGGTTGCTTATACGCGATTACCGCCAGAGTCTCCAATGCCGGCAGGCTCAACTTCATGGCCGGCTTCAGACTCTTCACAAACTGGCGCGCCGCGTCGTGGCACTCGGGCTTTGTCGCCATGCGATAGCCGCCGGCTATCTCCTTGATCTCGATGCCCCGGTCATCGCTCGCATAGGTTGCGATCAGCTCGTCCATCAACTGCCGCAAAACCGCCCGCACCTCGCGGTCTTTCTGGCGGGCCAGCCGCTTGGCCTCCGCCTCGGTATCCACCGGAGTTTCCGCCGCAGGCTCCTTTTGAGCCTCAGCCACTTCCGGCCCAGCCGCCGCTGCGCCCCCGGCTTCTTCATCGGCAGATTCCGCCACCGGCGCTGCTTGTCCCACCGCGGCTTCTCTGGCCGCCCCCTCGCTTCCGCCCGCATTGTCAACGGCTTGCGAAGGAGCCTCAAGCTCTTCGTCCGGCAACTCCGCGTTCAGCAACGGAAGAGATTCCGCCCCGGCCTCATCTCCGCCGCCCGCGGCAACAGCAGACACGGCTTCCTGCGCCGCCTTCCACTCCAGGGCTTCGGCGGCAAACAATGCGGAAAGCTGGGCCAATGTGACCGGCTCCTCCGCGGCATATACAACTGCTTCCAGCTTGGCTTTAAGACTCATTCAGCAACAGGCACCTCCAGTATCGTACCGGAAGCCGACCCCTCTTGGGTCCCATCGCACCCTGCCGCCTTGTGCATTCCTCTGAAAAAACGATAGGCCGCCCGGATTACTCAGCTCGCAGCGATTCCACCGGATTGACCTCTGCCGTGCGCCGCGCCGGCAAATAGCTGGCCAGCGCCGCGGCCGCCACCAACAAAACGGGCACGGCGAGGAACGTAACCGGATCGAGCGGGCTGATGCCAAAAAGCAACGTGCGCATCAGGCGCATCAGTCCCGCCGCCGCCCCCAGCCCCACGGCCGTGCCAACGGCCGTGAGCACCAGCGCCGAGCGAACAAACATCCACACCAGCCCGCTCTTTTTCGCACCCAGCGCCATACGAATGCCAATCTCGCGCCTCCGCTGCGAAACCGCATACGAAATCACGCCGTAAATTCCCAAAATGCCCAGCGCCAGCGCCATGGTGCCCGCAATCGCCAGCATCACCAGCGTGAACGAAGTCCGTGCCATGGAATCGCCATAGATATCCTGCATGGTGCTCACATCCGCCACCGGCAGATTCGCATTCACCGACCACACCGCCTGCTGCATTTCGTTGATGAAAGCCTGTGTCCCGGCGCGATTGCTGCGGATCGCAAAGTAGACTGTGCGCCATGCTCCCAGCTTTTCCGGGGTCGAGGGATCGCCCATCAGCGAAGGCCAGTAGACAGTCGCGGGAGACACCTGGTCCACGCCATTTTCACGCACATCCTCGACCACGCCCACCACTTCAAACCAGGGTTGGCTCGCGAACTCGTGAAAGTGTTGCCCGATCGCGGCCTGTGGCGATCCCCACAACTCGCGCGCCAGGCTCTCCGACAGAATTCCGATGGGCCTCACCTGGTAAATCTCAGCCCACGTGAAATCGCGTCCGGCCGCAAAGCGCGTGCCCGCCGTGCGAAAGTATCCGGGAGAAACGTAGTTGAAGAGGCGCATCGGCGCGTTATCGCTCACGTCAGGCTTGCCTTCCGCCATGATCATGTCCCAGCTCGGTTCGGTTCCGCTCATGGGAACCGAAGCCGCAAAGCCNNACCGTCTCCGGAGTGGAGAGGCGCATCACCTGCAGAGAGCGCGGATCGGAGAAACCCGGATCGATATTGCGCATCGCCAGGAAGGTGCGGATCATCAGCACCGCGCCGATCAGCAGCACCAGCGCCATGGCAACCTGGGCCACCACCAGCAAGTTACGGCCGCGCTGTCGGTCGCGGCTGGCGCTCGTCGTGCGCGCAGCTCCAAGCAGGGCCACGCGCTGCCGCGAGGGTGCATAGCGCAGCGCCGGTATCGCACCGAAAAGCAAACCGGAAAGCACCGAGAGAACCAGCGTGAAGACGATTGACCTTCCGTCGAGCGAAATCTCGCTCAGACGTGGCAAGTCCCCCGGCCCTATGGCGGTCAACAACCGCAGCCCCCCGAAGGCCACAGCCACGCCCGCTGCTCCGCCCAGCAGCCCCAGCGTGACGCTCTCTACCAAAAGCTCGCGTGCAATGCGCCAGCGGCCCGCGCCCAGCGCTGAGCGCACCGCCAGTTCCTGCCGGCGTGCATCGGCTCTCACCAGCATAAGGTTGGCCACGTTGGTGCATGCGATCAGCATCACGACGCCGATGGTCGCCATCACCACCCACAGAATCGTCTGCACGCTGCCCACCACAACGTTCTTGAGCGGTTCGAGCGCCGGAGCAATCTTCCACCGCAGATACCAGTGCGGATCGGAGCCGGGACCGTTCGTCCACGAGTCCATCCACACATTCAGCAGGCGCGCACTATCGGCATTGGCCTGCGACAGGTTGACCCCCGGCCTGAGCCGCGCGATGCCGCGATACGAAAAGCCGGCCAGCCGCTCGTTGGTCGGATCCAGCGCCATCGGAACCAGCAGATCGAAGTCGTAGTTCACAATCTTGAATCCGCGTGGCATCACCCCGGCGATCGCACGTGTCTGCGAATTGACAATGATGTTGCGGCCCACCACGCCTGGGTCGCCGCCAAACCGGCGCTGCCAATAGCCGTAGCTCAACATCACCCGTCCCAGCCCGTGCGTGTCCTGATCGGCGCCCGTAAGCCACTGGCCCCGCAAGGCCGGCACGTCCAGCGTCTCCAGCATGCCGCCGGAAATCTCCGCCGTATTGACCTGCTCCGGTTGGGCCAGGCCCGTGATGCTGGCCGTTCCCGGCCCCCACACGCCTACGGATTGGAAGACGTGATTATGTGTGGCAAAGGTGAAGTACATCGAGGCCGACAGGCGCAGTTCGCTTCTGAACTCGGCCAATCCCGGCGCACCCGGCGCATTCAGGTGCAGCGAAACGAGTTGCTCCGGTTCCGGGTATGGCAATGGCCGCAGCAGCACGCTGTTCAGCACGCTGAATACCGCTGTATTGGCCCCAATCCCGATCGCCAGCGTCAGCACCACGGTGATCGCGAACCCCGGCGACCGCACCAGCCTCCGGCACACGTGTTTCAGGTCCGCCAGAAGCGATTCGAGCTTCTCCCACTGCCACACTTCGCGGCTCCGCTCCCGCATAAGAGTCACATTGCCGAATTCGCGGCGCGCCGTTCGTTCCGCTTCGGAGCGCGGCAAGCCTTCTGTCACCAATTCATCGATTCGCTCGTCGAGGTGCTCCTGGATCGAGACAGAGAGGTCATCGTACCGGCGCTTCCTGAAGAAAATGCGATTGAACCAGGACATTGCCACTCCTTCTATGCCTTTGCGGCGGCCAGCACACGGTTAAAGCCGGCAAACATTCTCTCGAAACTCACGACTTCTCTTTCGAGATGACGATGGCCTTCCTCGGTGAGCCGGTAGATTCGCGTGGGCCGACCTTTGGCCGACACACCGGCATCCGCTTCCAGCAGGCCTTCTTTCAGCATGCGTTGCAGTGCGGGGTAGAGGGAGCCCTCTTCCACCTGGAGCAGGTCGTCGGAAACCTGCTTGATGTGCTTCACCAGCGCATAGCCGTGCATGGGCTTCACCCGCAGCGTCTGGAGGATCATGATCTCCAGCGCGCCGGGAAATAAATCGCGTTGTTCTGAATTCCTGGCCATTCTCAGAACTATAGATTCCAAATACCTATTTGTAAAATAGTATTTTAATGACCAGTTAACAGACTTCGGTCCCAACTGCTTTGCAGAAAATTACTGCCTCCCGGCGCATAGTTGGTCTTGAGTAGAGGAAACGGCTTCGGCAAGACCGGCGCGCCTTCGTTTCGGTCAATAAAACCAATCTCATTGATGCTGGTCTGTGATAGCCCTGCTCTCGGAGGGCAGGCATGAATCACCCTGAAAGCGACGTACGGCTGCGGCCTGGAGCAAGCCCCAAAGACCGTATAGACCCCACCCCTCCCCCTGTTTCGCTGCATCGAGCAGAAACAAGGCTGTTTAGGTGGGAAAACAGTCCGAAAATGCAGCGAAAAAGTTGCACCTAGTGGCCGGGCCCAAAGCACTTACGCCGCGCCGAGGGACCTGTGCATGTCCCTCCAACGCGGCGCATTTGTATCAACTCCTCGGCGAGCCGAAGAGCCTCGACCTAGTGGCTGACCTGGCGGAATAGCCAGAACAGCGTACCCGAAAGCAGGGCCGCCGCCGGAAGCGTGAAGACCCACGCCGCTGCAATATTGCGAATCGTGGAAAGCTGCAGCCCGCTCTTGTTCGCGGCCATGGTGCCAGCTACGCCCGAGCTCAGCACGTGCGTGGTACTGACCGGCAAGCCAAAGTTGTCTGCGGCGAAGATCGTCGCCATCGCGACAAGTTCGGCCGTAGCTCCTTGCGCGTAGGTCAGGTGTTCTTTGCCTATCTTCTCGCCGACTGTAACCACAATGCGCTTCCAGCCGACCATGGTGCCCATTCCCAGCGCCAGGGCCACAGCAACCTTTACCCAAGTCGGAATGAACTTGGTCGCCTTGTCTACCTTGCCCTTGTAGTTGGTCAGTGCTGCGCTCTCATCGGGAGTGAAGGCCGGGTTTTTGGCCTTCTGCATCAGGCGAATCGCTTCGCTGGCCACATACATGTCGTTGCGGACGTTGGTCTGGCGGTTGCCCGGAACGTCTTTGAACTCCCGGTAGAGGCCGACTTCGTGGTTCAGGTCCTCGACGAGTTCGCGCAGGGCCAGAACTGTGTCGGGCTGCAACTGCTTGGTACGGATGTAGTCTGTGACCTCGGCCCGGGGATCGGATCCAAGAACGCCGGTCGAGTCAACGTACCGATCGAGAATGTGCCCTGCACGCTCCGATGCCGCAATGAAGTCCTGCACATCCTGCGGGGAGACGGCGTGGTTCAGCGCATAGGCCGTCGGCACCGTTCCGATGAGGATGAGCATGATGAGTCCCATGCCCTTCTGGCCGTCATTGGAGCCGTGAAAGAAGCTCACGCCGGTGCACGTAAGCACCAGCAAAAGCCGGATCGGCCACGGTGGAGGCGTGTTGTCTTTCGGCGCCTCGTAGAGCTCGGGATACTTGATGAATGCTTTTGAAAGCAGGAACAGCAGCGCTGCCGCCGTAAATCCAATCACAGGCGAAATCAGAAGGACTTTGAAGACTTTCGTTGCCTGTTCCCAATCCACACCCGATGTTCCTGAGTGGACATTCATTAGCTGGTTGGCAACGCCCACGCCGATAATGGAGCCGACCATGGTGTGCGAGCTTGAGGCTGGAAGTCCGAACCACCAGGTGCTGAGGTTCCAAACGATTGCCGCGATGAGCAGCGCGAAGACCATGGCGAAGCCGGCGCCCGCACTGACCTGGAGAATCAACTCCACCGGAAGCAACGTGATCACCGTAAAGGCCACCGTACCCGTTGAAGTCAACACGCCGAGAAGGTTACAGAGCCCTGACCAGACCACGGCAATGTTCGGTTCCAGCGAATGGGTATAGATAACGGTCGCAACGGCATTCGCCGTGTCGTGGAACCCGTTCACGAACTCGAACCCCAGGGCGATTGCCAGCGCGACGATCAGAAGCAAATAGGGCCACACGCTGCCCAGAACCACATTCTCAAAATCCTGGCTGATGTGAAATCCAATGTATCCCAGTCCCGCCACGAGTGCCGCAAGCACTACGACCCCGCTGAGCAGGGCGTGTGACTTTTTCATTTTTTGGTCGAGAATTCTGGCGGTGGGATGGCCTGGTGCGACAGTTGCTAAGTCGGACATGGAGAAAACTCCGGTTCTACGGTAAAACGCTCTCCGGCGATGCTGAATTAAGCAGTGGCTGGACGATCCATGGATATACCAGCGAGATGAATGGAAGATGAATTTCGTAAATTACGAGGGTTCCGGAGGGGGCTGCTTGCTTGATTACCACTCATCGCCAGTCGTCTTGTGCTCCTGCAAGCCCTTCATTCATAACGGCTTCAAAGGTAACGTACTTCTTGATGAAGATGTCGCTAAAAGCGCTGTCCTGGCGCAGAAGAATGGCCTGCAGGCGCACAAGTTCCAGCAGCGCAAGGAATGTGGCGATCAATGCACGCTCGGAATGGGTATGGCTGAGCAGGCGGCTCAATGATACCGGTTTATCCTCAATCGCGAGCCGGCGGCCCAGAAACCGGATCATCTGACCCACCGTAACCGAATCGTCTTCCACGTTCAAAACGGGGCGATTGCGTGCCCGCTCGAGGATCTCCCGGAAGATTCTCACCAGGTCTACCGTGTCCGCGGCGATCTCGGGCTCGGCTTCCGCATCCTCTTTGAACTCCCGGAAGCCTGGATTGGTCCAGGTGGCCGCTTCGAGCATTTGTTTCTGCTGCAGCATCTGGGCGGCGTTTTTGAACCGTTCATGCTCCAGAAGCCGTTCCACCAGTTCGCGGCGAGGATCTTCCGCCACTTCGTCTGGAGCAGCTCCCGCCCGCGGAAGCAGCATCTTGCTCTTGATGTGGATGAGCATGGAAGCGGTATAGATAAACTCGCCGGCTACATCCACATCCGAAGCCTTCAACTGGTTGACGTAAGCAAGAAACTGAGCCGTGATGCGGGCGATCGGGATGTCGTAAATGTCAATGTCCTGCTTGCGGATCAAGTCCAGCAGCAGATCGAGCGGTCCGTCGTATACCTGTCCTACGCTTACTGAGAACGGCGATTCCTCGGCGCCTTCATCGCGCTTCTTCTGCTGCGCGGCAGCCTTGGCGGCTGCTTTCTCATCTGGCGCGATACCGCCGTGGGAAGCTACCTCGGACCCGACAGATTCAGCCTGGGTTGAGTTTGCGGATTGTGTGCTTTGCTCGGCCAATTTTGCCTTAATCCTTTGACGTCAAATGCATGGCGGCGCGCACTTCGACCATTGTCTGTTCGGCGCGTGTGCGGGCGCGGTTCGTGCCGTCCTCCAGAATCTCCTTAACCTGAGCGTCGGAAAAGCGCGACCGCCGCTCCTGGATCGGCGCCAGCACCTGGACAAGCGCATCCGCCGCCCAGCCTTTGCATTGAATACATCCGATCCCCGCAGTACGGCAACCCTCATAGACATTGGCCAACGTCTCTGGCGTCGAAAACACCTTGTGGAGATCGCCCACGGGGCACTTGTCCGGGTCGCCCGGGTCTGTGCGCCGGATCCGCGCCGGATCGGTCACCATCGTCTTCAGCTTTTGCCGCACTTCGGGCTCGGGATCCGTAAGCAGTATCGTGTTGCCGTAGCTCTTCGACATCTTGCGGCCGTCGGTGCCGGGCAGTTGCGGTGAGGGCGTCAGCAGCACCTGCGGCTCGGGCAAAACCTCTCGCCCGTCCAGCTTATAGAACTGGTTAAACCGCCGCGCCACCTCCCGCGTCAGCTCCACGTGCGCCACCTGGTCCTGGCCGACGGGGACGAAGTCCGCCAGGTACATCAGGATGTCGGCCGCCTGCAACAGTGGATATCCCAGGAAGCCGTAGGTGCCGAGACTTTTTTCGGCAAGCTGCACTTGCTGTTCCTTATAACTCGGCACGCGTTCGAGCCAGCCGAGCGGGGTGATCATCGAGAACAGCAGGTGCAGCTCGGCGTGTTGCGGAACATGCGACTGCACGAACAGCACCGAACGCTCCGGATCAAGGCCCGCCGCCAGCCAGTCGGTGGCGACTTCGATCGAGTTCGTCTTTACCGCCGAAGGATCGGCGTAATCGGTGGTCAACGCGTGCCAGTCGGCGACGAAGAAAAAACATTCGTACTGGTTCTGCAGACCCACCCAATTCTGTAAAGCCCCAACGTAATTGCCCAGGTGCAGTCTGCCCGTGGGACGCATGCCGCTCAGCACACGGCCTTTGGCGGCGGCGGTATTTTCAGTTTTCTCGTTTTCGGGTTGCGCCATCAGATTCTCGCCAGGATATCGTTAAAAAATCCTACCACCGGGAACATCAGCGCCCCGAGCAGACGCCCTCCGAAGAACAATAGCAGCATCAGTCCGATGATTCCCATCTGGTCGTACAGACGAAGCGCGCCCACCGGAAGGAAGTGGCGCAGAACGTGGCTGCCGTCGAGCGGTGGCACCGGGATCAGGTTAAAAATTCCCAGCAGGATATTAATCACCATCAATTGATGAAGCATGAGCGCCAGGGGCGTAATCCCGTTGACGTCCAGGATCATGTTCCTGGCCATCGCGTGGACCACGTAGTGCGCCGAGGGCGAGGTGAGAGCCAGCAATCCCAGCAGGACGACCGTGACCATCACCACCAGAAAATTGCTGGCCGGGCCGGCGACCGACGTCAGGATGTCATCCCGCACCGGATTTTTGAAATTGCGCGGATCGACCGGCGTGGGTTTGGCCCAGCCGATCATCGGAAAGCCGGTGAAAAGCGCAATCGCAGGCAGCAGGATGGTGCCGACCGGATCGATGTGCCGCAGCGGATTCAGCGTGATCCGTCCCAGCATACGCGCAGTCGGGTCTCCGCAACGGGAAGCCATCCAGGCGTGCGCCGACTCGTGAATGCTGATCGCGAAAAGAAAGGCAATCAGTTGAAAGAATATGTATACGTAGCGCAGTTCCATGCCGGGAATTCGATAGTATCACGCCGCAAGAGGCCGGCCATCCAGCCAGCGAAGGCGGGGAGCGAAGTCAAGGCGTTAAGGCGGCGTCTGAGCGGGGTCCCCGGAAAGCCAGACTTCAGGCTTTCTGGGGTGCCCTGAGCCGACTGCCGAAATCCTGAGCGAGCCGGGATCCCCGGCTACGGCTGCTTTTGCCGTTGCTGGGGTGGGGGAAGCGAAGGAACTTGGAAGCCCAGTGCGGCGCGGGTTGGGACAATTTCAATGAGATGCTTCGCTGCCGCTCAGCATGACAGCCATGCCTGGAGCCGGCGGCAGTCCCTCAGCGGCTAAAGCCGGAGAATATGCGGCCAGGAAACGGCGCGGCTTCCACCCCACTACGCGCAAAAGCGGCGCGCAGTGGGGACCCCGGCTGAAACTGCGCCCCTTCAAAACCGAGTTATGAAACAGCCTGCTAGTCTTTCATTTGTTCCGCGAGATAATTTGCGATGCCGATCTCCTCGATGGTGAACAGTTGCGTTTCCAGAAAATCGGCGTGTGCCTCTTCGTCGTGCAGCAGCTTTTCAAAAAGGTCCTTGGTGCCGTTGTCGGCTTCTTCCCGGCAGACGCGGCTTGCATTGTTGTACTCTTGAACCGCGGCCAGCTCGTCTTTCAGGGCGATTTCAAACTGCGATTTGACGCCGGTTCCGGGCTGGGGCTTCAGAGGCACGCTTACCACCGGCATGCCGTCGAGGAACAGGATGCGTTCAATCAAGTGCTCGGCGTGCGTCATCTCCTCGATGG
>PLTV01000136.1 GCA_003164635.1 Acidobacteriaceae bacterium
CGCCGCATCCACTCCTCGTCGCTGAATTCGGCCTCCCGGGCATAGGTCGAGGCGAATGCGGTGGGCGCGTCTTCGAGCGCGCGCAAACGCACATCTTTGAAGGTCGCCACGTTCTCCGGGGAGACGGGTACAATTGCGATCATTTGGCTACTGTGCGGCGCAAACGTAGTTTGCCGCGTCTTTGCGACCCCCGCTGCCCTTGTACTTTGCGGCCTTCGGATACGCGCAAATCGGTTGCGCGAATATTTCGCCTTTACCCTCTCCGGTGCTGTCCGTGTTCCCGCGAGCGATCACTTGCTCGGGTGCTCGGCCTTTCTCAACCCACTCTTCCAACGCAAACGTGATGTTGTGCGCCGGGTTGTTGAGCACAGGATCGATGCCTGGGCCCCACTGCCCAAAGTCGGCCGGCCCGGGACCGCCGCCGCAGTGCTGCATGCCGGGCACCATGAACAACCGCACGAAGGAGTGCGTATCCGCCGCGCCCACCGCCGCAATCACGTTGTTATAGTAGTCGAGCGTGCCGAGCGCTGAAATCGCCGGGTCGTTCCAGCCGTGATAGAGAATCAGCTTGCCGCCGTGCGCCTTGAAGGGGCGCAGATCGGGATTCACTGCATCGAGAGCTTTCGCCGTTTTCTCCTGCGCGGCCATCAGATCGCGGTCGAGGTCAAAGTTCTTGATGTCCCAGTCAGGATTGGAATACACGAGGTTTCTGAAGAAGCCCGTGCTGTATTTGGAGCCTTCGCCCGCATTCCGCTCTTTGCCGGTGATCCATCCCTGCCAGCCATTGTCGCCAAGCTCGGCTCCGGGGAGAAAGCCGTGGTATTCCAGCGAGCCGTCTTTCAAATGCGAATCGGCGTAGAGAGCCTTCACTGAGGCAACTTGAGCCGCGGTCAGACAGGCATCGCTGTCTTCGCCCTTGCAGAGAAGCGTGTCGGGCGAGAAATGGCAGGTTCTCGGATCGGCAAGGAAGGCAGCCGGCTCATCTTTGTGGCATGCGGCCAACACAGCCTGGCTGATTGCCGGAACCTTGCTCGCCGGAATGTAATTCTCCGGGACGGTCAGCAGTTCCTGAGCCAGCAGTGCGCCTCGGCTGACCAAGTTGGTCCAGTTGTACGCCGGTGCACCGGCCAGAATCCCATCGTAGTCCTCGGGAAACCGCTCGGCTTCCATCAGCGCTTCGCGGCCGCCGTCGCTGCAGCTGCTGAAGTACGTGGGCTTCGCTGGTTTTGCATAGAACTGCTGTACGACCGACTTGCTGAGTTCGGTCATCACATGCACGGCGCGATTGCCGAAGTCGACGATCTTCTCGGGATGGCCGAGCGCCCAATCGGAATCCGTTGCGCCGCCGGTGTGCCCCGTATCGGTGCCGCCGCTCGCGAACCCGTTCAACACCGCGACAGCCAGGCCCGCGTAGCTGATGTTCCCGGCGAATCCGCCGTTACCCTGCCCCATGAACTTGCCGTTCCAACCGGCAAGGGGAAGCCAAACCTCGATTTTGATATTGGAGTCGCTGCTGGGCTTGGCAACCGCTTGCACACGGCAAAAGGCCGGCAGTTTTTTGTAGATGGGATTCGGTTTCTCTTCGTGAAGGTCGAGTGTGCCGGCTTCGACCACAGAGGCTTGAACGATCTCGGTTTGCAGGACGCTCAATTTGGCCAGGTCGGAGCAGGATTGATCGGCAGGCGCGGGCGCTTCTCCCACAGCTACACCGATTGCACAAAGTAAACCAACAAACAACAGAGAACCATTCCTCATGCGTCGCTCCCAAGCCGGCCAATTCTTGATGCAGAGCCGGAACCCATCGATCATAAAGGCTTGGGGTTGAGACGGGGCAAGCACGAATGCTGAGAGAAGCCGATTAGCAGATGCGCGGCAGTTGCTCGCCGATTTGCATAGCGATGACGCGATTTGCGCCCATCTGCGTGCGCGCAACCACCATTCCTTTGTGTTCGGCGGTGACCTGGCCGATGATGGCCGCTTCGCGTCCCAGCGGATGCGCCTTGAGCGTAGCCAAAACTTGATCAGCGGCGTTCGGCGCCACAAAGAAAACCGCCTTGCCCTCATTGGCTACATACACAGGGTCGAGCCCGAGCAACTCGCATGCCGACTGCACTTCGGTCCGCACCGGCATGCGCCGCTCGTCGATGGCGATGCCCACAGCGGAGGACTGCGCAATCTCATTCAATGTCGAAGCAAGCCCACCGCGCGTGGGATCGCGCATGGCGTGTACATCCGCGCCAGCCGCATCGAGCACCGCCGCGATCATCCCGTTCAGAGCCGCACAGTCTGACCGAATCTGACTTTCAAATTCAAGCCCCTCGCGCACGCTCATAATGGCCATGCCATGATCGCCAATGGTTCCCGACACAAGGATGGCGTCGCCAGCCTGTGCGCGATGAGGGCCAACGCTGAGGCCTTCGCGCAGCACGCCCACGCCTGCCGTGTTGATGTAGCACCCGTCGCCGTGCCCACGCTCAACAACCTTGGTGTCGCCGGTAACGATCTGCACTCCGGCCGCACGCGCTGCCACGCCCATCGCTTCCACAATCGCGGCCAGCTTCGCCAGCGGGAAGCCTTCTTCCAGAATGAAGCTCGCGCTCAGGAAGCGTGGCGTAGCACCGGAGACTGCAAGATCGTTGACGGTTCCGTTCACCGCCAGTTCGCCGATCGATCCTCCAGGGAAAAACAGCGGCTGCACCACAAACGAGTCGGTACTCATAGCTACCCGGCCGCTGGGTAGATCGAGGACCGCCGCATCACCCAAATTTTCAAGTTGCGGATTGCGAAATGCCGGCAGAAACAGGTGCTCTACCAACTCGCTCCCCAGCTTGCCACCGCCGCCGTGTCCCATCACGATGGTGGGGTAGCCAACCAGCGGCAGCGGGCACGACCAGTTCGCAAAATCTGGCGTCGCCTCCGTCACCCCATCGGCGACAGCCGCCAGCGCTTCGTCCTTCGCGATCTCAGGCATGCGTCAACCCCCTCCCCGCCGTCGCCAGTTCATCCGCGGACAGGAACCGCCCGTAGTTGTAATACGCCGCGCAGGCGCCTTCACTTGAAACCATGGTCGCGCCCAGCGGGTGCCTCGGCGTGCATTCTTTCCCAAAGGCCGCACACTCTGCCGGCTTGATGGCGCCGCGCAACACATCGCCGGCGCGACAGAGAGCGGACTCGACGGTGTGAATGCCCGTGATCTGGAATCGCTCNNTTCTGCGCAGGCTGATTGCCGTCATACGTGACGATGCGTTCGTAGGCGTTCTCGACTTCGTGCTTGCCTGCCTCAAGCTGCAGCACCGCGCGGCGAATTCCATCGAGCAGATCGAGCGGCTCAAAGCCTGTGACCACAAGCGGGATCTTGTACTTCTCCGCAACCGGCGGATATTCCCAATAACCCATGACGCTATTCACATGCCCGGCCAGCAAAAACGCCTGCACCTTGTTCCCCGGCGACTCGAGAATGGCCGCGATCGCCGGCGGCACGAGCACGTGCGAAACCAGAAGCGAAAAGTTCTTCAGCCCGCGCCGCCTGGCAATGTGTACGCTCATGGCGTTGGCCGGCGCCGTGGTTTCAAAACCGACACCGAAGAACACCACCTGCTTGTCGGGACTCTTCGCCGCCAGGTCGACCGCATCCAGCGGCGAATACACCACGCGTACATCCCCGCCCGCAGCCTTGACCTGAAAAAGGTCGGCATCGGTTCCAGGAACCCGCAGCATGTCGCCAAACGAACAGAAGATCACACCCGGCTGTGCGGCAATGGCGAGCGCCTTATCGATGAGTTCGAGAGGGGTGACGCAGACGGGGCAACCGGGCCCATGAATCATCTCGATCCCCGCCGGCAGCATCTGATCAATGCCATTCTTGATGATGGAGTGGGTCTGCCCCCCGCAAACTTCCATGATCTTCCAGGGCTTCGTAGCAACCGTCGCGATCTCGCGCGCCATACGCTGCGCGATTTCGCCATTCCGGAATTCGGTCAGGTACTTCATCAGAAAGTCTCTTCTACAATGACTTCATTTGAAAGCTTCTTCAACAACCGAAAATTGCGTGCCCCAAGTCTCGATTTTGAGACCTGCGAAAGACGAACCTAGGAATTCGCTTTGACCGCATCCGGCGCGCAGCTTCCGTCCGGACAAGGTGACTGCGGCGCCAGGGCCGCCCGGGCAAAGGCCTCATCACCCTCGGCCAACTCTTCGTCAAGAACGCCCATCTGGGCGAAGACTGCCAGCGTACGCTGGGCTTCCTCCTCATCGATCCTGGAGAGCGCAAACCCAACGTGGACAATGGTATAGTCGCCGATTTCAAGCTCCGGCACATAGTCGAGGCAGACGCGTTTGATGATACCGCCGAAGTCAACCCGGCCCATGCGGAGCCCGTTCTCTTCGGCAATGCCTACAACTTTTCCTGGGATAGCTAAACACATGGCAACTACCTTATACCTGCAAGGCAGCTCCGGGTAGCGTGATTTAAATCACACTGCATGCGATTGAAATCACGTGAACGGTCCTGCGGCGAACCCATGTCAGATTCACTTGCGCGCTTTCGCCTCATTCCGCGCCACGCACGCCTTCACCATCTTCTTCACCAGGGCCGACGGCAGCGGCTTGTCCAATGGAAAGTGAATCGTCCCCTTCGATACCCGATAGCCTTTCAACTCTACGGCAAACTCCTCGATCGCGCTCGCGCCCATGGGGAAAAAGCTGCAATGGTCCTTGAACGCGGCGTAAGCCACCAGGCCGCCCTTCAACTGAAAGCTCGGAATCCCATAGCTGATCGCTTCGGTTGCCTCTTTGGGCGCGGCTGCTCGAATCATCGCCCGCATTTTCTCGAGCGTCGTTCGCGCGGGTTCGGGAACCCGCGCGAGATACGCCTCCACAGCCGCTTTACCGTCCTCGGAACTCGCCTTCTTGGTTGCCATTGCGATCTCTATGCCAGCGACTCCCTCTTCTCGCGTGCTTCTACCAGGAACGCCAGCCATTCCGACATCCCCGCCCCGGTCTTCGCCGACGTCTCAAAGATGCGGATTCCAGGCCGAATCTCGTTGAGACTCTTCAGCGCCTGTTCGCGATCAAATCCGCACGCCTCGGCGATGTCCATCTTGGTGATCACCGCAGCGTCGGCCGAGTTGAAGAGCGTGGGATATTTGAGCGGCTTGTCTTCACCCTCGGTCACGCTCAGCAACGCCACGCGCACGGCCTCGCCGAGATCGTAGCTCGAGGGACAAACCAGGTTTCCGACATTCTCGATGAACAGATAATCCAGGCCGCTCAGCGTCACGCCGTCCCAGCCTTCAATGTGTTTCGCAATCATCTCGGCGTCGAGGTGGCAGATTCCATGCGTATTGATTTGGCGCACAGGCGCGCCACTTGCCGCCAACCGCCGCGCATCGTTGTCCGTCTCGAGATCCCCCACTAACGCAGCGGCACGCGCGCCCTGCCCAAGCAGCTCGCGAAGCGTCCGCTCAAGAAAGGCCGTCTTGCCGGTGCCGGGGCTTGAAACAAGGTTGAGCACGAATACGCCGGCGGACGTGTAGCGCCTGCGCAAACTCGCCGCCAGTTCATCGTTCTTCTTCAGAATTCCACGCCGCAGTTCCACGATTCTCGTTGTCATCGGTCACTCCACCTGGATCGCGGCCGCTTCGCTGGCGGCCCCGTCCTCAATCTCGATCGACTCAATCTCAAGCTCGCGCCCCTGGCGCAAATCGCTGCACGGCTCATCGCACCGCGGACAGCGAAAGCTCTGCACGCCATCCAATTCCACGTCCGCTGCACAATGAGCGCAATGCATCACGATCGGAACCATCTTGACCACAAGCTTCGATCCTTCCAGCGGAGTTCCTTCCGTCGCCAGTCCCCAGCAAAACTCAAGCGAGTCCACGACCACGGCGGAAAGCACGCCAACGCGCAGCCGCACTTCTTGAACGCGCGCGCCAGGATAATCTTCAAGCGATTCGGTCACCGACTCCACTACGCTCGTGACAATCGAAAGTTCATGCATAAAGACAAGATTCTACGCCGCAGGCGTCCCACTTCATCGCAGCCACCCATCGTCTAGGGTTTCGGGACGGTCTCCTCGGCCTCAGCCGAATGGGCGCTTTCATGCCCGGCCTGGTCGATGGCCGTGACCGCGTATCGGTATGTTTGCCCCGGCTGAACATCGGGGTCATGGAAGCCCGGCCCTACCACCGGTTGAGCCGGCGAGATGCGGCGCCAGTTCCCATCCGTCTCGGTGCTCTCGCGCCGGTAAACGGCGTAACCGGCCAGATCGGGATTCGTAACCGGCTGCCAGCTCAAGTCGATCGACGGCCCTCCCTGCTGGTCCGGAGCCGTCGCCACCGCGGCCAGCCCGGTGGGCACATTGGGCGGAAACACATCGATCGCCTCAACGCGCACAGGCTCAGAAAGCGGCCCCGCCAGTTCCAGCGTCTCGCCTGCTGCCGCGATGCGGGTCACGCGCTGCGCCCGGTATTCGTACGTCTCCCCGAAATGAATACTCTTGTCGAGCGTGCGGTTCGATGCCTGGTTTTCGGCGGGATCCACCAGCAGGCTAACCTCAACCGGTTCGCGCCGCTGGGGCAGGAGACTGCCCCCGGCCTTTGCGGCAGCGCCCTTCACCTGAGGAGTCAACAGGGTTCGCCGCAATCGGATTGCCACGGTTGTTCCGCTGATTCCTGGTGCACCGTCAGGAGCAAGTGCCCACTTCAACAGCACACCGTCTTTGCGCAGCGTAGCCGCCAGGCCCAATACCGGGGCCGGCGCCTCGCCTGCCAGAACCGTCGCCGCGTTGGAAAGCCCGGCAGACTTGCCTTTCCCGTTCTTCAATTCCACAAAATACCGGAGCATGCGTGGAGCCCCGCTGCCCAACGACGCTGGAAGGGTCTCAGTAAAACTCCCTTTGGCATTTGCAGGCAAAAGCGGGCCGCCCGCAACAGGCACACAGGCGCCGCTGCCTTCTTTCCGGCAGATTTGGACCGCCGTACTCCCTTTGATCAGCAATTTATCGGTGTTTTTCTTCGGCATCGTCCAAGCCAGAGTGACCTGGTCGCCGGCGCGCGACGCGCTCAGGTCGGTCACGGGATCCGGCAACTTCAGCGAAGGCGGCAGCGGCGCTCCCTGCATGCCACATCCCGCCAGAAAAAGGCTGAGCAGCAGCCCGGCTGCCGCGGCAAGCGCTGGCTGCGGCCTCCCTTGTCGTTCGTTCGCTTGTTTTCCTTCTCTGGAATTCACTCTCTTGCAGTCTATAGCGACAGGATGACCGCGATTTCATCGGTGGCGCGCGCATTGATTCGGTGATCCGGCCATCGATGGAATTGGCGAATTCGGCGGCGACCGGAAGCAGGCGATACAATTCTCTCGGATCGCTTCACCTGCCGCTTCGATTCGACGAACTTCCCCATTCCGCGCACGACAAAACGAAAGGACACCGCGCCGCGTGCTGATCTTCGCAGCCATCCTGGCTATTTTTGTCTACGGAATGATCGCCGCCATGCTGGGCACCATTCTGCCTGACCTTTCCGATCGATTCCGCCTGACACCCACGCAAAACGGAACCATCGCCTTCTCGCAGGCGCTCGGCCTGATCATCGCTTCGCTCGGCGTGGGCCCGCTGCTCGACTCCGAGGGAGACAAGGCCGGTTTGATCCTTGGCCTTGTGTTCATCGCGATTGTGCTCTTCTCCCTGCCGCGCGCGTCCGGCTTCCGCAGCATCGTATTGCTCCTCTTTGTCCTCGGATGCGGCGGCGGCATAGTCGTCACGGGCGCCAATGCTCTGGTCAGCGCCGTCAGCGTGGATCATCGCGCCACGGCGCTCAACCTGGTGAATCTATTCTTTGGACTGGGCGGCCTGGCCACGCCGTTCCTCTCCGCGAATCTCTTCAAGGGAAACTGGCTGCGCCTCTGCTACACCGTCGCATCGCTCACCGTGCTGGTGCTCGCCTTTCAGTCCGTGACCAAAATGCCGGCCCCCACAGGCGCAGCCGAATTCGTTTTGGCCGATGCCGGCGTCGTGTTTGCCCGGCCGCTGCTTTACCTGCTGAGCCTGTTCCTGTTTCTCTATATCTCGTGCGAAGTCGGCGTCTGGAACTGGCTTCCACGCCATTTGGTCGCCCAGGGCATCGCTCCCACGCGTGCGCTCAATATTCTTTCGCTTGGATTTGGCCTCGGCCTGCTGGTTGGCCGCGTCGGCGTTTCCCCTATCCTCATCCACGTTTCCGCGATCGCCGTGACGATGGCCGCTTCCATCGCCATGGCCATCACCACCTTCCTCATGCTGCGCACCAGAAATCCGAATGTGGCTGCGGGACTTGTCTTCCTCGCCGGAATCGCCATGGCGCCGGTGTTCCCCACCACACTGGCGCTCGTGGGCAACGCCTTCCCACGCATGAGCGGCACCGCCATCGGCTTTGTCATCACCTGCGGATGGGCCGGACTCGCCGTCAGTTCGCGCATCATTGGCGCGATCGCCGGTGACGATCCGGCGCGTCTCAAGCGGGCTCTCCTGCTCATTCCCGGCGCCGCTGTCCTGATGATCGCGGTGAACCTCGTCATCTGGTCGGTTGTTCACTGAGACCTTACCGGTGCAACTTTCGCGTGTCAGATCCCTGCTCATTGAACCGTGACTGTAAACGAACTCTGAGCGGTGACCTTTCCAGTAGCAGCGTCCGCGGCGTACAACAAGATTGTGTAGACGCCGGCCGGAGTCCCCGGTATCATCTTCCCTCCACCGCCTCCACCACCGCCGCCCGATCCGCCGCCTCCGCATGCGGCAACCGACGCCAACGCAACAAGCAAAATGATTCCGCTCAGGAGAGCGCGTCTGCGCGAGCGCCGCCCTGGAAGACCGAACAACAGGAGCACCGCCAGTACCGCGCCACCTGTCCGAATCCACGGAAACGGCGACGGTGGCACAACTCGGCTGGAGTTCGTCGCCGCAACCGTTGTGATTGACAGCGCAGTGACGACTGGTTGTGCGCTCGTAATGCTGACTTGAGCTGGACTGAGGGCGCATGCGGGCATTGTGCTCGCGACCGTGTCCGGTCCGGTTACTCCGCAGGTCACGTTCACCGCGCCGGTAAAGCCGCCATTCCCAGTCATCCCCACCTGGGCCGTGACATTGCCTCCGGGCGCGATTGCAGCAGGTGGCGAAATCTGGTAGACGCCGATCTGGATCGATTGACCAGCAGAGTTCGAACAACCCGCCGTGCAGGTGATGGTGATGGCAGCGGAAGGTCCCGAGGCCAGGAAGTTGTTGTCGCCGCTGTAGCTCACCACAACTGAGTTCGCACCCAGCAAGAACTGGGTGACCTGGAAGTTGCCGTCGACTGAATAGCAAAGGTAAGAGGCACTCGCGCATGAACTGGACAGGACAGGCGACGAGCCTAGCACGGTGTTCGTTGTCGTATTTGTGAAGGTTACGGTCCCATTCATCGCAATCAAATTGGCAGGAATGTTGCTCGACGTTACCTCGGCGGTGACGTTCTCGTTCTCGCCGTTCACGGTTGCGGAACCGGAGGTGATTGCGATTGCCGTTGGGGCCTGGGTAATACTGAAATTGACCGGGGCCGAGGTGCTTTGGTTGTAGCTGAGGTCGCCCGCGTACTGGGCAGTGACGGAATGAGCACCCGCCTGGGGGTAGCCCATCCAAAATGCGTACCCCGTCGAGTCGAGAGCGAGCTTCGCACCCAAGCCCTGGTTACCCGGCATTGTGTCGGTCAAGTAGACGGTTCCGGTCGCGTCCGTCGCGGGATCTCCAACGCTCGCCTGCGACTTTCCAATAGGCTCCACGTAAAAAGCCACGGGAAGTCCAAACGGCGCCGATGCGCCTGCCAATTCACCCCACTGAGCGCCACCGACATAAGCCTCAGCATCGGTTTTGATGATGCTATCTTCTGGAGTCACCGTGACCTGAACGGCTGTTGAAGTGCTGCCCGCGTCATTCTTGTCTCCACCATAGTTCGCGTAGACGTTGTAAGTGCCGCCTGGAAACTGCGTGTAGCTTCCCGAGGCGGTTCCACTCGCAAGCGTCAACAGCGTTTCGCCGGAATTCGTGACTGCGCCATTCTGCGCGCCCGAGTTGCTGGTGATGCTCACGTCACCCGCGGCGGACGCGGGGACGACGGTGGTCGTGACATTCACCGCGGTTCCGTGCTTGAAGCTGGTCTTGTTCAGGCTCAGGGTCGTCTTCGTCTGCGTCAACGAAGCATCACCCCAACTATTCACCAGTTTTGATATGTCCACGCTGCCCAGCCCGGTGGCCAGGTTGTAGCCCGATCCTGCGTTATAGCCGGTGAGAAAGCTGTTGGTCCCGCAGTTCGTCGAACCCGATGTGCAATACACCGAGTTGTTTCCCACCATCACCTGGTGAAAGGCAGACGGGCTCGTCGAGGCAAGCTGGTAGAGGACCCAGTTTGGTTGTCCCAGGCGGGTGGATGCGCCCATCTTCTGATTGATCAATGCGAGGATGCCGGCGAAAGCAGGCGCCGAAGTTGACGTCCCACCAAAACCGCTCACCGTGGCGCTGCTTCCGCAATCGTCGTCCCCGCATACCGTCCACAGGGCGTTGTACATCCCATCCGCAGCCAGGAGCGATACATCAGGAAGATCGCGATTCGTATCGGTATCGCTGGGCGGAAACTGCTTCTGCCACGCGGGCTTGACGTATGCCGGAGTCCCGGCGCCGAACTTTCCCCAACTGCTTGCTCCTCCGCCTCCGGCAACAATATTGGTCTGTCCGCCTGCGGTGTTAGGAGTATTCGAAGCCAGCACGCCGTTGGTGCTTGATGAGTCGTTCCATGGGTTCTCGGGAATATAACTCAATGCCGTCGAGTAGTCCGCAGTGCTTGAGGTACCGCTTACGTACATGGAGAATTGCTTCGCCAGTATGTCGTAATCCGTTCCACCGACCGCGATGTTATAAGGCGTGGACGCGAGCCCGTTAACAGCCAGGCCCGTGGTCGCGGCGACCTCGTAGTTTTCATCGTCGCAGCCCGCCGAGCCGGAATCGCCGCTGGAAACCGTGACCGCAATTCCCTGTGCCGCTGCCTGTTCCCAGGCATTCTGCACCTCGAGATTTCCGGCAACCGCAAGATCGAATTCGCACTCTCCAAAGCTCACGCTGAGAATTCCGACGTTGTTATCTTCAATTGCCCGATACATCGCGAGAAATACCCCGGACTGAAGTAAGGTGTCTCCGGCGGTGTAGTAAATAATGTTGGCTCCGGGCGCGAGACCGCCTGAAAGCTCGGTATCGATCATCGCCTCAGAGTCGTCAGCCTCGGAGTCGATATTGGCCTGCGTACCGTCGTAGACGACTGTAACCGGGTTGGCGGGTAGTCCGAAAAAGTTTCGATAGTATGCCACGTGAGTTACATCGACATTCGTATTTCCAACAACCCCAATCGTTACCCCCGTTCCGTCGTAGATTGCTTGACCAGTTGCAAGATTGACGTTCAGCGAGTTAGGGGAGTTATAAATGGTAGCTGCGTCGCCCGGAACCACGAATAGATAGTTGGTGCCATCCAGGTCGAGAGTCAGATCCGGTTGAAACCGGTGCGCCGCGGCATTCCACTTACCACGTGGTCCGCGCACGATATTCGGGGTCGGCTTGAAGTCGTTGAGATTCGCAATTCCCCCCACCACCGGGGCAAGCGATACGGGAATGCTCGGGTCGGATGCGTTGGCTAAGTGAACTTGATCGCCGATCAGATACTTATGAATTGAAGTATGAAATGCTTCCTGAAGTTCGCTGACAGTTCCTGAGAACTCGATGGCCGTGCGGCCTTTATTCACATGGTCTACCGCAAAACCTTGCGTCTTCAGCCATACCTTGATCGTATCGAGTTCCACATCTCCCGGACCGTAGAGCTTTCCAAACTGCTCCGGCGTAACGAATTTGTGATATTCCGGCGAAACTGGATTCTGCACCGACGTGAGCCATGCCTGCAGGGCATCTTCCTGTTGAGGGCTGCGACGGAGGATGAGCAACATCCGGTCCGCTGCCATCTCGGGAGAAGCCGGCCCGCGATCGAACTCCGGACGCGCAAGAGGGTGAGTGTTCCCCACCAGGCTCACTCGGGCTTCTCCATCCCCCGTTCGTACGTGGGGCGCGCGCGCACCGGACAGCGCATGGAGAGACGCCGTCGAGCCCATCATGAGTGCTGTAGAGGTTAGGAAGACGAGGGGCAGAGAGACGTGCAGGCAACGCACCGAACAAGAAAGCATGGCTTCCTTCTACCGGAACCTCAGGCGGACACAGGCAGAAAAGCCGCCATAACGCCGCTTCAAGTGTAGTTCCCTTTGCAGTTCCGGTTAATAAGTTGGGAGCCAGTCTAGCACAACATTTTTATGTGTGTCGGTATCAAGGCCGCGATTATTAGGACGAGGGTCCTCACTCCAACCCGCGCACCTTGCTTTCTCTGGCCGAACGCAAGGGTCGCGCTAGAGTTAGAGCTTGCGCAGGCGCGCACAGGCTTCGTTCAGGTCGTCGTCGATCTTTGCGAAGCAGAACCGGAGCAGATTCTCGCCGCCACCGGAACGGAAGAACGCGCTCCCTGCGACCGAGGCCACGCCCGTCGCGGCTAATAGGTTCCGCGCCTTTTCTGCACTTGTCGTGCCCTGTAATTTCGATGCGTCGGCGAGGACGTAATATGCCCCCGCAGGCGTGCTTGGCGTAAGTCCAGCATCGGTGAGAGCGGCCAGAATGCGGGCTCGCTTATCCTGGTGAGCGGTTGCTAACTCTGTGTAGAACGACTGCGGGAGTTGCTCCAGTCCTGCCGCCGCCCCGTGCTGAAATGCCGAGGGCGCGCATACATACGTCAGGTCATGGAAGTAACTCATGGCGCCCATCCACTTTTTGTCGGCGGTCACGTAGCCTAGACGCCAGCCCGTGACGCTGAATGTCTTCGAAAATCCGGAAATCACGATCGTGCGCTCGCGCATGCCGGGCAGCGTCGCCGCCGAAATATGCTGCGCTCCGTCGTAGACGAAGTATTCGTAGATTTCATCGGTGAAGAGGAAAAGATCGTGCTCCAGGCAAACCTCAGCCACAGCCTCGAGCTCGGCACGCGTGAAGATCTTGCCCGACGGATTCGCCGGTGTGTTCACGACGATGGCGCGCGTCTTTGCGGTCACGGCCTTCCGCAGTCGATCCGCAACCAGAATCCAATCGGGCGCGTCGAGCGGCACCAGCACCGGGTTCATGCGCAGAGAACGCAAGGTTGCGGTGTGGTATCCGTAAAATGGCTCGAACAGAATCACTTCGTCGCCTGGATTGAGCAGTGCCATACAGGCTGCATGCAGTCCGCCGGTTGCGCCCGAGGCGACAAGCACTTCCGTCTCCGGGTCATATTCAAGGCCGTAGTCACGCTTTTGCTTGGCGGCAATCGCCGTGCGCAGCCGGCCAATTCCATCCAGGCGCGTGTAGATGTTATGCCCATCGCGAATTGCCTTGATCGCAGCCTCTTCAACCGGCGGCGGAACCGGCGTATCGCAGACCCCCTGCGCCAGGTTGATACCGCCCATCTGCTCGCAGGCCACGGACATGGCGCGAATTTCTGATTGAACGGTGCCCGGTGCAAGTGCGCTGAGCGCAAGGCGTTTCGAAGACGTAGAGGCAGGTGCTGCGATCGTCGGCATAGGGGAAGTTCCTTCTGACACATCTTACAATTTCAAAGGAAGCGCGCGAAGGCACATTTGTCCTCGGTTTACGTCCGCGCGAGGCCAGGCACGTATTCTGTTCGCATCGAGAGGATTACTCATGCAATACTGCCGTTTCTTGCTGCACGGAAAGCCCCACTACGGACGGGTCGAAAACCGCGCTGGGACACCCTGGATTGTCGACCTTGCGCCGGCTCCCGAAGAAGACCTGGCTTTTCACCTTGCCCACAACCATGCTGTCGCGCCCTCACTCGATTTCGAATCGCTCGGCTTCGAGCCCACGCCCCTAGAAGCCGCGGAACTGCTGCCGCCGGTTAAGCCTTCCAAAATCATTTGCGTGGGACGCAACTACCGTGACCACGCCAAAGAACTTGGCAACGAAGTCCCCGCAGAGCCGCTCCTCTTCTTCAAGCCGCCGTCGTCCCTGCTGGCTCCGGGCGGCATTGTGCGCATGCCTGCTGTTTCCGCCCGCGTGGATTTTGAAGGCGAACTGGCCCTCGTCGTCGGTCGCCGCGCCAGCAGGCTCGCACCCGATGCCGACTGGCGCTCGTACATTCGGGGCTACACCCTCGCCAACGACGTCACGGCGCGCGATTTGCAG
>PLTV01000322.1 GCA_003164635.1 Acidobacteriaceae bacterium
GGGGCTCTGGTTTGGGCGCGCCAGCTGACGACTTCATCCCTGCCGGCGGGGCGACCCTCGCCGCTGCCAAAGGCCTCGTTGCAGCGGCTTCTCGCGGGTGGCCGCCATTCGATTTTGAGAACGAAGCCTTATCGGCTCGCGCCGTCGCCACATGCGCCGTCTGGTAGTGGGTGGGAGGCGTGTGCTGCTGGTGGGTTGCCGCTATCTCATGCTCCGAAGGCTCATGCTGAATTCCGCGCGGACCGCCTGCGTAGGCAACGTGATTCGGATTCGCGACCGTGTTCTGCTCGATGATTGTCCGGTTGATATAGGTGTTGTGAATGATGGTCGTGTTCACGTTGACGACGGCCGTGTTGTACGCGAACGCTCCGCCTCGCCATTCGCCACCCGCGAATCCCATTCCCAGGTAGCCGCCGCCGTAGTTCACGCCTCCGTAATAGCCCACCTGCGGGCCCCAATATCCGGTGTGGAACCCGTAATGCCCTCCGTACCAGCCCCAGTAAGGCGGAGTCCACAAGGCTCCCGTATAGGGTGCCGGCACCCACGCGCCAGGAACCCAGTAGTAGTCCCCATAGCCCGAATCCCAGGACCAGTAGCCCGGAGTCCACATCAGGTTAGCCTCGGGGCATACCGGAACTTCATATACCGGGAGCACAGGTGGCTCAATGCCAACGTTGATGCTGATGCCAAAACTCAGTTGCGCCTGGACCGGAATTGTTAGCGCGGGCAAAATAAACGCGAGAAGCAGAAAGCAGAAAGAGCGAATGCGCTCCATGGGAATGATCCTCCTGTTTTGATCCAGCCGGCGTCGCAGAGAACTTGTGTTCCGCGGCGGACGCGCCTGGAAAAGACCGATTCCTGCTCTTGAAGCAGGACTTGGGACTGAACAAGTAGGATGCTCGGCTTTGATCGCATGGAAACCAGCGCATGCCTTTCGCTGGGATAGGAAAATGGGTTAAACCTTGTTCTGTGAACCGTCTACGGGCGAATGCTAATTCCCATTCCTACCACATGGCGCGCCTGCAGATTTACCGGAAGAGCAATGGTGGCCGGATACGGTGGCGGATATCCGGTTGGCAGCACGGCGGTCCCGATATTGCCGGCTACCTGGCCGATGCCAATGTCGAAGGCGAAATGCGGGTGCTCGCGCTGGGTGACACGCACGGCGTAATCCAAGGTTGTGGGTAGATGTCCGCCCGCCGGGAGCAGCAGGTTGAGATTCTGCGCGGTGTGCGGCTCCTGAGTAAATCCAGCCGATGGAACCCAAACGGTTTTGAACGGCCCCGGCAACGGAATGCCCAACCCGCCAAAGAAGCGTCCGCCAAATCGCGTGCTCTGGCCACCAATGCCGAAGATCGTCCCGTTGGTCTGCTTGAATCCGAGGTTCAACAAGAACGGCACCGGCGGCTTGGCCCATGTCTTCGTCGCCGCGACATAAAGATCGCCGTTCGTATATGACTTTGCCGGCACTGAAGCCCCTTCAAGCGCCGCAACCTCAGACAAAATCGCGCCCGAGACAAACTTGTCACCGGTACGCACCACGCCGCCCACGGCTAGCCCGGGTGTCCATGGCCCGAACTGCCCATCGCGGATTCCAACGACCTTGCCGTGGAAGATATTCATGCCGTTGAAATTCCAAAGATTACTGAATGCGCCATCCGCCGGGACGGTGCTGTCGCCCAGCGTGTGATAACTGCGCGTGTAGCCGATCTCGCCCCGGTTCGCAAAGCCCTCGGTGATGCTGAAGGTTTGAAAATCGCCGATCACCTGCTTCGCATCGATGAAGTGATATCCGATTGCCGGGTGGGAGAAAACCCGCCCCTTGGCCGATTCGACGACATATGCGGTGGGGGTCAGGAACCCGCCCGTCTGTCCTTCGAGGGTGAGATATTGCGCCTTAGCACGGTTGACTGTGGAGAGGAATAAAAGCAGAAGGAAGGAAATTGCAAGCTTGCGGAACGACGCGATGTTCAAGTTCAACTCCATACGAGGGATCTCTCGTGCGACCTCTCGAACTTTAAAGCCATCTTTTTGTAACACAAACGCAACACAGTCGTCTTCCCACCGCCGCTGCGGACCGGCTCGGACGCCGCACGATGCGATGGTAGACTCAGCCCATGCCGCGCGGTCTGTTCATCACACTTGAAGGTCTGGATGGATCGGGAAAAACCACGCAGTGCCGCCGCTTAGCCTCATGGCTCGCCAGCCGCTTTCCCGGCGATGAACCTGTTTTGACGCGGCAGCCCGGCGGGACCGAGTTGGGTGACCGTCTGCGCGCCCTGCTACTCGACTCACGTGAATCAGCTATCGCGCCCATGGCTGAAATGGCGCTGATGTTCGCCGACCGCGCTCAATCGATAGCGGCGATCATTGAGCCGGCGCTCGTGGAGGGTAAGATTGTTCTTTGCGATCGTTTCACCGACTCCACCGAAGCCTACCAGGGCGGCGGACGCGGGATCGGATCCGAGGTCGTCCTCGCGCTCCATCGGCTGCTCTGCGACAACCTGCAGCCTGACCTGACCCTGCTGCTACTGCCGTCGCTCGAGACTTCTCTGGAGCGTGCCCGGCGCCGCAACCAGCGCGCTGTTGAGATTCAAGGCCAGGACGAAAATCGCTTCGAGAAGGAGCAGGATGCCTTTTATCGGCGCGTGTGGGAGAAATACCGCGAGATCGCGGCACGCGAACCGCATCGCGTCGCGCTCATCGAGGGTGATCTGAGCATCGATGCTGTCTTTGAGAAGATTGTCGAAGCCGTTGCAACTCTCTTGAACGCCCACATCGCTGTCTGACACCAGTGAGAGTTATTTCGCGCTCCACGCCCCAAGTTCTCTGCGCAGCAACACCAATTGCCCGATGTGGTATGCATTGTGATCCGCCACGACAAGAATCTCGCGCAGAATCGTCTGCCCATTTCCGTGAGGAATCTTCGCGAAAAGATCGATCTTTTCGTCTTTGATCAGGGCGCAAAGTGCCTTCCGATCCTCGCAAAAACCGTGCACGGAACGATTCCAGGCCTTCGCGTCTGGCGGTGCGGCAGTCTCAGGCCAGTACTCCTGCGGCCACTTCCGCTCTTTGTACTTGGGATTGGTTGAAAACTCCAGAATGTCCCACTGCGCAATGCGTAAATGCTCCAACAGTTGCCACGGCGAATGCTCCGCCCACTTAGGGGTCTTGCCGCGCAACTCCGCGGGAAAATCGGCTACCGCCTGCGCGAATGTCGCATGGGCATCGCCGCCAACTAACAGCTTCTCGAGATGCTCGTGCAGAGCCTTGTTGTTCTCCATGCTCGTCCTTTCGTAATTCTTTCCCAACCGTGGAGTCGGGTGTTTGCGTCTGGCGGGAGGAACCGCCCTTCGAGAGATTCGCGGTCAGGTCCAAAGGATGCTGCCAAAATCGGATGATCTACGCTGTTTATGCGCCAGGAGCGAATGCTCTATCCTCGAAACGTGGCCTCACTCCAACAGACCGTCCCAACTTCCAATATTGAACCATCCGCTCCGCTCGTGCGCCGCGGACGCTATTTATATCCGCCCGGCCTGCGGATGAACTTGCCTTTTTATCTCTTCCGCAAATTCTTCAAGCCGGGGAATCCCATCCTGCTCTTCGAGCACCTGCGCCGATTCGGCCGCGCCGCACACTACCGCATTCTCTTCAACGACGTGGTCCTTCTGAATGATCCCGCCGACATCCGCGAAGTCCTCATCGACAAGGCCGCTTCCTTTGGCAAAGACCGCACGCAGAAACGCATGAAGATTCTGCTTGGCGAGGGGCTGATCACCTCTGACGGAGAAACGCATAAGCGCGCACGCCGCATCGCCGCACCGGCCTTCCATCGGCAACGCATCCAGCGCTACGGGGAGCAGATCGTCGCACTCTCCGGCGCGCTAAGCACGCAATGGGAGGCGGGTACGGTCGTCGACGTCTCCGCCGCCATGATGCGCCTTGCGCTCCAGATTACCGCACGCACTCTCTTCGACACCGAAGTTACGCCCGAGATCCACGTCATCAACGACCAGGTCAACGTGATCATGGATCTCTATAACTATCTCGTCGCCATGCCGCGCGCCGAACTCCTGCTCAATTCGCCTCTGCCGCAAATGCGCCGCTTCCGCCGCGCCAAGGCGACGCTGGATGCAGCAGTGGATAGCATGATTCGAGCTCATCGCAGCGAGGCCCGCACTGGCGAAGTCTCCAGTCTCGCGCAACGCGGCGATTTGCTCTCCATGCTCCTGTTGTCTCGCGACGAGGAAGGCGACGGTCTGAAGCTGAACAACGAAGAACTCCGTGACCAGGTGCTCACGCTTTTCCTTGCTGGCTTTGAAACCGTGGCCAACGCGCTGGCATGGACCTGGCTTCTGCTTGGACAGAATCCCCTCGCCGAATCCCGCCTTCACGACGAACTCGACGCTGTGCTCGCTGGCCGCGTGCCCACAAACGAAGACATTCCACGCCTCGAATACACCGCCATGGTGCTGTCCGAGTCGATGCGGCTTTACCCGCCAGCATGGGCGATGGGCCGCGAGGTTCTGGAAGATGTGGCCATTGGACCGTATCGCCTGCGCAAGGGAACCATGGTTTTCTTCAGCCAGTACATCGTGCACCGCGATCCACGCTGGTTCCCACACCCTGAACGGTTCATGCCGGAGCGATTTACGATGGAGGCCAAGGCAGCGCGGCCGCGGTTTGCCTACTTCCCCTTCGGCGGCGGAGGACGCCAGTGCATCGGCGAGTCCTTTGCGTGGATGGAAGCCATACTCACCCTGGCGACGATCGCCCAGCGCTGGCGCCTCGCGCTCGTGCCGGGCCAGACCATCGAACCCCAGCCGAAGATCACGCTGCGGCCGAAGGATGGAATCCGCGTGGTTCTAGTCCCGCGCAAGTAGCTTTCTGAAAAGCCGAGGGCTCTCCCGCGCGGATGCACTCCATGCGGCCTATGCGCACTACAACGTCCAACTCGAGACGCAGGCGCACCTGCTTGCATTCATGGACACCTTGCACGTAATTGGCGTGATTACGCTGGTGGCTGCACCTCTAATTCTCGCCACCAAGTACTTCAAGGCGAGCGGTGGGAAGAGCTCACCGGCTGCGGACTGACGCCCACAAGGCTATGCTCTAAACTCAATTCGTGGGCTTTCAGGATTTTCTTGGCAGTACGCAAACTGTCACGCATCTGCGCGAGAGCATCGGAGCCGAGCGGTTTCCTCATTCGCTCATCCTTGCCGGACCACGCGGCGCCGGCAAATACACACTTGCCCTGATGCTGGCACGCGCGTTCAATTGCCTCGAGTCCGCCGAATCCGACGGTCTGCCTGATTTTTGCGGCGTCTGCTCCAACTGCACCCGCATCGGCGATGCCGCCAACCTTGAAGAGCGCGTGGCCGAAGCCGTTGAAGCGCGCGAAGGCCTGCGCGAAACCGACAAAAAGGAAACCCGCATCCTGATCCAGACGCACCCCGACGTACTCATCGTTCCGCCCGACCCGCCGCAGTTGCTCATCAAGCTCGGCCAGGTCCGCCAGGTAATTCACGTTGCGTTTTATCGCCCGCCTGTGGAGTGCGCCCGCACCTTCACCATCTTCACATCGTCAGCATTTATGAAAGAGGCAGCCAACAGCCTGCTCAAAGTTCTCGAGGAGCCGCCAGAGCACACATCGCTGATTCTGCTTACCGAGAACCCCCAGGAATTACTCCCGACCATTCGCTCGCGCGCCGTGACCTATCGTCTGGGCGCCCTGCCACCGGACGAGCTCGAAAATCTACTCGCCGTCCGGCGGCCAGAACTCAAGCCCACCGATCGCGCCCTTGCAGCACGGCTCGCCGAGGGCGCCGTAGGCCGCGCACTCACCATCGACCTCGCCGTCTATCTCGCCAGCCGGCAGGATGCACTCATCCTTCTGCGCACTGCGCTCCGCGACCCCGACTATTCGCAACTCTTCCACGCTACGGAGAGCTATCGCGCCGGCGCCGACGGCCAGGAGAAGACCCTTAACCTGCTCCGCGCCCTCGGCAGCCTCATTGAAGACCTGCTGTTGGTCCTGGCGGGCGCGCCGCACCTGGTGCGCAACGTCGACATGACCGCTGAGCTCGCACGGCTGGCCGAAGGCCTTACCGTCGACTGGATCGACGGCGCCGCGCGTGCCATGGTTCAGGTCGAAAGCGGCATGCGCCGCAACCTGCTGCGCTCGCTGTCGCTCGATGCCATGGCAGTGGGCATGGAGCGGGTTGCGACCCGTCCTTGAGCCCGCGACCGCGGGCGGGCCCGTTTCTGTTAAAGCCCTGTGAATCCTTCCTGTTGAAAAAGAACTGGCAACCTGTCTGCGCATCCGAGCATCGGAATGGTATAAGCAATCGCAGACTGACCCGATGCCTGTTCTCCGTGGGATTCGATTCCCCGCGGCACTGCCGTCTTCCCGTCAGCCGAGGAGAATTTTCCATTCAACGCGCAGATCGATTAACCAAGGATTGAGCGGCATCGATGGGTATCTTCGTCGTTTGTATTAGCCGCCCAAGGGCAAACGAGACTTGATTCGCGATTTACGCATCACTTGATTTGCAAGGAGATCGCTTTATATGAGCATTCACGCCATCGTTCCTCCTGTTCCGTCTGCCGCAAATGCTCTGCCGCAGATACGCAACCCGCTGCATACCCGCCGCTACAATGCAGGACCGATTCCGGTCCACATGCCTTCTCAGAGCGTCGCCGAAGATAATCCCTACCACCAGGCAGAGCTTTTCTACCTTCAAAAGCAGATTCAGTCGCAAACGCCCATGGTCATCGTGCTCGAGGACGGGGAACACGTGAACGGCTGCATTGAGTGGTACGACCGCAACTGTCTCAAGGTACGCGGTCGCTTCAAGACTCTCGTCTATAAGTCCGCGATCAAGTATATGTACAAGCTGGGCGAACAAGGCTAATCAGATTCTCTCTTTCCGCCCCGTTCTGGCTTGAGCCGCGATGGTCTACTTGGCTGGTTGGGCGGCTTTCAGCAGCCGGTCCCTAATGGCGGCCCCAAGCCCCTCGGCTGGCGGCATGGGGCAAAGAATTACTGAGCATCCCAGAGCGTCAAGACTGCGTAAACCGGCGTAGAGGTTTCGCGCCAATTCTTCAGGGGCCGACCAGCTTCCCCAGGGAAAAACGTTCACTCCCGGTAGCCTGGCTTGCAATTCGGCAGGCAGAAGCATTCCAACTCGCTCCCCCTCAAGAAGTTTTGCCATTTCGGCCAGCCGGCGCGCCAGCTCCGCCGGAGGAGCCTCAACCAGATGCAGCCGTGCCCGCGGTGCATAGTGCCGCAGTCCCACCCCCGGCGAGGGAAGCGCCTCACCCGGCAGCGCCGCCGAGACCTGACCGGTCTGGTACATCTCCACCGCGCCTGCGACGTCGCGAGTCTGGTCGGCAGTGACCGCTCCCGGGCGATAAATTACCATCGGGTCTTGTCCGGGATCCAGAACCGTGGACTCGACGCCATGGGACGTCGGTCCTGCGTCCAGAACCGCATCGATCCGGCCATCCAGGTCCTCAAGGACATGATCCGCCGTAGTGGGGCTGGTGTGTCCGAAAACATTGGCGCTGGGCGCCGCCACCGGAACGCCTGCCCTGCGGATCAGCGCGAGCGCTACCGGATGCGCGGGCATGCGCACGCCTACCAGCGGCCTGCCTGCGGTCACCGCATCTGGAACCGCGCGGCTCCGTGGAAGCAGAAGGGTGAGCGGCCCCGGCCAGAACGCATGCATCAACTTGCGTGCGCGCTCAGGAATGTCCGCGACCAAGCCTTCCAGCATCCTTTGCCCGGCATCGCGATCGGCAATGTGCACGATCACGGGGTCCCAGGCGGGCCGCTGTTTCGCCCGAAAGATCGATTCCACCGCTTGCCGATCAAGTGCATTCGCGCCCAGGCCGTATACCGTCTCTGTCGGCAGGGCTACCAACCCACCCGCGCGCAGAATCTTCGCACAGCGCTCCAGCGCCTGTTTGGCCTCGATGCCTTCCAGGTCCTGCGCATTCACGGTCAGTCTCAGCGTCTTCTTCACTCCTTTATTGTCACCTGCCGCCGCCGCGCACGCGAACGCCGATCGCACTTGATTCGCGTCCGCTGCCGTATACTCACTCCTGATCATGGCAGTCGAAACCGAAATCAAATTTCGCCTCGAAGACCCCATCGCCTTTGCCCGACAGCTTGAGTCTTCCGGATTCCGCCAGCAAACACCGCGGAGCTTTGAGAGCAACACACTCTACGACACCGCCGACCGCAGAATGCGCGCCAAGACTGAGATTCTGCGCCTGCGCAGCTACGCCGGCCGATGGATGCTGACCCATAAACGCCTTCCCGACCAGGGGCCCGGCGAGGATACCCACAAGCACCGCATCGAAACCGAGACCAACGTTTCGGACGGCGAGTCCCTGGCGGAGGTTTTCCGTTCCCTTGGACTTGTTCCTGCCTTTCGCTATGAAAAGTGGCGCAGCGAATGGGAAGACGGAGAGGGCCATTGCGTCATCGACGAAACCCCCATCGGCAATTTCGCCGAACTTGAAGGCTCCCCGGAATGGATCGACAGGACGGCCCGTCGTCTCGGTATTGACCGCGCCCAATACATCACCCTGAGCTACGGCCGTCTCTTCGAGCAATGGCGAGAGAAACATGCGTCAACTGCCCAAGATCTGACGTTCTCCGCCGTCGCTGGAAGTACAGCGGCGAATTAGTGACCCAAAGGCATTAGTTACTTTAGATTACTTATTTTCGAGACATATACCCCAAAGTAATCCAAGTCGAATTTAAACTTATTGTGGGGATTCACTCATTTGGGGAATCAGTAATGTCATCACAATCAGAGTCGCGAGAGCCCTCCAAGCAGGGCCTTTTGTCCATTGTCTTGATGGGCCCGGATGAGCAACATCGAACGGCCCTTGCTGCGGCACTTTCCGGTAGTCCGGTTGCCTTGATTCGCGAGATCTCTTCGTATCCTTCCGATCTTGACGATCTGCCTCGGATGCTGGACCAGCGCTGTGACGTGTTGATTGTCGATCTCGACGGCAACCCTGACCTGGCCGTCGATGTGGTGGAGAGCGTCTACGCCTCCGGCACCGCAACGGTCATTGTGTGCTCTGCCATGGCCAATCTCGACCTTGCTGTCCGATGCATGAGAGCCGGCGCCCGCGAGTTCCTGACGTTTCCACTGAACCCTTCGGTACTCTCCAATGCCCTCACCCGGATTGCGGTGCGTGGACCCGCTGCGCCTCCCGCTAGAAAGACGGCCAGAAAGCTGTTCGCATTCCTTGGAGCCAAGGGTGGCGTCGGCACTACGACCATTGCCTCAAACTTCGCTGTCACGCTGGCACAAGAGTCTGGGCAAAGCACGTTGCTCATCGACCTTGGTCTTCCGCTCGGGGATGCGGCACTGAACCTGGGTATGATTGCAGAGTTTTCGACGTTTAATGCGCTGGAAAACTCGACCCGTCTCGATGCCAGTTTTCTGTCGACATTGCTAGCTCGCCACTCTTCTGGCCTGTCGATTCTTGCCGCACCAACAGAGTTTGCCGCCTACGAACCGTCGCTGGAAGCCATCGACCGGATGATTGCAGTCGCCCGCCAAACCTTCGACTACGTGGTCGTGGACGCGGGAACCCGCATGGACCTGAAGGATGCTCGGTTCTTCGACGAATCGTCTGTCCTTTACTTGATTACGCAGATTGGCGTGACCGAACTGCGAAACTCGAACCGCATGATCGGCCAGTTTTTCGTCTCTCGCCGTTCGAAATTGCAGGTCGTGGTGAACCGCTTTACGCCACAGGCGCTGATCTTCGACGACAAACAGATTCATAAGGCTCTAACCCGGCCAATTGACTGGAAGGTTCCCGACGATTACGCCACTGCGCGGCGCACGCAGAACGCGGCGACCCCTCTCGCCATGGAAGACTCGGCCATCTCCCGGGCCATCCGCCGGATGGCGCGCAAAGCCTGCGGCCTGCCCGAAGAGGATCCCAAGGCCGGCCGTTCGAAGCTTTTTGGATGGGCAATGCGCGGCTTCAGCAAAATGGGAGAGGGTACAACGGAACGGGAACCCGCACTGCCTTCAATCACCACTCTCGATCCCGATCACGCCAAATCGTGAAGGGAAATGCAGCAATCTTGGGTCGCTGCGCTGCAGGAAATGGCCCGGTGCGATTCGATTTCAGGCCTTGAGCGGATCGAGAAATCCCCGATCGCGGGATCGCTCTAGGCCTCGACCCCGTGGCATTTCTTGTATTTCTTGCCGCTTCCGCAAGGGCATGGGTCGTTGCGGCCCACCTTCTCGCCGGTGCGGCGTTGCGCAGGTGCACTCCCATTTCCTGAGCCCGCGAACTGCGCGGCTTCAAGCTCTTTCTGCTTCTTGCGCTGAAATTCTTTCTCGAGCGCATCGATCGTGGTTGAAGCAGCCCTGGTCGGAATCGCGATCTCTCGCGGAGCCGCCTCAAGAGTCGCTGGTTTGGCTGCGCTGGCCACGGGAGGAGCGGGCGGCACTGGCCGCCGCGGCTCAGGCGCCGCATTGATCGGCTGGCCGTCGGGCCCGAGAATCTGCATCCGGAACAGGAAGCGGACTGTATCTTCCTGGAACTTGAGCATCATGGCCTCGAACATTTCGAAGGACTCGCGCTTGTACTCCACAAGCGGATCGCGCTGCGCGTAACCGCGCAGGCTGATTCCCTCTTTCAAGTGATCCATGGCCAGAAGGTGATCCTTCCAGAGGCCGTCGATCACGCTCAGCATCACCATGCGCTCGTGATAGCGCATCGTCGGAGAGCTGAGAATCTTCTCCTTGGCGTCGTAGTCCTGCTTGAGCATTTCGAAGATCGCCTCGCCCAGCTC
>PLTV01000355.1 GCA_003164635.1 Acidobacteriaceae bacterium
TGACAGCGTTGCCGCCGCCGCCGCCTACGCCGATGACCTTGATGCGAGCGCCGCGCACGGGTTCATCGTGATATTGAATGCGCATTTCTCCGGCTTGGTTCGTTTCTTTTTCCATGGCGGGTTGGCCCTCCTCAAGGGTTTAAAAGCTGGCTGCGAAGATGGCGCGCAACTTGGCGCGCAGACTGTTGTTCTCAGAAGCCCGCGTCACGCGTGTGCGGTGGGCGTACAAAAGCATTCCGATGGCGGTGGCAAAGGCAGGATGCGCGAGTTCGCCGGGCATTTGCGAGAGGCGAACGGGCATACCGGTACGGGCGGGAACGCGGAGCTGGCTCTCAGTGACATCGAGCATGCCGGGCAACATGGCGCCGCCGCCGGTGAGCACACAGCCGGCGCCGAGAGCTTCAACAACCGCGCCCTGGCGCAGGCTTTCTTTGACGAAGTAAATAAGTTCGCGGGCGCGGGGCTCAAGGATTTCGGCGACGGCGCGCAGGCGCAACGATTGCGGCTCGGGATTATCAATTTCGATTTCGGCCAATTGCGGAACGGCTGTGACGACGGCGTGGCCGTACTGGCACTTGAGCTCTTCGGCCTGGTAGATGGGCATGTTGAGGCCGACGGCGAGATCGTTGGTGAAGTGCGCGCCGCCGATGGGAACCGATGCGGTGTGGGCAACGGCGCCCTCAAAGAAAACAGCGAGGTCGCTGGAATGCGCGCCGATGTCGAGCAGGCAGACGCCGAGTTCGCGTTCGTCGGCGGAGAGCGTGGCTTCAGCNNATGAACTGGCGTGGAAGCAGGTGAAGGATTTCGCGGTCGGGTGGGCGCTCGACGGCGCGGGCGCGCTCGACGGCAGAGCGCACATCGTCGCGGGTGATTTCGCGCATGCGGCTGCCGAGTTCGATGCCTCCGTTGGTGTTGATGCCGCGAATATGCGGGCCACCGACGCCGACGGCACACTCGGCGATGTTGATGATGGCCATGCGCTCGGCCATTTCGTTGGCGGATTTGACGGCGCGCGCGGCGGCGTTGAGATCGCTGACGAGGCCTTTGCGCATGCCGGCCGACTCGATAATGCCGTGACCGCGATAATGCAGAGCGCCCTCATTGAGGTCGGCGGCGAGGACTCGTGTCCAGGCGCTGCCCATATCGAGCACGACGATGAGGTTGTCCTGATTCTGGCTCATCGCGTCATTGCCCCTGCGTCACTGAAGTGCGGGTGGAAGGCTTGGCGCCGCTGGCGTTTAAGGCGGCGGTGTGCTGACTGGCCGCGTGTTTCTTCTTGAGAGCTTTCTGGTGCGCAGCTTTCAGGCGAGCAGCGCGTTCGTGGGCTGCGCGCTGCTTGGCGGCGAGGGCTTCAATCGCAGCTTCGCGCGTGGAGGGTGCGGTGGGCTTGACGGCGGCCACCTGATTTTCCGGCGTCTTCGCTTCAGCTTTCACGGGCGTTTTGACTTCTGCCTTCACGGACTGGGCGGCAGCGGAAGTATCGGCAAGTGGGGGCGCAGGCGGAGGAATGGATTTGGTGGTTCCGGCAGAGGGTTTGGCGGGTGGTACGGCGGCAAGATCGGTTGTGGTGGAACCGGAGGGGCCGATGGCGGCGGCTACGGCGTTGGTGCCGGGGGTCATTTCCAGGACGACCTGGCTGTCGTAGCGCAGATCGACAGCGGCCAGCTTGGCGTATTGCTGACGCCATTCTGCAATGTGCGCTTTGTAGCGCTGATAGCGCTCGAGGAAACGATCGTCTCCGAAGTGCGCGAGGATGTCACTTCCCTGCTCAGGCATGAACACGCGGGCGTCTTGCGGATCGGTCAGGTCGATTTCAGAGATCTGCTGCGAGAGGTGCTGATTGTTGGCGTCGAGTTCGGCGAGCATGCGCTCGTAGACGGCCATGCGCGCCGTACGCGCGGCGAGCGGGTCGCGTGGGTCGATGCCGGTAACCACGGGAAAGGAGTAGTGATGCTGGGCCATGGTGGCCGCGGGCATGGACAAGAGGACGCCTTCGGCGTCGACAAGGCCGATGGTGGAACCATGACGGACAAAGGCGACGGGATGACGCTCGACGACCGAAACGCGAATATGGTCGGGCAGCAAGCGCATGACCGTAGCGTGCAGCACCCAGGGGATGGCTTCGAGTTGCTTGCGGCGCTCGTTGAGCGGAACAAAGAAGATATTGCGGCCGATGTCTTCGCCGAAGATGGGGAGGATTTCAGCGCGAGAAACCTCGGTGAGGCCGGAGGCTTCGATATTTCCGGCGCCGGCGATGCGGAAGCGGGAGTCGCGGCCGAGATAGGATTTGACGGCGAGAACTCCGGCGGTAAACGTGCCGAGAACGATCAGAGCGCCAAGACCAAGAAAGACGCGTCCCATGGTGGAAGAAGGACGCCACCAGGGACCGGCAGGCTCCGAGAGCCGGCGGGCGCCAAAGCGCAGATCTTCGTCGTCGGGATCCATCATCTGGAGCGGCATGCCGGGCAGGGTGCGCGCGTTGACGGGCGCACCGGATGGCACACGCCGGAATCGGGATTCCGTGGGCGGATCATCCTCAAAAATGAGAGGCCGAGATGGAGTTCTTCCTTGGTTAGCCACGCCTGAGCAGGGTCGTGCAGAGTCGCCAGCCTTCACTATAGCGGTGGCATTCTTTGCTTTTTTCCGCAGTCAGGGAGGGGGAATCCAGATGTTAACGGGGTGTGCAAAATCGGGGTGAAACTTGGGTCCGCAAAACTGCATCGCGGCGCGGACCGCCGTGGGTGAAAGGTTCGTACTTTCCCACCCCAGATCACCGCGCGGTTTGAAAATCGCAGGGATATTTCGCGGCGGTTTAATCTACACGCATGCTCCGTTCGCGTTTGTTGTTCTTCGTTCTGGTGGCCTGGTCGTGCACCGCGTTGGCTCAGCCACTGACTGCCTACAAGTACGTTCGAGCGGGAAATGGGGAGGCGCATACCGTTTCTTCGCGGGCTGGATTTGCACTGATGGGTGGGGGAACAGACCTGGATGAGGCGTTTCGTTGGCTTTGCGAACGCGCAGCGGGCGGGGATTTTCTGGTGCTGCGGGCTTCGGGCGACGAGGATTACAACCCCTATATTCAGAAGCTCTGTCCGTTGAATTCGGTGGCAACGCTGATTCTGCCGAATCGCGAGGCGGCTCTCGATCCGTTCGTGGCGAACACAATTCGAGAGGCTGCGGGAATCTTCATTGCCGGCGGGGACCAAGCGAAGTACATCAACTTCTGGCAAGGGACGCCCGTGGAGACCGAGTTGAATGCGGCGATCGGGCGGGGCGTGCCGATCGGTGGGACGAGTGCAGGACTGGCAGTGCTGGGCGAGTACGCCTACAGCGCTCAGGGCGATCAGCCGAAGGATCCGAACCTGGACGCGAAGACCGCGTTTGCCGATCCTGGGGGGCCGCGTATCACGCTGACGAAGGGGTTGGTGGCGATTCCGGTGCTGAAGGGGATCATTACGGATACGCACTTTGCCAAGCGAAATCGCATGGGGCGATTGCTCGTGTTTCTGGCGCGGCTGAAAGAGGATGGGAAAACTGTCCGGGGTGTTGGTGTGGAGCAGGCAGCCGCCGTGCTGCTGGAGCCGAGCGGTGCGGCCAGGGTAGTGGGTAAGGGCGACGCGTATTTTGTGGATGCGGGGAAGGCGGCTGGAATCTTGGCCAAGGGCGCGGCGTTTGCGTATGGGCCGTTCAGCGTGGAGAAGGTCGAGCCGGGGCACACCTTCAATGTGAAGGCGTGGAGCGGAGGGGGCGCAGTTTACGCGCTCTCTGTGAAGGATGGCGCGATCCAGTCGACACAGGCAGGCGGCGCTGTGTACTAAAAGGATTCTTCAGCTTTTTCGTTTGCGGAGGACCCAGGTGGTCATGCAGCGATGGTCCTGCACGATGGTGGTCTTGAGCGGGTCGACAAGGACGGCGTTCAGCTGATGAGTCAAAGCGAGCAGCATCTCCTGGGTGACGAGGAACCATTCGGATCCATCGGGAATGAGAAAGATGTTGTCGTGGAGGCGTTTGAAGTCCATACCGATGCGTGAACCGAGGCGGCAGAAGAACAGGCCACCGGGCTTGAGAACGCGCCAGAGCTGGCCGAGCATGTCCTGTAACTGGCGTTCGTCGCGGGCGAAGTGAAGCACGGCGTTGCAGAGGACCACATCGGCGAACTCATCGGGAAATGGAATCTCTTCGATTGCGCCCACTTGAAAATTTTCCGCGGGCAAGCCGGTCTGGAGCGACTCGGATAGCTGCCGCACATGATCGACGGCTTCCGGATTCGCATCGATCGCGAAAACTTCGCAGCCTTCGCGCAGGAGGTACACGAGGTTGCGCCCAAAACCGCAGCCGGCGTCGAGCACGCGCATGGGGGGAGCGATGTTGCCGCGAAGGATTTGATCGAAGAGGTAGATATCGATCTGACCGAACTGGTCCTGAAGGGTCATCGCGCATCGACCAGAGAAGCGGGGCCGAGGGGCTGCGGATTGAGAGCGTTGAGGATCTGCGGAGCCAGTTGGCTGACGCTGCCGGCGCCGAGCGTAAGGATGAGGTCGCCTTCGCGCGCATCCGCAGCGATGGCGGAAACGGCGGAGTCGAAGTCGGGGGCGAAGGTGGTGGCCGGCCCCTGGATTTTTTCGACGAGAGACTCAGCGGTGACGCCGGGGATGGGATCTTCGCTGGCGGCGTAGATGGGAAGGACGACCAGCTTGTCCGCATCGCGAAAGGCGGTGGCGAACTCGTCGAGCAGATCGTGGGTGCGGGTGTAGCGGTGGGGCTGGAAGATGACGAGGATGCGGCGATGGCCACACTCCCGCGCGGCTGCGAGGGTGGCGCGAATCTCTGTGGGGTGGTGGCCGTAGTCGTCGACGACGGTGACGCCGCGGGCCTGGCCGCGCAGCTGGAAGCGGCGATCGACACCGCGAAAGCGATTGAGGCCCTCGGCGATGTCGGCAACAGGAACGCGAAGCTGGTCGGCGATAGCGACGGCTGCGGTGGCGTTGAGGACGTTGTGGCGTCCGGGGACGTGGAGCTCGAAGGGACCAAGCGGACCGGCAGCGGTATGCACGAGAAAACGCGCGAAGCGGCCGTCGCAGGCGGGGAGGAATTCGAGGCGGTAATCGGCCTCTTCGGCCACGCCATAGGTGAAGACGCGGCGGCGGGCGCGGGGCAGAATTGCCTTCAGCTGCGGATTGTCGATGCAGGCGGTGACCGCGCCGTAGAAGGGCACCTTGTCCATGAAGTCGAGATAAGCGCGCTCCACATCGGCCATGTCTTTGTAGCAGTCCATGTGCTCGCGGTCGAGGTTGGTGACGACGGCGAGGATGGGGGAGAGCTTGAGGAAGGAGCGATCGCTTTCGTCGGCTTCGGCGACCAGGTATTGCGTGGTGCCGAGGCGCGCATTGGAACCCATGGAATCGACGCGGCCGCCGACGACGACAGTCGGATCGAGTCCGCCGGCGGTGAGGACGGCAGCCACCATGGAAGTGGTAGTTGTTTTGCCGTGCATGCCGGCGATCGCGATGCCGTATTTGAGGCGCATGAGCTCGGCCAGCATTTCGGCGCGCTGAATGACGGGAATCTTGTGGGCGTTGGCCTCGAGGACCTCGGGATTCATGGGATTGACGGCGGAACTGGTGACGACCACGGTGGCTCCGGCGACGTGGCCGGAGTCGTGGCCTTCATAGATGGTGGCGCCGAGGTGGGCAAGCCGGTCGGTGACGGAACTGCGGCGCAGATCGGAGCCGGAGACCTGCACGCCCAGGTTCAGCAGGATCTCGGCAATGCCGCTCATCCCGATTCCACCAATGCCAATGAAGTGCGCGTGCTGGGAGGTTGCAAACATGGAGGACGAAACTCCACTGTAGCACCGGAAGGCGCTGAATTCGGCTCGGAAAGGGGCGCCGTAGACCCTTGACTTGCGAGAAAGTTGCGCAGCTTTATTTTCGTTTCAGGCCGCGACATTTAACGGCAAACCCTGTTGAATCAGGACATAATCGGCGCTCCGAGAGGCAGCAAGAGACAAGCCTCAGGAGGAGCCGAAGCGGGATCTGAAACTTGCTCCTGCTGGAAGGAAGGGTTTATGAGCGGCATGCGGAATTGGATGTTGAGTGCGGCAGTGGTTGCGGGAGCAGCGGCACTGAGTGCGGCTCCGGCGCAGGCGGCTGAGTTTGGTTTTGCGGTTCGCGGACCGGCGGCTTACATTCCGGCCTGCCCCGGACCGGGATACCTCTGGGTGGACGGATACATGGCCAATGGCTACTGGACGCCCGGCTACTGGCATTTCGGCGGCGTACGGCGCGTGGGCCCGGTGGTCGGCTTCGGCTACGGACGCGGATACGACAGAGGTTTTGACAGACACTTCGCCGTGGAACGCGGACGGTTTCGCCGGTAGTCAACTCTCTGCCTGACTTGCGGCGATGCGCGGTCCTCTCCTTACCGGGGAGGGCCGTTTTTCGTTGGTTTCCGGCAAGAGTGCCACGTGAAAGGAGATTTTGCGAGCGCGCGCATCTGCGTTCTTCAAGAAGGTCCGCATTGATTCACAGCGATGCACCTTGCAGATTCTTCTCACTTAGCCGATTCTTTAGGTGGAACCGCAACTAATCTTCGGCAATGTTGTTCTAAGAATCAGAAGGCCGGCGGGGTGAGAAGCCCGCAAGCCGGCAAGTGCTGAGGACGGAGATGGCTCCGGTTCCCCTGGATCCCAGGTCAAACAGGACAGGGCAGCACGAGGAGGATTTATGAAGAGATTTGGCCTGGTTCTGTTGGCAACGATTCTGGCAGTAGGATTCGCGACGACAACGGCGAATGCCCAAGTGGCCGTGGGGATTGGTGTTGGCCCGGCAGTGGTGGGCGCACCCGCGGATTACGGTCCGCCGGCTTGTGAGTGGGGATATTATTCTTATTCCCCGTATGCCTGCGCGCCTTACGGCTATTACGGCCCGCAGTGGTTCTCTGGCGGCCTGTTCCTGGGCGTTGGGCCGTGGTACGGCTGGGGCTGGCGTCACGGATGGGGCGGCTACGGTCGCGGCGGGTATGGATTCCGCGGTGGCTATGGCGGCTACGGTCGCGGCGCGTACGGATTCCGCGGCGGTGTTGGACGCGGGGCGTACGGCGGCGGAGTTCGCGGATATGCCGGTGGCACCCGCAGCTACGGTGGTGGAGTCCGGGGCGGCTTTAGCGGCGGCGGACACGCTGGTGGATTCAGTGGTGGCGGCCATGCCGGTGGGTTCGGTGGTGGTGGCCACGGCGGTGGCGGCGGTGGACACCGGTAAGATGGGCGGCTCGCGCATCTGACCCCAGATCTGTGCGGGAGCAGCCACAAGGCCCGTTCGCTTCGGCGGACGGGCCTTGCTTTTGGGGGTGAGATTGTCGAGCGGAGCGAGACTCCCCTTAACGCGTTTGGAGGGGTCAGCGGGTCTGGGCGAGGGCATCCAGTTTGAGAGCGATGCGCTCGGCAGCGTCGGGGTGAGCTTGAGTGCGAGCGGCGGCCCCCATCGCGTTCAGCCGGCGTGGGTCGCGAAGCAGGACGACGAGGGCATGCAGCAGGCGGCCGGGCACCGCGAGGTCCGGCTCTTCGAGCATCAAGGCCGCACCGGCATCCACCATCGCTTCGGCATTGCGCTTCTGGTGTTCGTCGGCTGCGGCGGCGAATGGGACCAGGAGGCTGGGCTTGCCGGCAGCCGCCAGCTCTGCAACCGAGGATGCTCCGCTGCGCGCGACCACGAGGTGGGCTTCGGCGAAACGGGCAGGCATGTCATCGAGGAAGGGCGCGACGCTCCAGCGGGTGGGGTCGGCACCGGTTGTGGCGTAGGCAGCTTGCGTGGTTTCGGCAAGGCGCGCGCCGGCCTGGTGCAGGACGGTTAGCCGGGGCACTGCGTGCAGCAGGCTCTCCAAGATGGGGGGCAGGGCAAGGTTGAGGATGCGTGCGCCCTGGGAACCGCCGAAGACGAGCAGGCGCGGATCGGGACTGGACGGCGGAGCGAGAGCGAAGAACTCTGGCCGGACGGGGATTCCGGTGACTTCACAGTTGCGGAACCAGCGGGCTGCGCCGGGGAAGTTGACGGCGGCAGCCTGCACGCGCTTGCCCACGAGGCGATTGGCGAGACCCGGCATGGCGTTNNATGAGGCGGCGGCAGGCGAAGATGCTTCGTGGCAAGGCGGCAAAGGTGCGCAGGCGCGTGGTGAGGGAGACGTTTTTGAGCTGGCCGACCTGGATGAGATGGAGTTGGAAGCCGGCGGCGGGGACGAGGCGGCTTTCCATGCCGCGCGGGGTGCCGACGAAGAGGACATCGGCGTTGAAGCGGGCGACCAGTTCGCGCGCGACGGCAAGAGCCGGAATGATGTGGCCGCCGGTGCCTCCGCCGGCGATCAGAACGCGGAGATTGGCCATTTAGGTGCTGCTCTCATTTCGTTCTTGCGGCATGGGTTCATGGAGAGATCGGTGGGGCGGGCAAAGAGAACACTCCTCAGGGGCTAAAGCCCGCATATTTTGCGGTGCTTTGCGGCACGACTAAAGTCGTGCCCTGATTACAAAGCGCATTCGACGCGAATTCCGATCGCTTATCCTGATTCCCTGCTTTTCTCACTCGGCCTTCCGCGTGATGTTCAGCAGGATGCCGATGCTGGCGAGAGTTACAAAGACCGAGGTTCCGCCGGATGAAATCAGTGGCAAAGGAATACCCTTGGTGGGTACGAGCGACAGCACCACGCTGATGTTGAAGAACGCCTGCAACAGGATGGTGACGGTGATGCCGAATGCCACGAGGCGCGCAAACGGATCCTGGGAACGGAAGGCCGCGCGCAGGCCGCGTGCGCCGAATGCCGCGAAGAGAAGAACGATCAGGATGGAGCCGATGAATCCAAGCTCCTCGGCGATATTGGCGAAGATGAAGTCGGTAGAGGCTTCGGGGAGAAAAAAGAGCTTCTGCATGCCTTCCATGTAGCCGCGTCCAGCCAGGCCACCAGCGCCCACGGCAATGAGGGACTGGTTGATGTGGAAGCCGGCGCCCTGCGGGTCAGAGTCGGGATGTAGGAATACAAGGACGCGTTTGAGCCGCCAGGAGACGAGCAAGAGCAGGGCTGCCAACGGGGGCAAAGTCGCGGCCAGGCCCATCAGCAGGTACTTCCACTCCATGCCGGCAAGGACGAGCATGAGACCGGTGACGCCGAGAATCACAAGGGCCGTGCCAAGATCGGGTTGCTTTACGATCAGCAGCATAAACACGACGGGCATGATGGAAGCTTTGAGCAGCGTATGCTTCCAGTCGCGGATGGCATCGAGACGGGTGTGGAGAAACCAGGCCAGAAAAAGCACGGCAACCGGCTTGGCGATTTCAGAGGGCTGAAAGGTGAATAAGCCGCCGAAGCGAATCCAGCGATGCGTGTTGTGAGAACCGGGGAAGAAAAACACGGCGACGAGGAGGACGGTCGTGACGCAAAGAGCGGGATAGATGAAGCGCGTGGATTTATAGACGCTTGAGTCGATGTTCATCAGGAGCAGCATGGCCAGGACACCGGCGAACGCCCATCCGGCCTGGCGCCCGACAAAGGCATAGGGCGAGCTGTAGCGCTCCTGGGCAACGACCGCCGAAGCGGAAAAGACCATGACCAGCCCCACCACGACCAACAGGAGAGTGGTGAAGAAGAGCCACTTGTCGACGCCTACGCGCGCTGCCATACATTCCACCCCCGCCGCTCGGCGACCAATTCCTTGAAGACTTTTCCGCGCTGTTCGTAGTTTTCGAACTGATCGAAGCTGGAGCAGGCCGGCGCCAGCAGAACCACTTCGCCGGGGCGCGACGCCGAGGCTGCCGCGCTGACCGCGTGGTCAAGGGTTTCGCAGGAGAGGATGGAGACGACTCCGCGCAGTTGCGATTCGATTTTAGCTGCGGCGGAGCCGATGGTATAGATGGCACGGACTCGGGCGCGAACCAGTTGCGCCAGCTGCGAATAGTCAGAGTTTTTGTCTTTGCCGCCGAGGATGAGGTGAATCCCATTGGAAAATGCGGTGATCGCTTTGGCGGTGGCGTCGACGTTGGTGGCCTTGGAATCGTTGTAGAACTCGACCCCGTTGATGGTGGCCACGTATTCGAGGCGATGTTCCACGGCCTGAAATCCTTCGACGCCGGAGCGGACCTGCTCGACGGTTGCGCCGGCCAGGCGTGCGGCGCAGACAGCGGCGAGGACGTTTTCGACGTTGTGCGCGCCTTTGAGTGGAATGGCACTGAGGGGCATGATTTTCTCGATGGGGTCGTCTTTGCCGGGGCGGTAAACGACAAAGCCGTTTTCAACCCAGGTTCCGCGCAACACGGAGTGCTCGATGGAAAAAAAGTAGACCTTGGCGAAGGAGCGGGCCGCGGCCTGGGCGGCACGGGCGTTGTCGGCGTTCAAAATCACGGCATCGTGCTCGTCCTGCGCGGCGAAGATGCGCTCTTTGGCGAGAGCGTAATTCTCAAATGTGCCGTGACGGTCAAGATGGTCGGGAGTGATGTTGAGGATGATGGCGATTTGTGGATGGAAGCGCTGAGTGCTCTCGAGTTGGAAGCTTGAAACTTCAAGGACGGACCAGGTTTCGGCAGTGCTTTGCTCGATGAGGCCTATGACAGGAACGCCGATATTACCGCCGACCAGCGTGGGGAATCCGGCTTTTCGAAGAATATCGCCAACCAGCGCGGTGGTGGTCGTTTTGCCGTTGGAGCCTGTAATGGCGAGGGTTTTGCCGTTGAGGAAGCGGGCGGCCAGTTCGAGTTCGCCGATGACGGGAAGGCCGAAGCTGCGCACCTGCGCAAGTTCAGGTGTGTTGAGCGGGACGCCGGGGCTGACGACGATCAAATCCTGGCGGCGGAAGGTGAGCAGCCCGTGGCCGCCGGTTTCCACCATGATTCCTTCATCGAGAAGGGCTGGAATGTCCTTGGCGAGAGCTTCGGCGCTGCGCACGTCGGAGACCGTCACCTGGGCGCCACGGCGACGCAAAAACAGAGCCGCGGCGAGGCCGGATTTTCCCAGGCCCACAACCAGAACCTTCTTGCCTTTAAGTTCCATCACAGGATGTGTCCTTTTGGCGCACGCGACTTTCTCTATTTTGCACCGGCGGGTGCGGCGGGGCGGCGAAGTCTAGCGCAGTTTGAGAGTGGTAAGTGCAAACATTGCAAACACCAGCGCGCCAATCCAGAAGCGCACAATGACTTTCGATTCGCTCCAGCCCAACTGCTCGAAATGGTGATGCAGTGGCGCCATTCTGAAGATACGCTTTCCGTTGCGGAGTTTGTAACTGCCGACCTGCAAAATGACGGAGAGAGTTTCCACGACGAAGATGCCGCCGATGAAGGGCAACAGGAGTTCCTGCCGGATGATGACGGCCACGGTGCCAATGGCGCCGCCAATGGCGAGCGAACCGACGTCTCCCATGAAGATTTCAGCGGGGTGGGCGTTATACCAGAGGAAGCCGATGGATGCCCCCACCATGGCTCCGCAAAAAACGGTGAGTTCGGCGACTTTGGGCATGTGCTGGAGTTCGAGGTAGTCGGCGAAGACCACGTTGCCGCTGACGTAGGTAAGCACGGTGAGCGCGCCGGCCGCAATGATGGTGCACCCGATGGCGAGGCCGTCAAGACCATCGGTGAGATTGACGGCGTTGGACGAGCCAATCAACATGACGATGATCCAGACCACGAAGGGCAGGAAGGCGAACCAAGCCATGTGCGGGATGGTGGTGGGCCAGATGTGCCAGAGCAGGTCGGGACGCCACTGCTTGACGAACGGCACGGTGAGACGCGTGGAGAAGACGCGAAACTGCTCGAGCACGGCAAGGGCAATGGCGACGGCCGCGCCGGCGAGCATCTGGTAGAAGATTTTGGCACGGGCGGTGAGGCCAAGGCTGCGGCGTTTGACGACTTTGATGTAATCGTCGGCAAAGCCGATGGCGCCGAAGGCAAGCGTGGAAACGATGGCGACCCACACGAAGGGATTCGAGAGGTCGGACCAGAGAAGAGTGGGCACCAGAATGGCGATGACGATGAGGATGCCGCCCATGGTGGGGGTTCCAGTCTTCTTCAAATGCGACTGGGGACCGTCGTCGCGGACGTATTGTCCGATCTGAAATTCACGCAATTTCTGAATGACCCAGGGGCCGATGAAAAGCGCGATCAACAGCGCAGTGAGCGAGGCAAAGGCTGTTCGAAACGTGAGGAAGCGAAAGAGCCGGAATGGATGAAAGAAGAGGTAAAGCTTTTCGTAGAGCAGCCAGTAAAGCAAGCGGCCTCCAGAGCCGGAATCGCGGAACGGGGAGATACCCCGCCGCAGATCCCTTGTTCCCGCCGCGAATTTGGCAACGGCACCCGGAACAGAGCTGGATACGGCGCGGTGATTGCAGTTCCGCTCAACGAGGCGAGATTCACTTCGATTTTACAGGGCGGGGACGAGGTTTGCCGGGGGAGGAACTGCGAATGACACTGCCCTTGCCGGTGCTTCAGTTCGGAGACAAATCCGGCTTCGCTATGCTGCGATTCGACATGAAGGTCAGTGGCTCTCGGGCGCGGGGGCGCCGACGACGGCTTCAATGGCACGCTCGAGATGGACTCCGCGCGATCCTTTGACGAGGACCACGTCGCCGGGACGCAGAATTTGTTTCAGCCAGCGGCCGGCTTCTTCAGCATTGGGCAGAAAGAGCGAGGCCACGCCACCGGCGCAAGCGGCCGCGGCGAGGTGCACGGCGTTGCCCTGGACTCCGGCCACGAGATCGAGATGGGCGTCGGCGGCGGCCTGCCCACAGGCGACATGCATTTTTTCGCCAAAATCGCCGAGCTCGAGCATTTCGCCGGCGACAAGGATGCGCCGGGTAGCGGGGCGCGCGGCGAGTGTGTGGATCATGGAGCGCAGAGCTTCGGGATTCGAGTTATAGGAGTCATTCAGGATAATTGCTCCTTCGACCGCGATGATTTCTCCACGGCTGTCACCGGCGGTGAGGCCTTCGATAGCTCTTACGGCAGCGTCGAGATCGACACCTGCTTCAAGCGCGACGGCCAGGCCGGCCATTGCATTGGACGCATTGTGGCTGCCGAGCAAGCGAAGCGTGAGGGTCGCCGTGCGCTGTGCGGCGCGGAAGCGGACATGCAGGCCGTCAAGGTCTTCGCGCACATCGAGGGTTTGCGGATCGGCGCAAGGCCCCGCGCCAAAGTAGATCACGCGGCCTTGAAACTCGCGGCCGAACTGCGAGAGATAGGGATCGTCGCAGTTGAGAAAGGCGACGCCGCTGGCTGGTAGTGCGGCCACCAGTTCGAGCTTGGCGCGCGCAATGCCCGCCTGGCCATCGGGAAAATTTTCGATGTGCGCGGTGCCAACGTTGGTGACGACGCCCCAGTCGGGAATGGCGATGCGGGCCAGAGCCGCGATTTCGCCGGCGTGATTCATTCCCATTTCGACCACAGCAATTTCGTGCTCGGGCTCGAGTCGCAGCAACTGCAAGGGCAAGCCGAAACCGTTGTTCAGGTTGCCGCGCGACTTGAGTACATTGAGTTGCGCGCCGAGTGCGGCGGCCACGGCTTCCTTGGTTGTGGTTTTGCCTGCGGAGCCGGTAATGGCGACAACGCGTTTGCCCCAGCGGCGGCGGACATGTGCCGCAAGGGACTGCAGGGCGGCAAGTGGATCTTCTGCGATGAGCAATGGCAAGGCCAACACTGCATCGGGAAGTGTGGCCACACGGGCACGCGAGACGACAGCGGACACAGCCCCGCGCGCGAAGGCAGCCTGTACATAGTCGTGTCCGTCGAGGCGGTCGCCACGCACGGCGAAGAACAAATCTCCTGCGGAGACGGTGCGCGAATCGATGGAATATCCGAGGGCTTCGATCGCGCCTGCATTCGCCACGCTCAACGGAGATTCAAGAACGACGCCCGCACCAATGGCTACTTCTGCAAGCGAGAGTTTCATCGCTCTTCACCATAGCCGAATTGCTTGAGCACCGAAAGGGCAATCTGGGCGTCGTCGAAGGGAATCGTGCGGCCAGCGAGAATCTGCTCCGTCTCATGGCCTTTGCCGGCAAGCAGAACCACGTCACCGGTGCTGGCGGCTTCAATTGCAAGGGCAATCGCGGAGGCGCGGTCGGGCTCGACCGTGTAGCGGACGCCGGTGGCTTTGAGGGCGGGCTCAATTTCGGCGAGAATCGCGAGCGGATCTTCGGAGCGGGGATTATCGCTTGTGGCCACGACGAAGTCACTGGATTCGCCCGCGGCTTGTGCCATTTTCGGACGCTTGGTGCGGTCGCGATCGCCGCCGCAGCCGAACATTGTGATGACGCGGCCGCCGGTCTGCGCGGTCATTTGCCGTGCGAGGACAGTCAGATTGCGCAGTGCATCGTCGGTGTGCGCGTAGTCGACAATGACGAGGAACGGCTGCCCGGCATCGACGGGCTGAAAGCGGCCGGGAACGGGTTTGAGGCTCGGAATGAGTTCGGCAAACTCGGCGAACGTAACACCGCGCGCCTCCGCAGCAGTAAGCGCGGCGAGCAGGTTGAGGACGTTGACTTCGCCGGCAAGCTTCGACACGATTTGCGCAGACCCGGCGGGGGTTTCGAGATCGAGGACGGCACCGCCGGGCGTGAGCGTGAAGCGGGCGACGCGCCAATCTCCCTGTCCGATTCCATAGGTTCGCACCTCGGCTCCGGCCTTGCGCGCAGCTTCGGCCAGTTCCGGACCGCGTGCGTCCATGGCATTGATGACGGCTACGCGTGGCGGTGGGTAGACGACGCCATCGAACAAGCTGCGCTTGGCGGCGAAGTAATTCTCCATGGTGCCGTGGTAATCGAGGTGATCGCGGGTGATGTTGGTGAAGACGGCCACGTCAATGGGTATGCCTGCTGCCCGGCCCTGGTCGAGGGCATGGCTCGAAATTTCCGTGACAAACTCGCGTGCGCCGCGCGAAACTCCTTCGGCCATGAGCTCGAAGAGGTCGCGGGATTCGGGCGTGGTGTGGACGCTGGGGCGCACTACACCGGCCACGTGATATTCGATGGTTCCGACGAGGACGGTGGTGCGTCCAGCGCCGTTGAGCAAGGCTTCGGTGAGAAAGGCCGTGGTGGTTTTGCCGTTGGTTCCGGTAATTCCGATTGTGGCGAGCTTCTGTTCCGGATGGCCAAAGAATGCGGCGGAGGCCTGAGCAAGAGCGCGGCGTCCATGTTCGACCTCGAGAACGGGGAGTTCGGGGCGATAGACGAGGAGATGGTCAAAGACATTCGCGGAATCGGTGATGATGCCGAGAGCGCCGGCCGCGATAGCCTTATCGATGTAACGATTTCCGTCGGTCGATCCGCCTTTCATGGCGACGAAGACGGCGCCGGGCGCAACTTTGCGCGAATCGTACTCTACGCCGGTAACCAGCCCATTTGATTCCCCACTGGTTCCGACAGCGATGACTTCCGTTTGTAAAGTTTTCCAAATCATTCCGCGTCTTATTGTAGCCGGATGAGAAGATCGAATCCGTATGGGGTCGAAGATGGCGGCAGCTCAATTGATTTTGGGATTGGAGTTGCAGTCAACATGCCGCGTTCTCTCCGGATCTTCGCTTTGAGGAGCTTCGCATGACGACGTCAGTGATCGTGGCAGCATTGATTGCTGGAGCCGGATTTCTGGTTTGGATCCTGCTGCGACGGCATAAGAAGGTGCAACAGCGGGCGGCATGGGNNTATCCTTATATCTACGTAAACACCGACGGAAGCGCGCGCGAACTGCGGGCCAGCGAACGCAAGTATCTTGAAACGACCTTCCGTCCTACGGATTCCGGCCGTCCTTACGTCAAGAGCAGATACGAGCAGAAGAATGGCTGGGGCGAGATCCGGGGCTTCCTGCTGCGGTCGGCTCTTCCGGCGGAGGTCCGCGTGGAGGACGCGCCTACCGCCGATCCGGGCGAGGAAGAGGGACGCACGGAGCGGTTCCTGCAATTCCCCAAGAGCCATGCCGCGTGGGCTGAGAATGAAGACGAT
>PLTV01000367.1 GCA_003164635.1 Acidobacteriaceae bacterium
GAGGTGCGCGTGCAGCGTCGAATTCCCGTCGAACGCAGGATCCGCCTTGGGACTCGCTGGCGGTGTTGCGTCAAGAGTTCCGTCGACGGCGATGGAGGCAGCGCCGCGTTTGAGCACGCCGTGTTGAATGGTGATGCGTTCGCCGGTGTAGCTCCCCGTGGCTTCCACTGAGTCCAGATGGAAAAAAGGCGGGCGGCTTTGCGCGAGTTCCGGGGAGAGAGACGAACCGGAGTTTGCAGCCGGCACTTCAATCGAAATCTGTGTTGCTTTGGCGGTTCCGGACAGATGCGGATCGATCAGCGAGCCGGTCCAATTGCCGTGAAAATCGCCCTGGCCGGTGAGATTGATGGGAAGCGCCGCCGCGCCCGCGTGGCCATAGCGATTCAATCCAAGGTCGCGCAGCAGCGCGTCGAATTCAGACAGATTGCGAGAATGGAAATCGACCGAGAGCCCTGAAGGACTGGTGAGCGGATAGGCGCCGAGATGCCCTGTGGCTTCAACCTGGCTTGCGGGCAGATGCAGTTCGAGCTTGCGCACATCGACGCCGCCATCGCGCTGCGTGTAGGTTGCATCGATAGCTCCAGTCGCAGGAACTTCCCCGGAAACAGGCTGCGCGGAAGGGTTCATTTCAAGCTTTGCATCGACGGCAATCGTTTGCTGATCGCCCTTATTCCAGTTGGCGACGGCCACGCCGTTAAGCAAAGAGTCGAATCCAAGGCGTTGAAAAGGCGACTGGCCGACCATGTCAAGCAGAGCATCGAGGGAAATGTCTTTGAAGTTTGCTGTGACCCTGCCGTTGACGGGAATGGTGATGATGTTGGGATTCGACGGGGTTGGGTGAGGCGCGGCGCCTGTGGCGCGGATGCTATTCAGTCCGGAACGTTCGAGTGCGGCGGCTGTGGAATTGGTCGGGAGCCACGGACTGAGGTCGACCTCGCCCTCAAGCTGGCCCCCCTGTCGCAGCCGTGCGACCACGCGATTGATGAGCAGGCGGCGCGGATCGGCGTGCACGTGGGCGTCGAGCCGGATTCCCGTAGCCACAACGCCGGTGCCGATGTAGGATGCATCGTCGACGTGGATGCTGCCGTCGGTGCGAAATTCAGCGCCCTCGCCTGCACTTTCAAGGTCGAGACGTGCGATACCTTGCGGCGCAAAAGGATAGCCGAGGCTTGGCTCGAGCACGCGCATGTCTAAATCTCCGGTGATGCGCGCCTGCCACGCGGGGCGGCTGAAGTTGTGTAGAGTGCCAGAAATTTCAAATGAATGCTCTTCGGTGCGATGTCCCGCGGGTGCTGGAAACCCTGTCGTGATGCGCAGAGAATGCAGCATAGCCAACGAGCGCGAGAGATCGAGCGTCGCCTGCATGGAACCGAGAGCCGGTTTCTCGTTTCCGCGCGCGAGTCGAATGTCTGTGGCGCCGGTTTCAATGCGGTAGGTTTCCGAATCGCCGCCGCCTGCGGGAATGTAGCGCAGCAGTGCAGAAACGTCGTGAGCATCGAGGGCGAGGAGCGTGAAGCGGTTCTGAAAGTCGAATTCCGCCTGGCGGTTTTCAAAGTTTAGCGTGCCTTGCTGCAGGGAGACGTGGTCCGCCTTCAGTTCGAACAGGGAATCGAGAACGGGTCCAGATTCCTTTCGAGGCTTGTGCGGATGCGGCACGTTCGTGGAACCGTCGGGATAGACGATGAGATGGATTGCGGGCTGCTCGATCTCCAACTCGCGAAGAAGAATGCGAGGGCTCCAAATGCCAAAAATGCTGATGCCGGCGCGCATGCGTCTGATGCGGGCGAGGGGCTCCTCAGTAGAGGCTTCGCGCCCGTGGAGCACCAGTCCGTCGGCGTCTGCTTCAAGGCTGAAAAGATGCCAGTGAAACGTTGCGATATCGACGCGGCCGCCAGTAGATTCTTCGATAGAAGCGATCACGCGCCGCCGCAGGAGGTTTTGCGCGTTCCCGGAGTTTGCCAAGAGATAGAGGAGCAAGCCCGCGGCAAAGGTGAACAAGCCAAGCCAGACGCAAAACACTGCCAGGCGCCTTGCGGGGCTGGAGGAGCGCGAAGGCGGGATGGAAGGAGGAAGATTTGACTCGGGCTCGGTCATAGGCTTCCTCTTTGTATGCTGTGTTGCGGCTCAGTCCCAGCCGCGGGCGCGCCGGGCGCGGAGGCTGGCGAAGGTTGCGGTGATGCGGGCTCGAAGGTGGGGTCGAGTACCTCGACATCGCCCTGCTTGCGCAGGTTGTTGAGCCAATCGTCAAAGAGCGCATTCACGCGCTGCTGGAGCAGGATCTCTTCAATGCGGGATGAGACCTTATCGAGCGTGGGAATCGTGGCGTTCTTCGCGTATTGGGGCAGAAGTGTTTTGCGGTAGTAGGTTTCAATGTCCTGCGATGAGATACTCACGCCCTGGCGAAAACGCTGCTCAATGAAGCGCAGAATTTCGATGCGCAGGCGAAGATACTCTTCGACGTGGGGCTCGTTAAGGTCGTTGGCGGCAAGGAACGCGGCCCAGCCTGCGTCCGACCAGCAGGAAGCCCGAACGCAGGCGGGCAGCTCTTTGCGAAGTTCCATCAGGCGGACGTCGACTTCGCTTTGCGTCGGCTCGACTGCCTCGGCGTCTTCCTGCCGGATTTGCTGCTGAATGAGCGCGCGTCCGATGAGCTGGTCGAGGGCGCGATCGCGGGTGAGAGCGCCAAGGCCGCCGCGTCCAGGGTCGAGCACCGATAGGCGAATTTCGTCGTCGATGTCGCTGGAGAGAATGGCCTGATTGTTGACGACGGCAACGACATGATCAAGGACGATGGGCGCCGCGGGCCGCGCATCCTGCGCATGAATTCCGCATGTTGCACACAGCATGAAGAGTGAAAACGCCAACAAGCCGGCGATCCGTAGTGGCGCGGAACTTAAGCGGATTGCGGCGTTGGAGTTCATCAGAACGATTGCCCCAGGCTGAAGAAGAAGTTGAAGTGGGCCGCCTCGCCTACGGTGGGCGGCGCGGTTGGATTGGAGTAGTTATAGATGACGGGAAAGATCGGGGTATTCAGGTTGTAGCTGAAGTCGAAGCGGATTGGCCCAATGGGCGTATGGTAGCGCACCCCAAGTCCCACAGCATGCGAGAAGTAGTTGAAGTTGCACTGGCCTTGCCAGCCGGTTGAAGTGACGGGACCGGCCGGGGGTTGATCGGGAGCGCTGGGGTTCACAATGTCGAGATTCTTGCATGTTTCGCGATCGGGCTGGCGTGTGCGAATGGCGCTGGGCCATACATCGGAGGCGTTGGTAAACACGTTGCCCATGTCATGAAAGAGGACAAAGCTCACCGAGTCGCCAAGGTAGGGAAGCGTGGGCGGGGGCAAGCGCGCTTCTGTGCTGTTGATGAAAGCGCCGGCGCCGCCAATGGGGTAGCCGGTCTCGGGATCGCGCGGTCCGGCTGCATTGATAGAGAAGCCGCGCAACGACGTAAATCCGCCGGCGTAGAGCCTCTCGGGCAATGGAATCAGCTCGGTCTCCGCCGTTCCAAAGGAGCGTTCCTGGCCGTAACGAGTATTGCGGGCAAGTACGAAGCGGTCTTTGTCGAAGCTCCAATAGCTTGAATTGGAAACGTCAAGTCGATTGAACGTCGCCTGGGCGCCGGCGAATTTATCTGAGAGAAATTCCTGAAAGCTGGTGTAGGTGCCGCGATGCGCGTCGAGGACCGAGTCGCGGGTGTCGCGTATCCACGTGAAGGATGGGCCGGCGACGCGCACTGCGGTCGATTCCTGGGCGATTTCGCCGGGAGAGACTTGAAGGCTGTCGGCTTCGACCTTGACACGGCGAAAAGTCAGCTCGTAGAGGAAGCTGTTGGCCTTGGAAAGCCAGGAACCGGGCGCGTCAAAGTGCTCCGAAAGCCGAAAGCCTCCTTCAAGGCGCGAAGCAACGTATGTGGTCACGTCGAGGCTGTTGGCATAGCCGCCGGAGAAGGAGAAACCGAAGTTGCGGTTCAGGCTGAAATGCGGGTCTTGAAAAAGCAGGCTCAGCTTCTGCTCAAGCAGACCATAGTTGCCTTGTAGCGAAGCAGAGAGTTCGCGTCCGAAGAGGTTGTTACGGGTGATGTCGGCGAGCACGCGGGGGCTGATGCCGGTTTTACCTTGGGAATTGCACACCGCGCCGCTGAGGATGATGAGCCCGCAGTTGTAGTGGGGCGTACCTGTCTGCACCTCGAAGCCAAAGCCGTAGGTGAGGGCCCAGCGCCGGGCTTCGGCTGTCTGGAGCAGGACGGTTTTGCGCGTGTCGCCGCCGTTAGGGTTCTCGACGGCCGGATCAACTTCATTGAAGAGCGCAAACTCATAGAGATTCCGCTGCGTATCGAGGAGCGCGCTCTGGCTGAGCGGGTCGCCCGGGTGTATCGTGATGGCGCGGGCAACCGTTGCCGGCCGGGTGTAATGAAGCCCGGTGAGCAGCACATCGCGGACAAAGACCTGCTGGCCCTCGGTGATGTGAAAGGTTACGTCAGTCTGGTTGGGCTGCGATGGATCGGGTTTCTGCGTGACATCGACCTGCGGGTGTTCGAATCCCTGATTCAGGTAAGCAGTCACAATGGCGTCGCGGTCTCCGGCGAGGTTGTGCGGCGAAAGCAACTGACCGGCTTCGGTGTTCATCAACGCCACAAGTTTTTCGGTGCCAATGTGTTCTGCCCCTTCAATGCTCACCGCACCCACGCGCTGCTGCTGGCCTTCTTCGATCTTGTAGGTCAAACTCAGCGGTGCGATTTGGTCCTGCTTGGATTTTGCTGCGCGTGCGGCTTTTCCCAACTTGGCCGCGGGCGCGGGAAGACTGTTGTCGGTGGCGCCCGTTTCAGGCGTACTCGTTTCGGGGTGAACCCTCACATGGGCGAAGCCGTTGTTGCGATAGACAGATTCGAGCGCGCTCACATCGGAGGAGACAAGCGCCTGGCTGTATGTGCCGTGATGATCCAGGGTGTCGGCCGCATGAACGCTGAGCAACTGCTGCAAGGTGGCTTGATTGAAGTAGTGATTTCCCTCGATCGAGACTTTGTCGACGCGGCGGCGCAAGCCGGGATCCACATTGAAAACGATCTCCACTTCTCCCGCGGAGGAGATCTGCTGGTGGCTCACCTTCACGTCGAAGTAGCCCAGTCGCTGATAGAAGTCGCGCAGGCGGCGGTTTCCCTCGATGAGAAGGTCTTCGTCGACGGTGCCTTCTTCATAGATGGGGATCACCCTGCGTACGCGCTCCTGGTCCATGTTCACACCCTGGATGCGCACGCGGACGCGGGGTCCTTCGGTGGCTGAAAAGCGGAAAGCGATTCGGTTAGAGCCGGGATCGTACTCCTGCGACTCGACCTTGATTTCAGCTTCGAGCCGGTCCTGGCTGCGATATTGCTTCAGAACTCCGGCAAGGGCGCGATTGACCGTATCGTGATCGACGCGTGCGCCGATCCTGAGGTGTGCGTGACGCCGAAACTCTTCTGTGTTCATTCCAGCATCGCCTGACAACTGCACACTGCCGATACGTGCCTGTGATCCGCTCGTCACGTGAAACGCGATGTCGACAAGCTGCTGATCGGGATGCGGCGAGAGCGTATGGACGATTTGCGGCCGATGGAAGCCGTTGGTTGCCAGCGTGGTCCGCATTTCTTCCAGAGCCTGGTTCAGCTTGGCAGTGTTGAACCGTGTGCCGGGGTTCAGCCCGCTGGCCCGATCGAGCTGGGTATTGATGGTCGCCCCTTTGGCGCCATCCACGCCCACGGTTCCGATGAAGATGCGCGGCGTTCCTTTAAAGACGAGCGCAATGCCGTCGCCGCCGACCGATGCCTGGACAGCAATGTCGTCGTAGAGTCCGGTTGCATACAGCTGGCGCAGGCTCTGCTTCAGTTTGTCGGCATCGAGAGGATTTCCCGCCGTTTGCGCAAGCTGGCTGGGGAGCGGAGCCAGCCGGGCGGCGCTGACCCCCTCAAACGCAATGCTGGCGACACGTTTGCCCTGCCACTGCGTGGGAATCTCCGGCGCAACAGGCCTGATTGCGGAGTGTGGGGGGGCGACGGCGCCAAGGGCCGCAACATCCTGACTGGAGGCTGTTGGAACTGACTGGAGAGCAAGCAGGGCGCCGAGGAAGATCAGGAAACTGTGCGGAATTCCAGAGCCGGCGCCAAGGCCACGACGCGAGAATGCCCGCAAGGCGACCTGCGTGCAATTCCAGCAAAACCCGGACGGCTCTCTCCTGAAAATCATCACTCTCCCAAAGACGCAAGCAACCAAGCCTCGTTTGCGAAACGGGATGGTGTCAACCCGCGTGGCGGCAGAGGTGAATCCTGGGCCCTTGGAGCGGAATTCGACCTGAAAGCGCCGGCTCCCTTTATACTAGCTAGGAAATATCCCCGGGTGCAGTTCGTTCCCAGGTTGTGCGGGCCGCAACGCTATGCGAAGCTCCATGCGAGGTCCCTTTATGCAGTTGGCAGATGCAGCACCCGAAGCAAAATCTCCGGGGGTATCTTCCCAGGTTCCCAGTGCCGGATTGCGGCCGGTTTCCTCCGCCGGCGCAAGCTCTGCGGTTTCTCCGGCGCTGCTGGAACGCGCCCAGGCCGGAGACCACGAGGCCTTCGCCCAGCTTTATGCCATGAACAAGCGGCGCATTTACTCCCTTTGCCTGCGCATGGTTGGAAACGTGGCCCAGGCCGAAGATCTGACCCAGGAGGCGTTCCTGCAGCTGCATCGCAAGATTGCCACTTTTCGAGGCGATTCCGCGTTTTCGACGTGGCTGCACCGCATGGCGATCAACGTGGTGTTGATGCACCTGCGCAAACGAGCGCTTCCGGTCATCTCGCTGGATGAGGCGATGGATCCCACCGTTGAAGATCGGGCGGGCAAGAGCTTTGGCACGCAGGATCCCACCCTTGCCGGCGCCATCGACCGCCTCGCGTTGCAAAAGGCAATCGACAGTCTACCCGAAGGGTACCGGCTGATCTTTGTGCTGCACGACATTGAGGGCTTCGAGCATAATCAAATTGCCGATATGCTCGAGTGCTCCATCGGAAACAGCAAGTCCCAGTTGCACAAGGCGCGGCTCAAGCTGCGCGACGCGCTGCGTGTCCATCCGCAGGAGGAAAGCGGAAATGACTGAAGATCCCAAGAATATGACCTGTGCGGAGTTTCAAGCCCAATTACCGGAGTTGGTCGGATCTGGTGACGATATTTCCGCGCATCCGCACCTGAAATCCTGCGAGTTGTGCCGGCAACTGCTGTCGGAACTGGAGACAATTGCTGAGGCGGCGCGTCAGCTTTTCCCCGTGACCGATCCGCCGGATGAATTATGGACGCACATTGAGCAGGCCATCAAGATTGACGCGGAGAAGCCCGAAGAGGCGCTCGAAGCGAAGAGCAGTCTCGACTCGTCGCCTCCCGATCTGGCCGCCGAGCCTGCCTGACCCGCCAGCCGGGTTCCGTTCGCACTTCCCATTCTGATTCAGCGTGCGCGGAAACCTCCGCGCTCTCCGTGCGGATGCCGGGGCGTTCTCACTTCCCATTCCATTCCTGTCGATAAAGACCATGGCGGTACCGTGGCGCTTCCGGCCGGGGACGCTCCGCCGGTTTGCCGGCCGGCATCGAAGTCAACACGGTCCTGTGCGTCACCGAGTGAGGCCGTGAACGGAAAATGGAGAGAGCGGCGAAGGATGAAATGGAACCCGGAGCGTGAATCCGTCCGTATTAGAAAACGAGGGCTGGCGATTGAGGACAAAATTGCCCTGGAGTGCGAATCTTGAAACTTTTGCAGCCCTGCGTTGTCTAATTAAGAAAAGTTGATATGAGGACACTCAATGACGAACCAGCCTAACCCGTCACCTTCCCCTAAAAGCCAAACTGGCAAGCTCCTTTCCGGTGTCCGCCAGATCCCCGTTCTACCCGTTCGCGATACCGTGTTGTTTCCGCATGCCGTCCTACCCTTAACCGTTGGGAGAGAAAGCTCGATTCAACTTATTGAATCGATGGGAGATGAGCGGGCGATTGTGGTTGCCGCGCAGTTGGACGCCCGCCTGGACGCTCCCAAGCCCGGGGACATGCACTCCGTTGGAACTCTGGCAACGGTGCACAAAGTGGTGCGTATGCCCAACCAGAGCCGATTCGTGTTTACCGAGGGAGTTGAACGGGTCCGGATAGTGCGTTACGTGCAAACCGAGCCCTATCTCATCGCGGAAGTCGAGCCTCTTGAAGAATCTGCACCCACAGCTTCAACCAACGCGGAAGCTATGGTCCGGAATGTCATCGGCCAGTTCCAGCAGATTGTTTCGGAGTCGCAGACGCTTTCTGATGAGTTGCGCACCATTGCCGCGAATATCGACGAGCCGAGTCGGCTGGTGGACTTCGTAGCCTCCTCGCTGCCGTTTCTGACCACAGACGATAAGCAGCAGCTGCTGGAGACGGCCAATGTCGCCGATCGGCTGGAATTGTTGAACAAGCATCTGGCCAAAGAAATTGAAGTGCAGCAACTGCGCACCAAAATCCAGAGCGAAGTTCAGGACCAGGTGCAGCAATCGCAACGCGACTACTATCTGCGCGAGCAGATGAAGGCCATCCAGAAGGAACTTGGCGAGCAGGACGAGGGCCAGCGCGAGGTTGAGGATCTGCGCAAGAAGATCGACGACGCCAACATGCCCGAGGACGTCAAGAAAGAGGCTCTGAAAGAGCTGTCAAGGCTTTCGCGCATGTCTCCCATGGCGGCTGACTACTCGCTCACACGCAACTACATTGAATGGCTGGCTATATTGCCATGGGCCAAGAGTTCGGGCGAGAAGATCGACATTGCCAAGGCCAAGGAGATTCTGGACGAGGACCACTACGAGCTGAAAAAGGTGAAGGATCGCATTCTGGACTACCTCTCGGTGCTTGAGCTGAAGCCGGATATGAAGGGCCCAATCCTATGCTTCGTTGGACCTCCGGGCGTTGGCAAAACGAGCCTCGGCCGCTCCATCGCGCGGGCGCTGGGTCGGAAGTTCCAGAGAATCTCGCTGGGCGGTATGCACGACGAAGCGGAAATTCGCGGCCATCGCCGTACCTACATCGGCGCGCTGCCAGGGCAGATCATCCAGAGCATCCGGCGAGCCGAGGTCAACGATCCGGTCATCATGCTCGACGAGATCGACAAGCTGGGGCGGGATTTCCGCGGCGATCCGGCGTCGGCGCTGCTCGAGACCCTCGATCCGGAGCAGAACAACTCGTTCCGCGACAACTATCTCGATGTGCCCTTCGACTTATCCAAAGTCCTGTTTATCTGCACCGCGAACCAGCTCGATACGGTCCCGCCGCCGCTGCTGGACAGGATGGAGCTTATCCCCTTGCAGGGCTACAGCGAAGAAGAGAAGCTGCACATTGCCAATCGGTACCTGATTCCGCGCCAGATCAAGGAGAACGGTATCACCACAGAGCAGATTGAATTCCCCGAGGATTCCGTGCGCTGGGTGGTGCGCCACTACACGCGCGAAGCCGGGGTGAGAAAGCTCGAACAGGTTCTGGGAACGGTGTGCCGCAAGCAGGCACGGCGCGTGGTTGAGGGCAAGACCGAAAAGCTTGTTGTGACGCGCGATGTGCTGAAAGAGTTCCTGGGCGGCATCCAAGTGCGGGTAGAAACCGAAGTGGCCGAGCGGGTGAAGCGGCCCGGAGTGGCAGTTGGACTGGCGTGGACTCCGGCCGGTGGCGACATTCTCTTCATCGAGGCAAACAAGATGAAGGGCAAGGGCAACTTCGCCATGACGGGACAGATCGGCGAGGTCATGCAGGAATCGATGCAGGCGGCGCTGACATGGGTACGGTCGAACGCGGCGAGCCTGGGTCTGGCTGAGGACTTCACACGCGAGATTGACCTGCACATCCACGTGCCGGCGGGCGCGATTCCGAAAGATGGCCCTTCGGCAGGCGTGACGATGGCGACCGTGCTGGCTTCGCTGCTGACAGATACGCCGGTGCGCCCGCTCACCGCGATGACGGGTGAGATTACGCTCAGCGGCAATGTTCTGCCGGTGGGTGGAATCAAAGAGAAGTTCCTGGCTGCGCGCCGGGCCGGAGTGACAACCATCATTCTCCCCGCCGACAATCGCCAGGATGTGGAAGAGGATCTGACCCCCGAACTGATGGAAGGGGTGACGGTGCATTACGCAAGCCGGATTGAAGATGTACTGGGCGTCGCCCTGCCGCTGCTCAATGCGCATCCGGATACCAGGCCGGCCGAACCCGGCCAGAGCCTGGCGGCTGTGGCGTAAATAGCTTCCCGAACTGGGGTCAATAGGTAACGGCCGGCGAAACTGCCGGCCGTTCTGTTTGTAAATCGCGAAACTTGTTTATGCGCCGCTGAAGGCTGAGGAGAATGTTGCCGATGAGAGGGGAAGAGTCCACTGCGCGGATGCGCGAAAGCGGTGTTTATGGCAACCTCTCCGGTCACGCCCCATCAAATGGTTCCGCTGCACCTTTCGGGAAACACGACGGAACAGCAGGAGCGGCTCCTCCACGATTTCCTTGCCGAGGCAGCGCTCGGCGCGGGTCGCAACGCGCTCGAACAACTCGACCGGCAGACCGCGCAGTCCGTGCTCGATGCGGGCAAGGAACTCCGCAAGGAAGTGGTGGAGCGGATCGTCGCGTTGATCCAGAAACATACGGCGAGCGACAAGTTCAAGAATGAGGAAACGAGCTCCGATCGCATCTATCCGCCCACCTATCGCGTCCGCCCCCTTGAAGCCCAGGTGACGGAGTTGCGTAAATTGTTTCCCACGCTGGGAAGCTGCCACGAACGCTTGGCGCGCCGCCCACTGCCCGAAGGCGCGGAAGCCTGGTTTGCAATTCCACGCTGGCAGGCGCTGGCGCCCACCTACAGCGAGGCCGTCGACAGGATCCTCGAGGCGGTGGCGAAAAAGCGCAAGTTCTCCAACCGGATCATCGGCAAGATCGGCGACAAGTTTCTGCGGCAGAGCGAGCGGTCGAAGCTGGCGGAGAAAATCCTTGCCGAGCAACAGGAGGGGAATGACATGCTGGTTGTGGGCGCGCAGATGGGAATGTTGCATCGGGGATCCTCGGCGCGCAGGACGCGGGTGGCCCTCGCGGGCAATGAATTCAGCCTTGGCGTGTTTGCCTTCGCGTCGGTTCTGCTCACGCATCCCGAGCGGCTGTCAACGGGCGAAACCCTCATGGTGGATTGCAGCGGCGACGAGTATTCGGTGCGCGGCGATTACACATTCGACCGCGTGCCGCTATTCGACTACGACCTGTCCGGCATCGAATTCAGCATCTTTTACGAGGATCGGGCGCGGAACCTGTGGGGCACGCCAACCGGCTTTCTCTACAAGATGGTGTAGTCAAAGCCCGGAATCCGCTTCGGTTGCGTCTAAGCAGCAGGCGGTATTCTTCTAAGTGTGATGCGTGTGCAGGTTCTTTGCTTTGGGGTTTTGAAAGACTGGTTCGGCGTCGAGTCCACTCCGGTTGAGTTGCCGGCATCGGCCACGGTGGCCGCGCTGATCGAACAGATGAGCGCCTTGGCGCCCCATGCCGTCCGTTGGGAGCAGGGAATCGCCGTCAGCGTGAATGCTGCGTACGTGAACCGCTCCCATGAGCTGTGCGATGGCGATGAGGTCGCGCTTTTGCCGCCGGTTTCCGGTGGGTCGGCGTCTGAGGAAAGTGCCGGCGACGCTGCAGAAGACGACTCAATAGCCGTTTCGCTCACCCATCTTCCCATTGATGTGCAGGGGATCACTGAAACTGCCAGGAACGACGAGGATGGAGCCGTTGTTGTTTTTGACGGCATTGTGCGTAACAACACTCGCGGGCGCAAGACGCTCTATCTGGATTACGAGGCCTACGACTCGCTGGCGCTGAAGCAGATGCGCGCCCTGGTCGACGAGGCAACACACCGTTTTGCTGTGCGCCATGCTTCAATCGTTCACCGGCTGGGCCGATTGCAGGTCGGCGAGACCAGCGTGTTGATCGTCGTCGCGGCCGCGCATCGTGGCCCGGCCTTCGAAGCCTGCCGCTGGCTGATTGACACTCTGAAAAAAACCGTACCGATCTGGAAGAAGGAAACCTTCACCGATGGCGCGGTGTGGGCCGATGGAGAGGCTTTTCCCGCGGAAATCTTGACGGGAACGGAGGCGCGGGATGAAAAATAAGACGCGCATCGTTCGATGGAATACCGCAGCTATGCTGGTGGTTCTCACTTGCACTGCAACGGTCTGGATGATTGCACCCCTCGCCGCACAGGAGACTACTTTGCGCGTCGATGTGAAGCTGGTCAACGTGTTCGTGAGCGTGACCGACCGCAATGGAGCCATCGTCGGAGGACTTAAACGCGAGGATTTTTCCGTGAAGGAAGATGGCCGGCCGCAGACGATCGCGGTGTTCGAACGGCAATCGGAGATGCCGTTGAACCTGACGCTCGCTATCGACACCAGCGGCAGCGTGAAGAAGGACATGGCGGAAGAGGCTTCCGCGGCGCATCGCTTTGTTCATGCGATTCTGCGCCTGCAGGACCAGATGAGCCTGCTCGAATTCGCGACCGAGGTGCGCGAGCTGTCGCCCTTCACCAACAAAATTGCACAGATCGACCGCGGGCTGAATCAACTGCATGCGGATTATGCAACGGCCCTCTACGATGCGATTCTGCTGGGGTCGCAGGGGCTGGGACGAAAGGATGGGCGGCGCGTGCTGGTGCTCGTTTCCGACGGCGGCGACACCGCCAAGAGCACAACCTACCAGGAGGCATTGGAGTCGGCGTTGCGCCACGAGGTCATGATCTATTCGATCATTGATGTGCCCATCGAGGCGAGCGCGGGGCGCGACCTGGGCGGAGAGCACGCGCTCATCACGCTTTCAGAGCAGACCGGCGGCAAGCATTTCTATGCCAATGCCGGGGGACTCGATGCCGCGTTTGCACAAGTCAGCGACGACCTGCGCACGCAATACCTGATCGGCTATTATCCGCACAACCAGGAGCCGGGACGCAGTTTTCATCGCATCGACATTACGGTTCCTCGCGCGTCCACCGATGACTTCAACGTCCGTCACAAGACGGGCTATTACGGCGATCTGCAGTCGGTTAAAAACTGAAACATCAATAACGCCAACTCGTCAGGTCCGCTCCTTTGGGCGCGGTCTTCTGAATCTGGTCGAGAATCTTCGGCAGATATTGTGTGTTGTAGTGTAGCCGCGAGTAGGCGTTCGGCAGCGTCGGGTCGCCGTTCCAGCAATGCTCGGCGCGCGGGCCATAAGTCACTTCGCCGCCATACGGTGGATTTTTTGTGGTATCGAGAAAGTCCTGCATGCGGTAGACGGCATCGTTCAGAAAGTACGTGTCGTCGGCGCCCACATAGATGTGAATCTTGCCGGCCAACTCAGGCCCCAGCTTCGCCCAGTCGCGTTCGAGAATGGCTTCAAGATCGTAATGCTCATGCCAATAGTCTGCGACTTTGTGGTCGATCTCGCCGGTTTCCTTGTCGAAGATCGCCGCAGGGTACCCATCCGGTCCGACGGGTCCGTATACGGCCTGCCAGATATCGAACTGTTCGCCGCTGCGTCCGTGATCGCCCAGCGCCAGTTCATATGCGTTGTTGTCCCGGGTCGTGATCAGTGTGTGCCCGAGGTAATCGCGCATGGCCGGCTGCTCCACGCGCTTATGCGCACCCTCGAGGTAGAACGCGTTCTTATCGTTGTACAAATCGATGTTCATGAATTCGTGAAAATCGATCGGGTCGGGGCATGCTGCGAACGCGCCGTTGTAATGGTTGGGATAGAAAATCTGCACAGCCAGCGACTCCCAGCCGCCCGTCGAACCGCCATACACAAAACGTGCCCAACCCTGACCGATGCCGTGAAACTTCTTCTCAATTGCCGGGATCAGCTCATTCTCGATCGCATCGCCATACGGCCCTACGTTCGCCGAATTCACGGCATACGAGTCATCGTAAAACGGATTCGCATGCTGAATCTTTATAATCAGAAACCGCGGGAATCCTGGTGCTATCCACTGCTGATAAAACTTGTAGGCCTCTTCCTGCTGAATGCGGTTATATCCGGCAAGGTGAAAGCGCTCACTGTAGTCGGGCTTCAGGTTTGGATCGGACGGCGTGGTGCGGAAGTCGTCGAAATCCTCCACGAAATGGTCGTGGAAAATCATCAAGGGGAAGCGCGCATCGGGATGGTCGTCGAAGCCTTCAGGCACAAGGACAACCGCGCTCACAAACATCGGCCTGCCCCAGAATTTGGTCAAAACGTCGCTTTGAATCTTGATGTGCCGGACATACTTCGTATCCGGCGGAGTAGGAATCGGCGGGATCGCCTCTGTAAGTGAAACCGCAATCGGCGTGCCACCGCGGGCGATGGTGATCTTCCGCGGCTTTGAATAAAGATTGCCGGGCGACGAGTTCCAGTGCTGTCCCTCGCCCTGGTCCATGTGCATCTTCACAGTTTTGCCGTCGCCGCGATGGAAGGTCTCATACCGGTTAAGCACGGCCTGTACCGTGTACTCGCCCGGCGGAACGTCTTTCAGGTTGCGAATCGGGTAGCCAAACGCGGAAGCATCTACAACCGCGGCCTCACCTGGTTTCAGGCCATCCACTGTTAGCCCGAATACCATTTGCGAACGCGGCGTGTCGTCGATCTGGTTGCGCGGCTCATCGCTCGGGTTCGTCGAGAGCACCAGCAGAATGCGCCCATCGAGCGGTTGCGCGCTCACTTCCTTTGGAAACGAAACAGTAAACGATTGTGCAGCGAGGGAAAGGGGCAGGAACAGCGCGCAGAGTGCGGGGATTTTGCGATGCATGCTGCCCACTATAAAGGTCAACGCAACACGCGGTCGAGAACGAACTCAACCTGCAGGTGCTGGGTGCCCCAGGTCTCGATTTTGAAACCTGGGAAAGCACTCCCCTCCTGCGAGCGGATAGCGAGCGTCTGCCGCACCGCAGGTGGTTAATCTTCCTCTTCCTCCACGGGCCGCTTGGCGTTGGCGAGGATTTTTTCGGC